>DASVWA010000432.1:0-15916 GCA_036389855.1 Pseudonocardiaceae bacterium
TCTCGTGTGATCCCCATTGTTGTGAGTAGATCGTTAAGGCGAGGTTTTTGGGTGGCGGACGGAAGGTCCTGGGTCATAGTGGTCTCCTGGTCTGTTGGCCGTACGTCATTCAGATGTCACACACAGTGAGCGGCGGGGCAACCAACGTGAACTTTGCAGCGGGTGGGCTGACCCGTGCGCCGGGTGCAAGATGGCTAGCGACCCGGAAGTAAACCATGGCCGACGACATCTTCACTAACGGCGGTAAAGGTCACGGTGCAAGGCGAAGAGGGTTCTCGGCAGGCACCACTGTTCAAAACCGAACTCATCCGCCCCCACGGTCCCTGGCGTGGGCTCGACAATCTCGAACTGTCCACACTGGAGTACATCGACTGGTTCAACCACCGACGCCTCCCCAGCCAGATCGGCATGATCCCACCCGCCCTCCCCCTGGAGATCACCACGGCGCTCGCCGGGCACTGGTCTGCTCGCTCAACATCGCTGAGCTCAGACGCGCTTTCAGCGTGATCAGCGAAGCGCTGCTCGTCGAGATCGAATGGGTCGATGCTGACCTGGCGAACCGACTGGCCGGACCGCTAAGAGAGCTGACCAGCTGACGATCGTCTTGGAACTCAGCCTGAACTGAGGTCGGCCATAGGCGAAGAAAACACCTCCACAGTAAAGGCGCCGTGCTACCACCACCCGCAATCTCACGCAGGGCGCGAACGCACGCTCATCAGCAGGACACTAGAAGTAGTCATGCCCATGACGGTGAACGTCGTGGACACACCACGTTGCCAATACCGACGGTGCGCTGTGGCTGTTCCGCCTGCACTGCTGCGACGCTAGCTAACGGGACGGCAGCGCGTCCTGGCCTGGGGACACCGACTCACTGGCGCATCAGTGCCGCCTCACCCACCGACGAACATGGAGCAATGTCGTGATCGGAATTGGGACCGCGCTGAATGTGACGACCGTGCTCGTGGGCGCAACCATCGGAACACTGCTTAGCCACTGGTTGCCACAGCGAACCCGCGATGTCGTGACCGACAGCCTTGGTATGACAACGCTTCTGATCGCCGCCATGAGCGCGGCTAGTGTGCAAGAGGGCGCACTGCAAGCAGCGGTAGGCACCAGCGCCCCAGTGCTGATCATTCTTGGGGCGTTGCTCGTCGGCGGCGTCGTCGGATCACTACTCAATTTGGAATTTCGGCTAGAAAGCGTAGGAGCCAGTCTGCAACGGCACCTGACTCATGGGCAGACCGTCACGAAGGAGCGTGTACGGTTCGTAGAGGGTTTCGTCTCGGCGTCGCTAGTTTTCTGCGTTGGACCGCTGGCGATCCTCGGTTCGCTGTCCGATGGTCTTGGCCGTGGTATCAACCAGCTGGTACTGAAGTCGACGCTAGACCTTTTCGCAGCGCTGGCCTTCGCCGCCTCATTCGGTTGGGGGGTCGCTGCCGCGGCGCTGTCCGTGTTGGTGGTTCAGGGCTCAGTCACCCTGCTCGGCTTCGCGCTCGGCGCTGTAATGCCCGAAGCACACGTCGCCGCCCTGACCGCCACCGGCGGGCTCCTGCTGGTCGGAGTTGGCTTACGACTACTACGCATCAGGGCTTTCCCTACCGGCGACCTTCTGCCAGCACTTCCTATCGCGGTCCTACTCACACAATTAGTTGTCATGTTCCGCTGAATCTGACGAAGAGAGCAAAAGAGGAATACATGGTCGAGGTCGATCATGCCACTTTCTTATGCTGAGCGCAGCAATTTCACGCCGTTCTCAATCGGTGTTGTGGCCGATCGAGTCTGCATACCCAAGTTGTGGACGATTGCACCCCACAGGGACACTGGACACCGCGTCGCCGTTACCGGGTACAACAGGTTATCTGCAATCTCGTTGTACGCCACCACGGCATCCGAACCGGCCGCCGATGTAACCGCGCCGCTGCCGCGCCAGTGTCCCTCACTCTTGCCTTACTCGATGGGGACCCCGCAGCGGGATCCGCATCCAAGGTCCTTGGAACGTCGCGCTACCTGAGCATCCGCTCATCGGGATGACAGCGCGACTCGTGATAGAAGAGGGCGTTGCACCTAGCAGTTTGCGCCGTTAGCTGAGATTCAACAAAGCCAAAAGTGCTGGCCAGACACGTAGGCCGAGCGCGGCATCAGCCTCGGCTGTGCCGCCCCGTGCCATCCACCTGCCCCCAGCCGATGATGCCGGTTCACCCGGCAGAGGCACCCGATGCCCGGCCAGGGTGCTAGTGATGACCTCAGTACTCAACCCGTGCGCGGCCCGCCGAGCGCGCACCTGGCTGGCGAACCAGACCGAGGGCCAGACCAGATCGTTTCCCCCGGCGGTCAGCAGAACCCGGCCGGCGATGCGCTCGACCGGAATCGTCGCCTCGCGAACCCGCGTGGGGAAAGCACGGAGGCTTTGCTCATACAAGCCGCGATATACCGGCTGTCCGCCCACCGAGGAGAGCACCCAGGTGTCGTCATAGGGCACAAATGGTACGGATACACCGCCCTCGGTCCACGACGAGCGATAGGGCTGGTGGGCACCGTCGGCACCAGGACCCACGTGGGCCCACACCACCGACGATGGCGACAGCGCGCCCACCGCGCGGATACGGGCGTCCCGGCAGGCAAGAAGTAGTGCCGCCTCGGCGCCTTTCGAGACACCGAGCACAGCAAGATGATCGCTGAGCGAAGTCAACCGATCCAACGCCGGTACGAATGTCTCGAGCGGCACCTCGCAGATCCCCGGTGGTTGACCGGCATCGCCAAACCAACGGATGGACAATGCAGCAGCGCCCCGGTCGGCCAACAGACGAACCCGATCGACCTCGACCCGACCACTGGACCCAGACAGCACCAACACCGCGCACCCCGCGACGCCGGTCTGCGGAACAACCAGCAATCCCTCGGGATTAGACAGCCAATACTCCACGAGCACATGATCGCCTGCGGCGTCCGTCCAGCACAGCCGTGCACCATGACCGTGCGGGCGAAACAGAACATGTGCGAGGTGACGCACTCACATGCATGAGCGCGCTACGCGGCCGGAGAGTGGTGCTTCGCGTAGGTTTGCGCCGTGATCGCGGCGCGCACTGACGTCGTGGGTAGCCTCCTCAGGCCGGGCGAGCTTCTTGAGGCACGAGCGCGGCAAGATCGATGCGCCCGAGTTCAAGTGGGTCGAAGACGCAGCGGTCGAGGCGGCGATCCGCCTGCAGGAGGACGCCGGCCTGGCTGTGGTCACCGACGGTGAGATGCGTCGTCTGGCGTTCCAAAGCCAGCTCACGGAGATTATCGAGGGCTTCAGCGACTGGGATCTTGATGCGTTCCTGTGGGGTGATGGGCACGGGGACGTGTAAGGCAGCGGTAAGTGAGGCAAGTGAGGAGAGCGATGCCCGCGTTGATGTTGGTCGCGGCTGACGGGGTAAGACCGTGATCGGCGTGGTCGCGGTGAGTGCTCCGCCCCCGCTGCCGGGGATCTTTGCCTCGCTGGCCGCCCTGTTGGACCACTACGGCTACCTTGTCGTGGTCGGGCTGGTCATCACCGAGGGTTTCGGGATGCCCGCCCCGGGTCAGACCATGCTCCTGGCCGCCGGGCTCTATGCCGGCACTGGCCAGCTCAACATCGTGGCGATAGGTCTGTTGGGATTTCTCGCCGCCACCGCCGGTGACAACATCGGTTTCGCCATCGGGCACTTCGGCGGACGTCGGTTGGTGCTGCGTTTCGGTCGTTATGTCTTGCTCACCGAGCAACGCCTCGACAAGACTGCGGACGTCTTTACCCGACACGGCGGCAAGATCGTGGCGGTGGCCCGGTTCATTGATGGGCTACGGCAGGTCAATGGCATCATCGCTGGACTGGTCGGTATGCCCTGGTGGCGCTTCCTCGCCTTCAACGCCTTGGGCGCCGCGCTGTGGGTGGGGCTGTGGACCACGGTCGGCTACCTCGCCGGTAACCACATCGGGGTGCTCTATGACCAGTTCCACCACTATGAGCTTTACCTACTCATCGCGGCTGTCGTCGTCACGGTCGGTCTGATCATCCGCCACCTGGTACGCCGCCGGCGCGATCACCGACAAGCACACCACTAAGCGAACCCGCCAGTTCGACCGGATCGTCAAAGATCACGGCCCCGATGCGGAGGAGGCGACGTGAAGCTCGAGGCGGCCGGTTGGTTAGCGGGAGGTGGGCACGGTCGACGGTGCTTGTGCGCTGGTTAGATGACGAGGGCAAGTTCGGTGAACGCTGCTGGGATCCGGTGGTTCAGCTCAAGGTTGACGGCCAGTCCGTCGTGACCGCGGTGCAGGTTCTGGACCAATGCATGCGACTGATCATTCGCGCTGAGCGCAGCGGTTTGAGACCCCGCATCGGTCGCAGCCGGGACTTCAGGCGGCTGTGATCAGCTTCCCTGACGCGGCTGCTTGCTAGGCCGGTCAGCTGCCGCTCACGGCCTTGTCCGTGGTCCGGGAGTGATCTAGGTCGGTGCGCAGCCGACTGCGCCTGGCGCTGTAGGCGAAGTAGACGACGAGCCCGAGGGCCATCCACACGGCGAACCGGATCCAGGTGGCCCCTGGCAAGTTGAGCATCAGGTAAAACGATGCCAGCACCGCAAGGATGGGGACGACCGGGACGCCGGGACACCGAAACGCGCGGGGTAGGTCCGGCCGGGTGCGACGCAGCACCAAGACGCCGATGGCGACGAGGATGAAGGCGAACAGGGTACCGATGTTGACGAGCTCGGCCAGCTCGCTGAGCGGCACGAACGTCGAGATGACGGCCACCGCGACACCGGTCGTGAGCGTAGTACGGACCGGGGTGCCGAACCGCTGGCTCACCGTGGAGAACCCCGACGGCAGCAACCGGTCGCGGCTCATCGCGAAAAAGACCCGACTTTGACCCAGCAGCAGGATCATCATGACGGTCGTCAGGCCCAGCAGCGCCCCCACCGAGATCACTGTCGCGAAGGCCGGTTTGCCGACCGAGCGGAAGGCCTCCGCCAGCGGTGCGTCGACCTTGATCGAGGTGTACTTCACCATCCCGGTGACCACCAGCGACACCGCGACGTAGAGCGCCGTGCAGATGCCCAGTGAGCCCAGAATGCCGATCGGCATGTCCCGCTGCGGGTTCTTGGTCTCCTCCGCGGCGGTCGCGACGATGTCGAAGCCGATGAACGCGAAGAACACCAGCGCGGCGCCGGTGAAGATGCCCGTGACACCGAAGGAACCGGGTGCAAAGCCAAGATCCTGCAGCAGCGACGGTGTATTTTCCGCGCCCGCGGTGGGCGGGGAGCCGGCCGGCGGGATGAACGGCGAGTAGTTGCTGACCTTGATGTAGAACAGCCCGGCCACGATGACGAACAGCACGACGGCGATCTTGATTGTGACGATCACGATGTTCACTTGCGAGGACACCCTGATCCCCAGGCAAATGATGCCGGTGAGGATCAGGACGATCACCGCGGCGATCAGATTGTGCCCACTGCCATAAACCCAGTCCGGGATCGTGATGCCCACCTGCTTCATCACGTCGGCGAAGTAGGTCGACCAGCCAACCGCCACCGTGCTCGCGCCGAGAGCGAGCTCAAGGATGAGGTCCCAGCCGATGGTCCACGCCACCAGCTCGCCGAGGCTGGCATAGGAGAAGGTATACGCGGAGCCGGCCACCGGCACCGTGCTGGCGAACTCCGCATAACACAGCGCCGCGAGCGCGCAGGCGATGCCCGCGAAGATAAACGAAAGCGCGACAGCCGGGCCGGCCTGGACCCCCGCTGCCTTGCCGGTGAGCACGAAGATACCGGTACCGATGACCACCCCCACCCCAAAGACGGTGAGGTCGATCGGACCGAGCCGCTTACGAAGCTGGTGCGTGGGTTCCTCAGTGTCCGCTATGGACTGCTCGATGGTCTTTGTACGCCACACATCCACGGCCCACTTCCTTCCCCGGTGGCGACGGCGGTGCAGACCCCGACGCCGCCTCGCCAACCGTCAAAGTGTCCCATGATCAGGGCCGGCACACCTCAACTTGAAGCCCGGCCCAAGTGAGGCCACCCAGAAGCCACGTAGCAGGCCTTGGAATGCCCAGTTCGTTACGGTTCTCCAAGGTACCTAAGTGATCTGCCTTGTACCTTGGCGCATGGCGCGGACACCCTTCGCCTTGATGCGACAGCGCCGGTCGGCGGTCATCATCCCGACGTCCGTCATCGGCAGATGAGAACGCCGACGTTCGCGCGACGGCGGGAATCCACACAAGCGGTATAGAAAACGCTGGTACTCCGCATTGACGGATCCTTACCGGCTCCGCCTCTTTTCTTGAGGTCCTCAAAGACGATGCGGAGCGACCACCGACCCCGAGCTCGAGGGAGGCGAGCTAGGCCTTGGACCGCCCTTTTGCCTCCGCAGCTGCGGAGGTACTCTCGTCAACGTGCCGCAGTATCGGATGTCGGAGATCGCTGAACTGTTCGGCGTAAGCGATGACACCGTTCGGCGGTGGGCGGATTCTGGGCAGCTGACCGCGGTCCGGGATGCCGGTGGCCGTAAGGCGGTAGATGGTGCGGAGCTGGCGGCGTTTGCCAAGAGCCAGGCGCACGCCACGCCTGATCCGTCATTGGTGGATCGGTCGGCGCGCAACCGTTTCGTCGGGTTGGTCACCGAGGTGATCTGCGACCTGGTAATGGCGCAGGTAGAGATCCAGTGCGGACCGCATCGGGTGGTCTCACTGATGAGCAGCGAGGCAGTACGCGAACTGGGGCTCGTGCCGGGGGTACTGGCAGTGGCTGTCGTGAAGTCGACCGAGGTTATGGTCGAGACCCCAGGAGGACGAGCATGAAGCGATGGGTGACGGTAGTGCTGGCGGCTGGGCTGGCGCTGACTGGCTGTGGAGCAGGTGATTCAGCCCAAACCGGGCCGGGTGCCCCGCAGCGGGAGCCGGTCACGGTGCTGGCAGCGGCCTCTCTCACCGACGTGTTCACCAAGTTGGAACCGGAGTTCGAGGCCGCCAATCCCAGCGCTGACGTGCGGTTCAGCTTCGGCGCCTCGTCGGATCTGGCTAGCCAGATCGTTAACGGTGCCCCTGCTGATGTGTTCGCTTCGGCCAACGAGAAGCAGATGCAGGTGGTTGCCGATGCCGGGAAGGTGGCCGGCGAATCGAAGCCGTTTACCACCAACGTGCTGACCATCGTGGTCCCCACGGGCAATCCGAAAGGCATCCAGTCGTTCGCCGATCTGGCCAAGCCCGACGTCACTGAGCTGGTCTGTGCCCCCCAGGTGCCCTGTGGTGCGGCCACCACCCAGATCGAACAGGCCACCAACATCGAGCTGAGCCCGGCCAGCGAGGAGCCAGACGTCAGGTCGGTACTGGCCAAGGTCCAGGCCAAGGAGGCCGACGCCGGGCTGGTCTACATCACCGACGCCCGCAGCGCCGCCGGGACGGTCGAGCAGATCAACTTCCCGGAGGCAAAGGACGCGGTCAACGTCTACCCGATCGCCGCGGTCGTTGGAGCCCCGCATCCCCAACTCGCGGAGGCATTCGTGGCGTTCATCTTGGGTCCCGAGGGCCAGCGGGAGTTGACCGCCGCCGGCTTCAGCCCTGCTTCTTGACGCAGACCAGGGATCCGCACACCCTCCGCACTGGGCTCCCCGGTGGGCTGTGGGTGCCCGCAGTCGCGGCTCTCGGGTTGATCGTGCTGCCGGTGATCGGGCTGGTGGTGCGGGCGCCTTGGCCGCGGTTCGTCGAGCTGATCACCAGCGACTCGGCGCTTGCGGCGTTGGAGCTGTCGCTGCGCACCGCGGTGGTGTCCACGCTGCTGTGTGTCGTGCTCGGTGGGCCGCTGGCAGTGGTGCTGGCCCGCGGATCGGTGCCCGGTCTGCGGTTGTTGCGCTCGGTGGTGCTGCTGCCGCTGGTGTTGCCACCGGTGGTCGGCGGCCTGGCACTGCTGTACCTGCTGGGGCGTACCGGCTTCGCCGGCTATGCCCTGGACGCGGCGTTCGGTCTGAGCCTGCCCTTCACCACCGCGGCAGTGATCCTGGCGCAGACCTTCGTCGCGATGCCGTTTCTGGTGGTGAGCCTGGAAGGAGCGTTGCGCACCGGTGGGGAACGCTACGAGGTGATCGCTGCGAGCCTCGGTGCGCCGCCGTGGACGGTGTTTCGCCGGATCACCGTCCCGCTGGTACTGCCCGGTCTAGGCTCAGGCATGGTGCTCAGCTTCGCACGCTGCCTGGGAGAGTTCGGAGCCACCATCGCCTTCGCCGGCAGCCTGCAAGGGGTCACCCGCACCCTTCCACTAGAGGTCTACCTGCAGCGCGAGGTCGAGGCCGACGCGGCAATCGCGCTGTCGCTGCTGCTGGTCGCAGTGGCGATCGCGGTGATTGCAGTAGCCCGACCCCGCTCGACAGAGGGTTTGAGATGAGCGCGGGATTGCAGGTCGACGTCGCGGTGCACCGGGGGGACTTCGCTCTGGACGCGGCAGTGCGGGCGGGACCCGGGGAAGTGGTCGCTGTGCTGGGGCGCAACGGGTCGGGCAAATCCACCCTGCTCGCCGCGATCGCCGGCCTGCTGCGCCCGGACACCGGACGGATAACTCTGAACGGTCGGGTGCTCACCGACACCGTCGCAGGGGTGCAGCTGGCGCCACACCGCAGACGCGTCGGACTGCTGGCCCAGGAGCCGTTGCTGTTCCCGCACCTGTCGGTGCTCGACAACGTCGCGTTCGGTCCACGCGTCGCCGGTGCTCGCAAACAACCGGCCCGGGCGGCGGCGATGCGCCGCCTCACCGAGGTGGACGCGGTCGAATTCGCCCAACGGCGCCCTCGCCAGCTTTCCGGTGGCCAGGCCCAGCGCATCGCGCTGGCTCGGGCGCTGGCCTCAGACCCCGACCTGCTACTGCTCGACGAGCCACTGTCGGCAGTGGACGTGGAGTTCGCCCCCGCGTTGCGGTCGTTGCTGCACTCGGTGCTGCAAGACCGGCTCGCCATCATCGTGACCCACCAGGTGATCGACGCGCTGGTACTCGCGGACCGCATAGTGGTACTGGAAGGTGGCCGCGTGGCGGAACAGGGGCCAACACGTGACGTGCTCACCAAGCCCCGTAGCGCATTCGCTGCGCGGTTGGCCGGACTCAACCTGATATCCGGTAGTGCGACGGCTGGCGGGTTGCGCACCGATGACGGCACCGAGCTGACCGGTGCGACCGAGTCCACGATCCTCGGCGCGGCGGCGGTCGCTGTGTTCACCCCCGCCGCAGTGGCCGTGTACATCGATCCACCCAAGGGCAGCCCACGCAATGTGATCCAAGACCGCGTCGCAGCGCTGGAGCCCAACGGCACCCTGGTCCGGGTTCGCGGAACAGCCGGGATGGCAGCAGACATCACACCGGCCGCCACCGTGGAACTCGGCCTGCGCACTGGCACCGAGGTGTGGTTTGTCGTGAAAGCCGCCGAGGTCGCCGTCTACCCCACGCACGTCTGTCCTGCTGCCGCGGATGGTGATCTCGAAGACATCAGGGAGCCCGCCGACCCATGACTCAGGCGCCCCCCGTTGGCTGCCCTGGACAGCAGTTGCACGGCGAGCCGATGACGCTGTCGGCTCGCATAGTCGACTTCGGCGATGGGCGGGTTGGGTCGGAGGTCCACCTGTGTCCGCGACTGACCTGAGTACTCCCGCTGCCACCCCCGCAGGGCTCACTCCGTTCTGGGACCACAGGATCGCTTACACACAGTCAACTGGTCGAATGATACGGAGGGGACAAATATAAATATCGATTTCGCAATTCGGATCGCGTGTGCCGCATTGCTAACTCAGCCCCGCAACTTTGGGCTCACCGCCGCTGGCGGAGGCCTCGGCGCATGGTCACACCCCGAGCGACGGGCGGTCGGTGTCGGTTGATACCAGTGTCTGGTTCGAATATCTGGATATGCCGGATCTGGACGTGGCGTCGTATCACTCTGGATGACACCGCGCGGGAAGCGCCGATGTGGTGTGACGCAGATCACATAGGGATAGTCATGCCGCTGGCGCGGGCCATGGATTGGCATGGGCTACGCCTGTGCGGTGAATTCGCGTGGTGACCTCCGCGCAGTCGGGACAAATGCTTGTGAACGACGCGGAACTCATGCGGGCAAGCGATACGACGGCCGATTACGCCATCCTGCCTGAGGTGAGCGTGGTCAAAATCGGCGGGCAGAGCCTGGTAGATCGCGGCAGGGTCGCCGTCTATCCGCTGGTGGAGGAGTTGGTGGCCGTCAAGCGGAGCCATCAAATCCTCATCGGCACCGGTGCCGGCACCCGGGCTCGACACCTGTATTCCCTGGCGGCTGAGCTCGGGCTGCCCACCGGTGTGCTGACTGATGTCGGCTCCGCGGTCGCCGACCAGAACGCCCAGATTCTCGGGTATCTCATGGCCCGCCACGGCGTGCCAGTGGTGGGCGGCTCAGCGTTCGGTGCACTCCCGCTGTATCTCGCTGAATGCGGCGCCGCCATCTTTTCAGGGATGCCGCCGTATGACATGTGGCAACACGTTCCGGGCGAGGGCGTGATTCCGCCGTACCGCACGGATGCCGGGTGTTATCTGGTCGCGGAAGTTTACGGCTGCCGCCACATGATCTTCGTCAAGGACGAGGACGGGCTGTACACCGCCAATCCGAAGACCGATCCGAGTGCCGAGCTGATCCCGGAGATCACCGTCGACGAGCTGATCACCGCAGACCTGCCGGATCTCATCATCGAGCGCCCGGTCCTGGAGCTCATGCGCCGGGCCCGGCACGTGAGATCGGTTCAGGTCATCAACGGGCTACGGCCAGGGCTGCTCAGGCGCGCGCTCGCCGGTGAACACGTTGGCACGATCATCACCGCGGCATGAGCGCCGCCCACCGTTGCGCCGACACGCGACCCAGGAGAATGTCATGACGAACCCCGTCTCGCAATCTGAAACATCCTTCGCGACCAAGGACGTTCCGTCCCCGTTGATGCGCCAGACCCTGCTCGACCGCGAACTCATTCGACCCATCGACCGCCCGGTGATCCGACTGCTGCCCTGGCTGAACGTCGTCGTGATCGGCGGCCGTTCGATCATGGATAAAGGTCGGGACACGGTGCTGCCGGTCGTCGAGGAGTTGCGCGCAGCGCTGCCCGAGCATCGGATGCTGATCCTCACCGGGCCAGGCATCCGCGCTCGCCATGTGCTCGGCGTCGGGCTCGACCTGGGTCTGCCGACCGGCGCGCTGGCCGCGCTGATCTCCTCCGAGGCTGAGCAGAACGGGCACCTTGTCGCGGCGTTACTCGCCGAGCAGGGCGTGTCCTACTTGTCACATGCGACGATCGCCCACCAGCTCGCCGTGCACCTCAGCGCCAGCCGGGCCGCGGTGTCCAACGGATTCCCGCCCTACGGTCTTTACGAGCTGCCACCCGAGGTCGGCAAGATACCCCCGCACCGCACGGATACTGGCGCGTTCCTACTGGCCGACGCCTACGGCGCCGCCCGGATGATTTACGTCAAAGACGTCGATGGCGTGTTCACCAGCGACCCGGCGACAGCCGAAGGAAGCTCCCCGGAGCTGATCGCGCGGGTGGGGGTCACCGAACTGATGGCCATGGACCTCGACACGCTGCCCATCGACGCATTGGTGCTTGAGCTCATGACGCATGCCAAGCACCAGAAGGAGATCCAGATAGTCAGTGGGCTGACGCCCGGAAACATCACGAAGGCCTTGCAGGGCGAACACGTCGGCACGATCATCCACGCGGACTGATATCCGTCACGCACTGGGTCGGTGGCAGGTGCTACGCCCGGTGCGACTACCAACTGTGCGATCCGCATCAACCGGACGCTGCCGAGACGGTGCTGAACCGTGAGGAAAGGACTGGGCTATCCGCGCGCAACCGCGACGCGTGCGGTGAGACCGAAGGTGCCATCGGTGTCGAAGAGCGTCGGTGCGTCGCTGGCGTGCGCACGCTCGATCGACAGCAGCCGCAGCTTCGTGGTGGCGCCGCCGTTGGCGGAAAAGCCACCGAGCTTGTCACCGGCGGCGAGCACCCGATGGCACGGCACGACGATCGCGAACGGGTTGCGAGCCAGGGCTTGGCCCACCGCCCGTGCGGCCCCGGGCGATCCCAGCTGCGCTGCGACCTCGCCGTAGGTCATCGTCTCGCCGGGGGCAATGGTGCGGGTGACCTGGTAGACGCGGCGGTAAAACGGTGGGACGCCGTCCATGTCGAGCTCGATGGCTGAGAGATCGCCAGCCTTTGAGGAGTCATCAGCCTCGCCGTGCAGGAGCGAGACGATGCCGTCGATCGCGTATTGCACTGTGGGCGGTGGCGACTTCTCGTCCACATCGGAACATCGCCCCACATACCGCCGCAACATGCTGGCACGAGTGGCGCCCTCGTCGACCTCAGGGAGGTGCACACCGAGGATGCCGCGAGTGCTCCACGCGATGCCACATCGGCCCATCGCGGTGTCGAAGAACGCGAAACTGTCTGCCGGCATGATTCGATCTCATCCCTCACGAACGGTTGAGCACCGCCACCGCGTCGGCGGCGACATCAGCGACTCGGGCTGCCTGGTCGGCCAGATCACCACCGAGATCACCGAGCTCGACGTTGAGCCGGACCAGCTCGGCGGCCGACCGCGCCGCAGCCGCTGCCAGGGTAGCCGCCGTGAAGGCGTCGCCCCGCAGGTTGCAGTTACCCCGCTCGGCGAGCTGGACCGCCGCGATGGCGATCCCACTGGCCGCCTCGGCAATCTCGGCCGGTATCTGGGCGGCCCGCTCCAAGGTGCTCCTGATCTGCGCGCGACGACCCTCCGGGTCGAGCTCACGGGGTAGCGCGAACGCATCGAGGACGGCTTGGTAGGCCTCGACATCCTGCTCCGCGAGGGCTGCGACCTGGTTGCGGAGCCGGTCGGCCTGTGCCGCTCTGCCCGCGGAGTCGACCAGTTGCTTGGTGGAGAACCGCGCGGCCATCCCGAGCAGTCCCGCGGCCATCGCAGCAGTGAACGCGGCCGCTGCGCCACCACCCGGCGCGGGCTGCTTCGCGGCGAAACGGACCAGCAGGTCATTGACCGAGCAGTCCAGCAGCGGAACGTTTCGACCGGGGATCACGAAAGGCCGACGATCTCGCCGCGGGAATCGATGTCAATCCGAGTGGCGGCGGGGGTGGCGCCCAGGCCCGGCATGGTGCGCATATCACCGCAGATCGGGTAGATGAATCCGGCACCCACCGAGGCCCGCGCCTCCCGTACCGGCAGTACCCATCCGGTCGGCGCGCCCTTGAGCGTCGGATCTGACGAGATCGACAAGTGCGTCTTGGCGATGCACACCGGCAGCTTTCCGAATCCGTTGCGCTCATAGCTTTCCAGCTGCCGGGATGCCTTGAAGTCATACTCGACCGCTTGCGCCCCGTACACCCGCAGCGCCACGGTGAGGATCTTCTCCCGCAGCGTCGCGTCGTTGGGATACAGGAAGGCGAACTCGGACGGCTCCTCGGCGGTCTCGGCGACTGCTGCGGCAAGTTCGGCGGCTCCCTTGCCGCCCTCGGCGAAGTGCGTGCACAGCGCGGAACGGGCACCCACGCTCTCGGCGATCTCGCGGATGGCCGCGTGCTCCGACGGATGATCGGTCGGGAAGGCGTTGATCGCCACCACCGGTGACACTCCGTGGATCCGCACGTTCTCGATCTGCTTGCGAAGGTTGGCCGCGCCGGCGTGCACGTCGTCCGGGTTCTCCGCCAGCATGTCTTCGGGAAGTGGACGGCCTGCCCCGACCTTGTACCGGCCGGAGTGTGTCTTCAGTGCACGCACCGTGGCCACCAGCACAGCCGCGTCCGGCCGCAGCCCCGATGCGCGGCATTTGATGTTGAAGAAGCGCTCGGCGCCCATATCGGCCCCGAAGCCGGCCTCGGTGACCAGGTAGTCCCCGCAGTGGATGCCGATCAGGTCGGCGATCACCGACGAGTTGCCGTGCGCGATGTTGCCGAAGGGTCCGGCGTGCACCAGCACCGGCGTGCCTTCCAGCGTCTGCAACAGGTTCGGCTTGATCGCCTCACGCATGATGACGGTCATCGCCCCGGCAGCGTGCAGATCATCCGCAGTCACCGGCTTGCCGTCATACGTCTGGCCCACCACGATCCGACCCAGCCGAGACCGCATGTCCTGCAACGACGTGGACAGCGCGAGCACCGCCATCACCTCGCTGGCTGCGGTGATGTCGAACCCGCTCTGCCGGGGATTGCCGTCGGCCCGGGTACCAAGTCCGACCACGATGTTGCGCAAGGCCCTGTCGTTGACGTCGAGCACCCGGTTCCAGGTGATGCTGTGCGGGTCCAGATCGGCGCCGTCGCGCTGGTGCAGCTGATTGTCGATCAGCGCAGCAAGCAGGTTATGCGCTGCGGTCACGGCGTGCATGTCTCCGGTCAGGTGCAGATTCAGGGTCTCCATCGGCACGACCTGGCTGTAACCACCGCCAGCCGCCCCGCCTTTGATCCCGAAGGTGGGGCCCATCGAGGGTTGACGGATCGCCACCGTGGCCCGCTTGCCGATGTGCGCAAAGCCCTGGCCCAGCCCCACCGTGGTGGTCGTCTTGCCCTCGCCGAGCGGGGTCGGCGTGACAGCCGTGACGACCACATACTTCGCCCGGGCAGCCCCAGCCAGCTCCTCGATGGCGGCCGGCTTGACCTTCATGACGTGCTCGCCATATGGCTCGAGCAGGTGCGGACCCAACCCCATCGCGGCGCCAACCTCCGCTAGCGGGGTGAGGGTGGCACCGCGGGCGATCTCAAGATCGCTGGGAAAGGCCATCGTGCTCCTCCGAAGGTCGTGAGTGCGTAACAGTGTTAGAGCACTCAATGCCACTCACGAGTAGGTCAGTAGCGGTAGTGCGGTGGTTTGTAGGGGCCCTCGACGTCCACGCCGATGTATTCGGCCTGCTCCTTGGTCAGCTTGGTGAGCTCGCCACCCAAGGCCTCGACGTGGATCCGGGCGACCTTCTCATCCAGCACCTTGGGCAGGGTATAGACCTCCCGGTCGTACTCCTGGTGCTTGGTGAACAACTCGATCTGCGCGATCACCTGGTTGGAAAACGAGTTCGACATCACAAAACTCGGGTGCCCGGTAGCGTTACCTAGGTTCAGCAATCGACCCTCGGACAACACGATGATTGAATGTCCGTCTGAGAACGTCCATTCGTCGACCTGAGGTTTGATCACCAATCGACGGGCACCCGACCGCCGCTCCAAGCCGGCCATGTCGATCTCGTTGTCGAAGTGCCCGATATTGCCCAGGATCGCCTGGTGCTTCATCCGCGACATGTGGTCAACCGTCACGATGTCCTTGTTCCCGGTGGCGGTGATGATGATGTCCGCGCGATCGACGACGTTTTCTAGGGTGTCAACGGTGAAACCATCCATCATGGCCTGCAGCGCACAGATGGGATCCACCTCGGCTACCACCACCCGGGCACCCTGGCCCCGCAGCGACTCCGCACACCCCTTACCGACATCTCCGTATCCACAGATTACGCACAACTTTCCGGCGATCAGCACGTCGACCGCCCGATTGATGCCGTCCACCAGCGAATGCCGGCACCCATACTTGTTGTCGAACTTCGACTTCGTGACCGAATCGTTGACGTTGATCGCCGGGAACAGCAATTCCCCCGCCGCAGCCAACTGGTACAAGCGGTGCACGCCGGTGGTGGTCTCCTCGGTCACCCCGCGGATGCCTTCCCCGATCGCCGTCCACTTTCCGGGCGCCGCGGTCAACGAGGCCCGCAACACCTCAAGGAACACCTTCCACTCATCCGAATCAGCTTCCTCGTCCGGGGCAGGTACGACGCCGGCCTTCTCGTAGGCAACCCCTTTGTGCACCAGCAGGGTCGCGTCTCCGCCGTCATCCAGAATCATGTTCGGCCCCTGCCCGTCGGGCCAGGTCAACATCTGCTC
>DASVWA010000433.1:0-1897 GCA_036389855.1 Pseudonocardiaceae bacterium
ACAGGAACAGCGGAATCCTGGCCAGCACGAACAGCGAGACGAAGCTGGCCGCTGTGTGGGGATCGTCAGTGAGACGCGAGGTCAGCACTACCGGGGCGATGTTGGCCAGGAGCAGGGTCAGCGCCGAGGCACCCGCAAGAAACGCGACGCCCCGCGTCATCCGTCGCAGGCCCACAGGCGGGCCGGCAGGAGGGTGCAGCGCAGGTCCGAGAGGCGGCCCGGCAGTGCCCGGGCGCGAGCCGGCTACCGTCGCCGCGGTGGCCAGCAGCGTCCCAAGCGCGAACGCGAACCCGAAGGCCGCCGTACCACTGCCGCTACCAGCGATACCTACCCAGACCACGACCACCGACCCAACCAGCCGGACCAGCCCCTCGGCCGCGAGGCTGGTCCCGTACCAGCCGTACCGGCGCTGCCCGCTGAACAGGCCCCGCACGACGTACACCGACGCGGCACCAACGACGGCGACGAACGCCGCGACCAGCAGCGACCACGCTCCACCGAACACACGGTGCACCAGCAGCGGGGACAGCGCGAGCAGCAGGACGGTCACCGCGGCCGCGAGCACTGCGCTGATCACCGCGGCCGACCGCACCACGGGCTGGGTTGGACGGTCGGTGGCGATCCGGCTGCTGAGCTCCCGGCTGGTCTCCTGCTCGACGGCCACGAAGACGCCAGGTCCCACCACCGCGATGAGCAGGTACAGCGACGCCACCGCGGCGTACTCGCGAGGCGCCAGCGCGTGACCGGCGAGGGCAAGGAAGGCATACGCGGAGATACCGAGCACGGCTAGCCCGCTGCCGACCGGTACGACATCCGGCAGCCGCGACCGCAGCTGAGCCGTCTGGAGCACGGCGCAACGGTACGGGATCCTTTTCAGGCTCTACCTGACCCGCGCCGGCGATGAGTGACCGGCTACCGTGCCGCGGTGCCCGACGGACTGATCCTGCTGGTAGCGCTGCTGGTCTGCTACCTGCCAGGGCTGGCGTTGATGGCGGCGTTGGGTGTGCGGTCCGGCGTGTTGCTGATGGGTCTCGCGCCTGCGGTGTCGGTGGGCGTGGCCGTGGTGATCGGGATCGGGACCGCGATCCTCGGGGTGGCGTTCGGCGCCACGCCGCTAGCGGCCGTCACAGCGGTGATGCTCGCGGTAGCAGCAGGGCTGCAGGTGCGCCGGCGCTCGGCGCGGGGACGCCACGCCGGATCCGAACGGCCCGCCACCGGGCGGATGGTGCAGGTGGTCGGTGCGATGCTGGTGGCTGGCGGCATCGCCGCCAGTGCCTATCCCTGGTTGCGGGGGATAGGCCCGCTGGCGACCGTCCCCCAGGAGCACGACATGGTCATCCATGCCGTACTGGCGGCGTACATCCAGCGCAGCGGCCATGCGGCTCCGTGGCAGTTGCTGCCAGCCGATGTCCTGACCGGCGCGCCGGTAACGTTCTACCCTTCGGGGCTGCATCTGCTGGCGGCGGTGACCGGCAACCTCACCGGTGGCACGGTGCCGGCGCTCAATGCCGTCACCGTGGTGATGCTGGCGGTGGCCCTGTCACTGTCAGCGGCGGCCCTGACTGTGGTCGCGGCTCGCCAGTTACGGCTAACGCGCTCGGCAGCGATGCTCGCGGCGGGTGTCGCGGCGCTGGTGGCGTCGGGGCTGTACCGGCCAACCTTCCATCTGATGCACGACGGCGGCATCCTGGCCAACAGCGTCACTCTCACACTGGCCCCGGGCGTGGCCGCCGGTGTGCTGATGTTGCCTTACCTGTCCCGCACGTCGGCGATAGCCGTCGGGGCGGCATGCGCGGGCGTGGTGTCCGTCCACCCCAGCGCCGCGATATCGGTGGGATTCACGGTCGTCACGTGGTGGGCGGGGCAGGCGTTGACCCGCCAGGGTCGCCAACAGCTG
>DASVWA010000434.1:0-4812 GCA_036389855.1 Pseudonocardiaceae bacterium
GCTACCAAGGACAACAACGGGATGGTCGGCGAAGGGTAGGGAAAACGCGTCCACGTCTGCGCTGTCCAGTGGGAGTCGGATCACGGCTACGCCATGCGCCTCGAGCAGTTCGACGACGTTGGCAATGGGGCCGGTCCGCACACCCCACCGTGCGCGGACCTGCCCGGCGATGTCCTCGATCGGCACTGTTGCATTGAGGCGAAGGGCGTCCTCGCCTCGCACCAATGTGGGGTGGGAGGCCCCTCAGGCCCTTGGAGAACCGTAACAAACCGGACATCCGAACGCCTGCTGCGTGGCTTCTGGGTGAGTAGATGGACCAGGTTGGGTGGGTCGATCGCTTAATGCAACAGTGCCACCCGAACTACTCGGGTGCCTGCGTGCCGATCGCCAGCGACGTCGACTGCAAAGGCGGAAGCGGTAATGGACCCGCATACGTGCGGGGACCCGTCAACGTCGTAGGCGAGGACATTTACGGCCTCGATGGCAGCGACGATGGGGTGGGCTGCGAGTCGTAGGAGGTTTATTGCGCGCGCCACCTGCGGCGGGCGCGTTTCCGGCCCTCACCCGCCAGTAGCGGTGACTACTCCGGTGGACGCGTAGGGCAGTGCCCCTGGCGCAGATCCCTGTCAGACAGTCCATGCGAAGCACCCTACGCACCGCCGTTTGTTGCACGCGGCGTTGTGCGGTACGTCGGGTGAGTTGTGGATTGACTCACCAAGCGTTTTTTAAATCAACAGCGCCTGGCAGTCAAGCTCGTCGCTGCACTGAATCCTACGCCCTGCTGAGCAGGGCGTAGGATTTAGTGTGTTCCGACGATCAGGCCGGAACGATGTTCTCGGCCTGTGGACCCTTCTGACCCTGAGTGACGTCGAAGGAGACCTTCTGACCCTCCCGCAGTTCCCGATATCCCTGGGAAGCGATGTTCGAGTAGTGGGCGAAGACGTCCGGGCCTCCACCCTCCTGTTCGATGAAGCCAAACCCCTTTTCCGCGTTGAACCACTTCACTGTCCCCGTCGCCATGATGCTCCCCTTCCAGCCTGTACAGACTGCGCTCGGCCCGTTGCCAGACAGCCCTCTTTCGTGGCGCACCCTACTGTCACCTTGCGAGCTCGTCCGCGGGCACTGGTGCCTTAAGCGATCGACCCGCCCGACCTGGCCCACCTGCTCACCCAGCAGCCACGCAGCAGGCGTTCGGATGCCCGGTTGTACGGTTCTCCAAGGTGCCTGAGGGGTCTTTCACCCCACTTTGGTGCGAGGCGAGGACGCCCTCCGCCGCATGCAACAGTGCCGGTCATCGACGTCTACCTCTCACAACGGCGGGACACCGCAGCGGCACGGTGCTTGTTCACTCGCGCCATGAACACCACCAAGGTCTCCCCGGTGGAGGTCACCGCTGACAAAGCGGCGGTCTACCCACGTGTCTCGATGAGCTGGCCACCCACCTGCCACCACACCGAGCAGTACGCCAACAACCAGATGCAGACCGGCCACGGACAGCTCAAACGGCGCCTGCACCCGATGCGCGGGCGCAGACCGACCGCGGAGCCACAGTTGTCATCACTGGGCATGCATTCGTGCGAACATCCGCCGCGGACACTATGAAATCGGGATCGAAAAAGTAGTAAACCTACGGGTCCTGGATGCCTTCGACGAGCTGACCCTGACGATCTAACCAACCCAAATCAACGATCTCTTTTGCCTGGCTTCGCGTAACGCAACAGCCCGTCTCATGACAGCCACCCCGTCAGTCCAGATCATCCCGAAACCGAGCACCACGGCTCGGTCAATGCCGACGGGTACACAGAAAGGGGCCCGGCCGGGTGGGTGGCCGAGCCCCTTTGAGGGAATGAACTTGCCTTGATTCCGATGTACGCCAAAACGTCGCGGCGACCACCTCCCATCTCGACCGTTCCTCAACCTCCCGTGTTCCCTTGTGCACCTGCCCCTTGCGCTGCCTTGTGCGAGCGCCTGCTGGACTGTTCACTGTTGTTGTCGGCGCATTTTTTAACACCCGCAACCAGGGCTGTCAAGCCGCGAGCCCCGTCATTGTCCCGAGCTCCACAGTCCCGTCACGGCGCGTAGCGCCTCCGGATCCCTGACTCCGGTCATCCAGACAGAGCCAGCTATGGCGTGACCAAGGGGTGACGCGGGTAGCAGCGGAGCGGCTCGATCAGCGCCGATGGGTGCACAGAAAAGAGCCACCCATCAGGTGGAGCATCCGACGCGCCTACCCCAGGTGGGACTGTTGCCAACCGGCATGCAGCTCTCAGGCCGTCACAATGCCCTCATTGGAAGAGAACGTTGCGGTGATCACGTGCGCCAGAGCCGACCCGCGCGAGACACGCTCCGGCCGCGAGGGCGGGAGGGTCCACGAAGGCGTGCCTTGCTCGCCACCCTCGCATCGAGCGATCACAGACCTCGCCGCAGGCTCGGTCCGCGTGGACACGAACCTCGGGTATTCACATCGGCTTTTGATCACGGGTTGTTGGGGTGTCGGACCGAGGAAAGGTGTCCTTGACCTGGGAGAAGCGGATTGTCGAGATCTGCATGAACCGCAGGAAGGGACACCTTTCAGGTGAAGGCTACAAGGACCCGGCGACTCGTCGGCGATCCCGCGCTGGGATGGTCGCAGAGACTTAAGGTCGAGGTCGGTGGGACCGGGACGGTAGCTCAGGCGGGGTGGTGCTGCCGCGGTTGTTGGCCGACCGGCTCGGCTTGACGACTGGCCTGGCCGAGGTGGTGGCGCGGGCGGGGTTCTTCCCGGTCCGGCATCGGGGTCGGGCGCTGGTGGATGCGACGTGCGCGTTGGCGGCCGGGGCGACGTGCCTGTCGGACGTCGAGGTGATGACCGCGCAAGAGGAGATCTTCGGTCTCGGGGGTGGGGCCTCGGATAGCACGATGTTGCGGGTGTTGGACGAGTTGGCCGAGCGACTCGGCGGCGACGAGCTGCCCGGGCGGCGGCTGGCCCGGGCACCGCAGCGGCGCGGGCCACGGCGTGGGAGGTGATCGTGGCCCGGCACGGGCAGCTGCCCGCGGTGCAGGTCGCCGGCAAAGACCTGACCCGACCCGCCACCGAGCCCGGTGGGAGGCCGCGGCCGGTGCTGGTGGTCCGGCTAGACGCCACCTTGATCGAGGCCGCCAGCCCCAAGGCCCAGGCGGCAGGCCACTACAAGGGCGGATTCGGCTTTCATCCATTGACCAGCTGGGCCACCAACATCGAGGACGCGTTGGCGGTGATGCAGCGCCCGGGCAATGCCGGCTCGTTCACCGCCACCGATCACCTCGCGGTCCTGAAGGCGGCATTGATCCAGATCCCCGCCCCGTGGCGCACCGACGTGCTGGTCAGCATCGACGGCGCGGGCGCCTCCCATGACGTCATCGACTACCTCACCTCGTTGAACACCGCTGCGGCGCACGGCAATCGCGGCCGCCGGGTGGAGTACACCATCGGCTGGCCGGTCGACGAACCGACCGTGGCCGGGATCGAGCAACTGCGCCACAGCGACTGGGGTGCCGCGGTGCACGCCGACGGCGCCCTCGACCCCGCCGCGCAGGTGGCCGACCTGACCGGGATCATGCGGCACGGTCCGGGCGCCGACCGGCTGGCGACCTGGCCGAGGTGCATGCGGCTGATCGCCCGGCGCACCCCGCGGCCGGCGAACAAGCCGGCCAAGATCGGTGAGCACCCGGACTGGGAGTACGGCGCATTCGTCACCAACACCCCCGGCGGGCAGGTCCAGTTCCTTGACACTCGGCACCGCACCCAGGCCCACGTCGAAGACCGGATGAAGCAGTTCAAGGCCTGCGGCGCCCGCAACCTGCCCTCGATCGACTACAGCCGCAACGCCGCCTGGCTGCAGCTAGCCGCCCTGGCCACCTCGCTGACGCCTGGCTGCGCCACATCGAACTGGACGGCGACCTGGCCAAAGCCTCCACCAAGACGCTGCGCTTCTCCGATCCTGTCCGCCCCGGCCCGCCTGGTCACCCACGCCAGACGACGAATCCTGAAGCTCCCACCCGGCTGGGCATGGTCCGGCGACCTGGCCACCGCCTGGGACCGCCTTCACGCCCTGCACCCGGCTTGACCCGACCCCCACCCGTCCCGACCACCCCGCAGCACCGGCCGACCATGGAACCGGCGCCCACCCCAGCACTTTCGGGCACCTCGCCATGACCACGGCCGCCTTCCCACCACAAAATGATTCGCAACTGAGACGATCACGGAGCTACGGATCAGCGTGAATGATCTAGGCGGATCACCCGATAGTTGTGTCTTAAGCGAAGAGTCGTCTTCTTCATGCAGTGCCGTCATTGCCCACCGGCACCGGATCTTCCAGTGGGGTACCGCTGACGGCCGCTCGACACAGCTTGCGCTGACACCCGCGCACGGTCAGCGGCATGAGAGCGCGTCTTCGTCGCAGGATGTCAGATCCTGGCTGCGCAAAGCATGGACGGTCGAAGGCCCGGCTACGCTGATGCGCAGTCTCCAACGGCTCCGCTGAGCATGAGCGATCAGCGCTGTGCCCCTGGCAGCGGTGGCGCCGAGCTGGTAGGCCCGCGCCCATGCCTGATCCGGGCGCTGGCGCTTGCACCGCTTGACGGCCACGCGCAGGCCTTCCTCCCCGCGATCTCCCGCAGCGCGTCGATCTCCAACTCCTTGTCGGCGAAGATCCGCTTGAGCCCACCGATATTGTTACCCGGCATCGGCGCTCACGAAGGCCGGTAGAAGTGCGGCTGGGTGCCTGTAATGATGCTGGTCGGAGAAGGTTTGGGGACTGTGACGCAGGAGCGGCAAGGACTTGCGATTACGTG
>DASVWA010000435.1:0-2101 GCA_036389855.1 Pseudonocardiaceae bacterium
TCCACCGTCTGCCGGGCCAAAACCCAGAGCGTCGGCAAAGTTGATCTGCCCGTTATGTGAGTAGGGGTAGGACCCGGTTGGGGTGGCTGCTGATGTGGCGGCAAGCGGCGGCGATGTTGGTTGCGCCGGTGAGTCGGTGCAGGCTGACGGCGAGGTTGCGCAGAGTGGGCATGACGACGGGACCAGTCCCGGTGCGGATTTGGGAGTGGTTCTCGGCGAAGACGACGTCGCGACATGTTGACCGCACTACTGGCGCGTCCTGCAGGGGTCTGGGCGGGTGCCGGGGCGAGGGTGCGTTCCGGGGTGTTGATCGCCCAGAACGGAGATGTGGTGGATCAGCATTTGGCGTTGACCCGGCGGGATGGGTCCGGGTTGGTCGTGGCGCGGGTCGGGCGCGTGGTTTCCACCGGCGATCCCACTTGCCGGGAGCGGAGGCGGAGGTCGACTTCGGGGAGTTCCACGCGGCCCCCACGGCAGGGTCGCGAGCCGACGGTGCAGGCGGACTGGTTGCGCTTGGCGGTGAGCACGTAGTGCGCGCCGCGGCCGCGCAGGTAGGCGGCGTGGCGGTGCTGGGTGTGCAGCGCATCGGCGATGATGATCGTGCCAGTGATGTCGATGCGGTCCAGCAATGGCGCGAAGGCGTTGATCTCATTGGTCTTGCCGTCCACCACGGTCTGACCCAGGACAATGCCGCTGGCCTGGTCGAACGCCGCGAGCAGATGCACCGCGCGGCCATCGGCTCGGCGTGCCCCGCGAGCGCTCTTGCCGTCGATGGCGATCACCCGCAACGCCGCGGCCGAAGGGGCCGACCGACTCAGCAGCCAGACCGAGACGGCCCCGTCGAGGCCTCGGCATCGACGGCCTGCAACGTGCGGCGGATCGTCGACTCGCTCGGCGCCATCCGGGCCAAGACCAAACCGCAGGCGCACCGCAGGGGTCAGGTCATGAGCCCATTCCGCGATCGCGGTGAACCCGTGCCGCACCCCGCGGCGCGCCCGAGGATCCTCGACCGAGCCCAACGCGGCAAGCAGATCAACCGGCACCGGATCAAAACCGGCCAACGCCCGCCCGGGGTGGGCAGCGACAACGGAGAGATCGGCAAAGATGGACAGGCGGACACGGCAGTCGCTCCGGTGATCGTGCTGGCGTAGGAACCGTCATGATCACCAGCGGTGCCGTGACCGCACCGCTCTTACCTCATCACCGGCGTGTCAAGCCGCAGACACGCCACAGTGGACGACTTTGCCGGAGCCCTGGGCCAAAACCCTCGCCTGGTCCTCCCTTGCGGCACAGGCTTGCCCAACCGGGCCAGAGCCAGGGGGCTAGGTGGAGCACCGCATGTCCAGGTGCCGGAGCTGCTAGGAGCCCGCAATCAGTGGCATATCACCTGGTCAGCGCGCCGCCGACCGAGCACTTTGATGCTCCAGGCCAAGCTCCCGCCCCGCGAACAATCAGCATTGAGACCAGCAGGAATAGTCGCGTTGGCGGCTCATGACGCCGTTCTTACCAACACCCCAAGGAACAGGGCTAGGAGGGTTAGCGTAGCCCGAGTCGCTGTGGTGCCGCCAACACCACAGCCATGATCGATGCGAGGTGTTGGGTTGGCGTAGATCCGATCGCACCGCGTATACGGACTCGAGACTGGCCGCTCAGCGGCGGCGGTGTCAGGACAGACCGCGCGGCAGCCAGCAGTGGTTCTAGAACCGGCCAATCAAGGGTAACCAGGTGCATCTACTCGCGCGAGCTTGCGGCGGCGCTTCGCCGAGCTTGGCGTTGTACGCGGCCTAGACGAACCCAGCGTCACGCGGAAAAAGTAGGAGGTATCCTCCTTGCACTCGCTAGTTGCCAGCTAGCCATGTGCCGGCTTCGTAAGCGAGGCGGTGAGTCCCTTGGACGGGATGAGGAGGGGGACACCCAATGCTCGAAGGACCCGACCCTACCATCCACCGCCGTAGGCTCCGGTATGAGCTGCGTAACGCTCGCGAGGCTGCGGGCAAGACCCAACGTGACGTCGCGGCAGCCATGGACTGGTCCCAGTCGAAGTTGATTCGGATCGAGAGCGGTGCAGTCAATATCAGCACTAATGATCTGCGTGCATTAC
>DASVWA010000436.1:0-3713 GCA_036389855.1 Pseudonocardiaceae bacterium
GAGACGCCTTGCGCGATGATCGCTTGTGCGCCGAGGGCGTCGGGCTCGGTCAGGAGTCCAAGCACGAGGTGTTCGGGGCGGATCTCGTCGTTGTTGGCCGCATGGGCTTCGTTCTGTGCCGCCATCACGACGTTCCTGGCCCGCTCGGTGAACCGGCTGAATCCCTGGTTGAGATCAAGGTCTGATTGATCGCCGGGGCCTTTAGGAACGAAGCGCTTGCGAAACTGCCTGCTTGGTGACCCCCATGCTCCTGCCGATGTCGGTCCAGGACGCGCCGGAGCGCCGTGCTTGGTCGACGAAATGGCCGATCAGATGGTCAGCGACTTCACCGAGATGATCTGCGGCGGTGACCGCATCGGAGAGCTGGTCGAGTGGGTCAGAGCGGGCCTTCTTGATGGCCGCGATCAGGTCGCTCAGCTGGGCTGAACTTGCCATGAGGGTTGGATTCGTCACCCGACAACCGTAGGTTGTCGAGACCTGATCATCAGCTCTGGGTTGTCGCTGATCGTCACGCGGCTGCCAAGGCGGCAGCAGAGCTAGTCCTCCGCAATGAACTGGACCGGGCAGCGTCGGCAGCCGTAGCTGCGATCCGCGAGCGCGTGCGCGCGATCCCAGCGGACCGACGCCATGTTCTCGTTGTCGACGGGCAAGAGATCGAGGTGGTTGAGACCAGCGCCGTGGAGGATGCTCTGGCCTGGACGTCGTGATCAGCCGCGTACTCATCTGTCATCGCGCTCAATGGAGCGGTACGCGGTGCAGCGGCGGACGGCGAACAGGTCCGCGAGTTCGCCGGCGGTGGGCCCTCCAGCGCGGCAGAGATCAACAGGTGGGCTCCTGACGGCTCCCGACTATTCGACCTTGATTAGTAGGGCAGCCGTACTTCGTGACCCTCGGTTCAGTGCCGGAGCCAGACCTGGACAATAGCCGTCCTGGGAAATCGGCCTGGCGTGTTATTGATCGACTATTGAGACGCCGCCGGCACCACTGGCGCGGTGTGCCGTCCGGCCCAGCATCGGCGGGCTCGCTGGCGGCGAAACCGAGCTGATCGTAGAACTTCCTGGCCCTGCTGGGCGGGCGGGAACTTCACACACAATGTCGCCTCAAGTCCCGGGGGGCATGCCGGCGTGTGCAGCGCGAAGCAGCTCATGTACGGCCGCTCGGTCGACCGGGCGGGGATTGGGCGGGGGATTCTCGACGATCAGCCGGGCGGCCTCCTGAATTCGGTCGGGATCCAAGCCGACCTGCGCGAGCGATGTCGGCGCCCCGATCCGCCGGGCCAGTTCCCACAGCGCACGGGCCGGATCCTGGGCGCCGAGCGCACGGGCTGCGCGGACCATCGCCGCTGGCGCCGCAGGAGCGTTGTAGGCGGTGACGAATGGCAGCACCGCGGAATGCGTGCCAGCGTGCGGCAGGTCGTAGGCCCCGCCGAGCACATGACAGATCTTGTGGTGCAGGCCCATTCCGGCGGTTCCTAGCACACAGCCAGCCAACCACGCGCCGTAGAGGGCGTAGGTACGGGCGTCGAGATCCCGAGGTGCAACAACCACCCGGGGCAGTGCGTCGGCCAGGGCGCGGATCCCTTCCTCGGCGAGCACGGCTGTGACCGGTGAGGCGTCGGGTGCGTACAGGCCCTCGACGAGGTGCGCTAGAGCGTTCATCCCGCTCGCGGCGGAGATGTCGGTCGGTAACGACGTGGTGAGCGCAGGGTCGTACACCACTGTTGCGGGCAACACGGTGCGGTCGCGGCCGGTGGTCTTGCGACCGCCGTCAGTCAGTCCCCAGATTGGCGTCATCTCGCTGCCGGCGTAGGTGGTGGGGACCGCGAGGATGGGCAACCCGGTTCGCAGCGCTACGGCCTTGGCTAGCCCGATCGCCGAGCCCCCGCCCAGGCAGACCATCAGATCCGCGCGGGATTGCTCGGTCCGCTCGGATGCGGCTGTGGCTAGGGCCGCCGGGACGTGCATGACGACCTCACCGATGCGGTCAACCAAGCGAGGCCCGAGCGCGGCCGCCAGCCCATCGGCGTACTTCTTCTGCTGGCCACCGGCGATGAGTACGACCCGCTCGGCCCCGAGCCGCTGGACCTCATCGGGCACCTGCCGTATCCGGCCAGTGCCGAAAACGACCCTGGAGGCAGGTACGTCGTATACGAAATCCACTGGCTACAACCTGTTCCACAACGGAAGGCAGCGCCGGTTGAGCCAGACCAGGCATTCAGCAGCGCGGCGGGTCACGACCCCGTTGTACTCATCGGCCCCGGCGCCGTGAAGGAACGCAACGGCGGCCAATGATGTGCCGTCCCGCCACCGGTATGGGCGCTGCAATCCGGCTCCTGCGGTCACTCAGCTCTCCCAAACCTGCCGCGTACTCGTCAGCGATAGGACCGCCTGAGTTCGAGGTCTCCGCCGTCCTGGGAGCCATCTACCACGGGGTGGCGCAGTGGATGAGCGCCAGCACCGGCATCATGAGTTCGGAGAAGAAAAATCACAGCGCGGTGTCGGTGTACTTCCTCCACCCCATGGCGTACGCATCAAGCTTATCGCCAACACGCTCGGCGAGATGTACGGCGACAAGGTGCTGTCACCGTGGCCCCCGGGTCACAGCTGCGCAATGCTAGATGCAAAAGGATGAGGAGGCGCAATGGCCACGCCTGCGGCCATTACTGTTGCTATCACAGGGTCCATTCCGACGAAGGCGGACAACCCCGCCGTGCCCGTGACACCCGAGGAGCAAGTGGCCTCCGCGGTCGAGGCCGTCGATGCCGGCGCGACCATCGTGCATGTGCACGTACGTGACGACCAACAGCGTCCGAGCTCGGATGTGGACCGGTACCGGACCGTCCATGACGGGATCAAACATGAGCGCCCGGACACGATCGTGCAGTTGTCCACTGGAGGCCGCGGTCGCAGCCCGGACGAACGGTTCTCGTGCCTGGAACTCCGGCCGGAGATGGCCTCGCTGTCCACCGGCTCGATCAACTTCGCAACCTCGGTGTATGAGAACCCGCCGCAGGTTGTTGAGCAGCAGGCCGCGCGGATGCTGAATCTCGGCATCAAGCCAGAGATCGAGATCTTCGATTTTGCGATGCTCTACAGCTGCGTTGACCTACTCAAGCGAGGGCTGCTCGCGCCGCCGCCGCACGTCCAGCTCGTCATGGGCATCAAGAACACCTTGCCGCCCAAGGAGTCGATTCTCGACTTCTTCCTGTCGGAGCTGCGGGAACTGATCCCGGACGCGACGTGGACCTGCGCCGCGATCGGTCGGTTCCAGCTAGAGGCCAACCGGTGGGCACTCAGCCGCGGCGGACACGTCCGCACCGGTTTAGAAGACAACATCTACTACGAGAAGGGACGGCTGGCCCAGTCCAACGCAGAGCTGGTGGCCCGGCTAGCCGATCTCTGCGCAGATTACGATCGTTACCCAGCCAGTCCGGCGGAGACCAGGCATCTGCTTCACCTCAACCAGACCACTGCATCGGCGACAACCGATCGGATCAACTGAAGGTTGGTATCCCGGCTCGAGGATGCATCCGGCGGCACTATATCCAGGCCTTCGTCTCATGGCATCTGCGCCAACCAGGTCGCCCAGTCGATCGATCACGTATGTCGGCCGCACGGGCGAGCGGGTCAGTTACGCGGGTGCTCATTTGATGGCGGCACCGCTTCTAGGCGGAAAGTTGCGATGCCACCAGGTAGGTCGGTCACCAGGTGGCC
>DASVWA010000437.1:0-2560 GCA_036389855.1 Pseudonocardiaceae bacterium
CGAGGAACTGGGCACGGCTTAGCTGCCGGTGACTCGGCGCCACCCAGCGCAGCGTTACGGCCGGCAAGGCCGCGTCGAAACGGTGGCGCTGTCACGCAGGGCGGCGACGATGGCGTCCGGCTCGCAACCCTTCTCCAAGAACGCCGCGGCACCGGCGTGCAGAGCCGGAACGCGCAGCCCGCCACGAACGCTGAGGGCGACCACGGCCAGCCCACGGCCGCAGAGGTGACGCAGCAGCGTGAGACCATCCTCCGCCTCGGGAAGCAACAGGTCGAGCAGCACGACATCGGGCACCAGTTGGGCCGCCAGCCGGACGGCCTGCGACGCGTTGCCACACGCTCCCGCGACCACCAGCCCGTCGGCGTCGGCCAGCAGCGCGGCCAGGCCGGTGCGGACCCGAGCGTCGTCGTCGACAATCAGCACCCGGGCCGGACCCGCGGCCGCGCTCGGGTGCTCGGAGCAGTGGAGCTTCAGCGCAGGCTCCCATCACGTCAAGCCAGTCTCGATTCCCTCGATCATGGACTAGTCTTCGCGCCAACGGAGGGTACGCACGACGGCTCTGGTGGGAGTCACTCAGCCGGGTGCCGGATCGGCGCAACGACGTAGAGCGGGACGCTCCACGATGCGTCCGAGCGCTGGACCTGCGCCAGCCGCGAAGGCGGCTTTCTCGCGCTCGGTGCGGTCGTCGAGCGCGGCTGGCCCAGGCCAGCCGATCGCTAGCCGGCCTCGCTGAGGATCTGGCGAAGGACGGATCATGGGGCCGTCTCGCCGCGGCCTCCGCCCACCACGGTGACAGCCCGCAGCTGACCCGGCGGGTCTACGTCATCCGACCGAGTGACGCCGGCCAATGGTCTGGGTTGCAAGGTCGGCATCCCGCCGATGTGGGCCACCGCGCCGGCGCCGACGCTGCACACGGGGCCAGCCAGGAGGTGCTATGGATCTCCGGCTACCCGATGGGATCGCCGGCCTGGGCTTCTTCATCGAGCCGGCGATGGCATCGGGTAGAAGCGGCGCCGATAGCTCGAGGGAGGGGTCATGACAACGCTCCAGAGTAAGAGTCCTCAGGTGGCCGAGGAGCGGTCCTCGATTGTGGTGGGGACGTTCTGCGCTTCGGTGGCGAATCATGATCGGTTGCGGGCGGTCACCGAACGCTTGGTGGCAGCCCAGCGGCAGGGTCATCGGGTCGTGACGGTGTCACCGCCCGCGCGCTGAACGCCCTTGAAGCGCGGTCAGTCTCCTTCTTAGCGGGCGACAAAAGTGGGGGTCATCGTGTCAGTGATATCGGTGCCGCAGGACTTCAACGTGGAGGAGCTGTTCGTTGACCTTCGGTCGATTTTCGGGCATTCGCTTTTCCTGAAGTGTGAGGGTTTCAACTTCGCCGGCTCGATCAAGCTGAAAGCCGCGACCGAGATGGTCGAGACCGCCGAGCGAGACGGAGTCCTGACGCCGGGGGCGGTCTTGGTCGAGTCCTCGTCTGGAAACCTGGGCGTGGCGCTGAGCATGATCGCTGCGAGCAAGGGCTACCGATTCCTGTGCGTGACCGACTCCCGCTGCAACCTGGCGACCAGGCGGCTGATGGAGGCGCTGGGCAGCCGGGTGCACACCATCGTCGAGCCGGCTGCCGTCGGCGGCTTCCTCGGCGCGCGGATCGACTACGTCCGCGCGCTGTGCGCCTCTGACCCCCGGTATGTGTGGCTTAACCAGTACACCAATCCGAACAACTGGAAGGCGCACTACCGCACCACAGCGCCGACGATCGCCCGCGAGTTCCCGCGACTGGACGTGCTGTTCGTCGGTGCCGGCACCACAGGGACCTTGATGGGCTGCGCGCGCTATTTCCGGAAGTGGCACCGGCCGGTGCGGATCGTCGCCGTCGACAGCGTCGGCTCGGTGACCTTCGGCGGCGCGCCGGGCCGGCGGATGATTCCCGGCCTGGGCACGAGTGTGCGTCCGTCGCTGCTCGACACGGCCTATGTGGACGACGTGGTCCATGTCGAGGAAGCCGACACCATCCGTGCCTGCCATCGTCTGGCCAGCCGCGGATTCCTGTTCGGCGGCTCCACCGGCACGGTGGTCAGCGGCGCGACGGACTGGTTGGCCCTGCACGACGCGCATGAGCTCACCGCGGTGGCCATCGCCCCCGACCTCGGCGAGCGCTACCTCGACACCATCTACCAGACCAACTGGCTGCACGATCTTTACGGCGAGGACGTGCTCAGCACCGACGAGCTGGCCGCCGGTTCCCGGTCAGCCTGACCCGTGGCATCCGACACGGTCAACGGGTATGGCTAAGGAGTACGTGATGAGCCCACTGGCTGAATTGTCCACCGCTCAGGGCAGGTACGCCGACCCGACGACCGGCACCGAGCGCAACCTCGCCGAGGTGCTGGCCAGCATCGTAGGTGTCGAGCGGGTGTCGGTCGATAGCCACTTCTTCGATGACCTGGGTGCGGACTCGATGGTGATGGCCCGATTCTGTGCCCGGGTCAGGAAGCGGGCGGACCTGCCGGCGGTGTCGATGCGGGACATCTACCGGCATCCCACGATCAGAAGCCTGGCG
>DASVWA010000438.1:0-9863 GCA_036389855.1 Pseudonocardiaceae bacterium
GACGTTCGATTACTTCTCACCAGCAGATTTCACCGAAAAATTACGCATGCAGGCCGCAGTATCCACATTAGCCTCGGCATTGTTCGTCAACTCTCCCCTGGAAGGGGGCCGGCCGTGCGGGGCTCTCTCACGTCGCATGCAATACTGGGGTCGGGTCGATCCAGCCCGCGCCCGAATTACGCCGTGTACGATCAGCGGAACCGTTACCGTGGATAGCTTTGTCGACTGGGCCCTTTCCCTGCCGATGATGTACCGAAAGAAGCCGGACGGTTCATGCACGACTGTTCCGCCTGCACCCTTCTCGTCGTTGCTCGTTGACGGCTTCGAGGATGGCAGTCAACCGGATCTCCAAGTCTGGCGGGATCACCTCGGGCAGATCATTTCATATGTGCGCGTCCGCGACACATTAGAGGTACGCGCCGCCGATGGCCCGCCATTCTCAGCGTTCGCTGCAGTTCCTGCATTTTGGACTGGGCTGACGTACCACCGCCCGCCACGGATATCGGCATGGGAACTCCTCCGTTCCACCACTTTACAAGATCATCTTGCTGCTCTCGACGACATCGCACGCCATGGTCTTGCGGCGTGCTTCGCTGGCCAGCCCGTCCGCGAGATCGCCGCTGAGCTCGTCCAGCTCAGCAGAGCTGGCCTGCAGGCACGCGTCGATGCGGGGATCGAGAAAAAAGAAGCTCTCACCTATCTTTGGCCGCTCGACGAGATCCTAGCGACCGGCACAACGTTCGCTGACCGGTGCCTCGACAGGTGGGACAACGAGTTCGGCCGCTCACCGCAGCGTTTTGTCGAGGCTTTCCAAGTGCATGAGGCAGGACTTTCTAGCTGAATCGCGCTGATGCCCCTATGACGCTGCTATGCCCCGTCAAGAGCTACTTCGGCGGATCGGCTGGAGACGTTGTGGGAGTGTCGGGGCTGTGTCTGCAGGCGCTCGGTAGGTGCTTGGTTGGGTGTCGTTTGCCGTTATCGGTTGTTGAAAGGCGGCTCTAGGAGCCTGAAGAGTTGGCGGGTGACGCTTCTTTTGAGGGCTCGCTTGGTCTCCCTGATCGTTTTGCCTTCGGTTGTTCGGCGGGCGATGTAGGCCTGGGTGGTGGGGTCGATGCGCGAGCGGGTCAGCACGATGGTGTGCAGTGCCCGATTGAGTTGGCGATCCCCGCTTCGATTGAGGCGGTGGCGGGTGGGCAGCCCGGAGGACGCGGGGATCGGAGCGGTTCCAGAGAACATGGTGAAGGCGACTTCGGACCGAAACCGGCCAGGATGAGACCAGCTGATCAGCACCTGAGCGGCACTGACTGGACCGACGTCAGGCAGGGTGAGCAGTTGCGGTGCCATGGTGGCGACGAGCTGGTTGATTTCGGCTTGCAGCTCGTTGGCTTCAGCGCGCAGAGCCACGACGCGCTGCGCGGTGCACCTGAGCACGCGCGTGGTGGTGCGGTACTCGAGATCGCGGGTGGGTCTGGTGCGCAGGGCAGCGCAGTGGGTGATCTGGGCGTCGCTGGTCATGGTGCGCAGTTGCGCTCGCAGGTCTTCAGGCGCGGCGACGATCAGCGCTTTGAGGTGGTGGATTGCGCGGGTGCGCGCCACGACCGCGCTAGCGCGGGTGCTCATCAGCACCCGTAGCGCCTCGCGTCGCCCACGGCTACGCGGGTGAATGAGGTGCTTGCTGCACAGCGCTTCCCGAGCCGCCACCGCCCAGCACCTGGATCCGGGGGCATACCGGTCGGAGAACTCCATCAGCTGCCGATAGCCGGCAGCGTCGGCGCGAACCTGAGACGGGCCAGGACGCCACCAAGGGCGCTCACCGCGGCAGCGGCAAGGGTGTCGCGGTGGGTATCCACGCCGATGACGGCGTCAATCGACTCGGCTAAAGCGGTCACGCGGACCACCTTTCCTAGACAACGAGGGTAGTCGCGCCGTGTTGGAGCACTGGTCTGATCTGCCGCCATTCGCGGCACGGCTGCGCTACACCCGCACCTGGATCCACAACGACGACCACGGCTGGCGTGTCGTGGCCGCCCACGCCAGCCCCGCGTGACGGCGACAGCCTAGCTACTTCGACCTGAAAAAGTAGCGAGCCGCCGAGCTTCCGACCTGGGTGGATGATCCGCGCGCCTCCCCTTGATCGCGGTCGGTTGGCCGGGAGAACATTGAGTAGTTGTCGAACAGGTGAAGGCCAATGCACTCGACCTGAAGGACCCCGCCGAGCCAGGCCGGTACGGTCGCGCTGTGCGCATCGTCATTGCTGGAGGACATGGGCAGATCGCCATGCGGTTGGAGAAGCTGCTCACCGAACGCGGTGACAGTCCGGTGGGCATCATCCGCGATCCGGAGCAGGCGGAGGATTTGCGGGCCGTGGGCGCGGATCCAGTCGTGTTAGACCTGGAGTCGACGCCGGTCGATGAGGTCGCCGGTCACCTGGACGCCGCGGACGCGGTGGTGTTCGCTGCCGGAGCCGGGCCGGGCAGCGGGGCGGCACGTAAGGACACGGTCGACCGCGGCGCCGCCGTCTTACTTGCCGATGCTGCTGAACAGGCGGGAGTACGCCGGTATTTGATGATCTCAGCGATGGCTGCGGACCGTGAGCCACCGCCGGGCACGGATCCGGTGTTCGCCGCCTACCTGCGAGCGAAGGGCGCGGCCGATGCCTACCTCGCCTCGCGCGCTGGCCTGGATTGGACGATTCTGCGGCCGGGGCGACTGACGGATGAGCCCGGCACCGGACTAGTTCGGCTTGCCCTGCGTACCGGCCGTGGGACGGTGCCGCGTGATGACGTGGCGGCGGTTCTCCTGGCGCTGTTGGACACGCCCGCCAGCGGGATAACCTTGGAGCTGGTGGCCGGCGACACACCAGTGGACGAGGCCGTCCGAGCAGTCGCCTCCGTCTGACCGGACGGCAGCGGCCCACCTGAGCAGGCTTGTCGCGTTTGGGCCCGTAGCTCCTGGTCCAGTTTCGCGCCCTGCAGGTGGGTGGCACACCGATCGACCCAGTGCTGCATCAGCATTATCGAGCGTGGCCAATGTGACAGGTCCATCCAGGTCATTGTTCCTGACGGCTGTGCCGTAATACGTGCAAGGTAGCCCGGCACCGATCACAATGGTTGGAGGAAGCGCTAGGGAGGGAGCAGGGGCTATGGGCATTCTCGGATGGATTGTTCTAGGGCTGATCGCCGGCGCCATCGCCAAGTTGATCATGCCGGGGGACGACCCAGGTGGCATCCTTGTCACCATGCTGTTGGGCATCCTCGGGGCCCTGATCGGCGGGTTCCTCGGCAGCCGCATCTTCGGTGTGGGGCTCCAGTCGTTTTGGAATCTTCAGACCTGGATCGTCGCGATCATCGGATCGTTCATCCTTCTGGCGATCTACCGCCTCATTGTCGGGCGGAGAACAGCCGGGCGCTACTGAACCCGCGGAGCTGGCGACGCCACCACGGAGCTAGTGGTTTGCAGGATGCCCGGTCTGGTCATGCGAGGATCTCATCCTCGCTGGTAGCACGTAAGGATCGGGCTGCGAAGAGCCTGATACTCAGCGAGGTTGCTCACGGGTGGGGCCGTGTTCGGCCTGGGCCGGTGCAAGTTATGCAAGCGTCCGTGTGGCCTAAGACTCTCCGGTGGCGATGCGGTGTGAATGCTCAACTGTATCGATCGGACGTCACGTAATGGTGCCCGACCAGCGTCACCACGTAAGTGAAGTCCGCTACAGCCGCATCTGGCCGTTGGGAGTGAAGCGGCGTTGCACCAGGCCCACCGGTCGGTCCGCGGCCGGATCGGCGATCGTGGGGCGATGCGACGATCCGTGAGCTGCGCATCCCGGTGGCTACGGTGGTCTCGATGGTGGCTGGCGGGATCACTGTTGAGGAGATCTGCCGCGATTTCCTGATCTGTCGCCGGATGATGTGTTGGAGTCGCTGCGGTACACCGCAGAGACTGTGCGGGAACGGCAGCTGCCGCTGCGCCCATCCGTATGAGGCTGCTGGACAACGCCCTTTCCCGCGGCTGGTTGGGGCGGGCTGAACGTTGTGCATGTGCGCAAGGTTGGGGGCAGGCGGCGCATGATGAGGTGGTGCTGCAGGCATGTGGGAATCATCGATCAACGAGTCGAGGATCTCACCGAACCGTCCAACGGGCTGGCGCGATGGCGCACGCAGCACCCGAGCGCTCGATCGGGTGGCCGTCTACGGGGGCGGCTGGGGTCGTTGGCGGCCTCTTGCCAATGTGCATGTTCCATCCGTCTCGCTGATCAGTAGATGAGCGGTTTGGTGAGCAACCGAGCGTCAGGTCACCCGTGTAAGGCTCATCGCGTCAGGATGCGCGAGTTTAGCGCCTATCCTGACCGGGTACCCTCCTGTGGCAGATGCCGCACAATATTTGGAGTAATGCCATGGGTTTCGCTGACAAGGCCAAGGAAAAGGTCGAAGAGTTGAAGGGCAAGGTTAAAGACGTCGCGGGTATGGCGGCGGGTGGCGACCGCGAAGGTGTCTCCGCCACTGATACAACGCCAAGCGGCCCACACGGTGTCGGAATGTCGACTAGTACGTCGGGAAACGAGCCATCGCTAACCGGTTCCGAAGAGTCGCACCGTGAGGATCGGCTCGACGCCGGTGTTTCTGGTGAGCAGAATGTTGAACCGGAAAGCCCGCCCATGCGTGCAGGGGATCAAGGGGGCTGATCTGCTCCAAGACCTTAATGGATCGGGCACCGTTGATGTGACCGTCGAGCGGAAGCGGGTATCCCGTCGCGTCGGTGGGCTCGTCCCAACGCGGGTCAGGCCTGGGCGTAGAGGCGGAGCACTCGACGACTGAACGACCTCAACCCCTGCGCCTGACCTGCGCGCCGGGCCAGCGTATGCCGGGTGAGCAGGCCGATGCCGAGGATCGGGGCGTCGGAGTTCATGAAGCTCCGGAACCGATGCTGCGCGGGGCCACGGTCAGGTCGCAGTTAAGCGGCGATGGAGCTGGCCGTGAGGAAGGAGCGACGTAGCCGACGGCTACTCAACCTGGCCCGTTGATCACGACTGGAGCATCGTAGTCGGCGAAGTGGATGGAGATCAGGCCGTCACCCACCGGGAACTGGGCCTTTACCAACCGTGAACCCTGGACAGCAATCCAGACCTGACCAGCGGTGTCCTTGGATAGCCCCGGCACAAGCGTACCCAGCGACTGCCGCGGAAAAGTCGCGCGTAACCGGTAGGTATCCACGCGCGCGAGTAGCTCGCGCGCCTCGGTGCTGGCGTCCTTGCCGCTGTCGAGCACCGCGGCGATTCCCCGGTCCGGGTTCAGAATCACCGACGGGTCATACACCACACCGGCCACAGACGACGGCAACTCTTGGAAGCCACCGCTCGGGGCACGCAGGTACAGCATGTCGCCGATGATCAAGAACTCTTCTTGGACAAGCTGCCCGCCCCGGTCCACCTTGGCGGTGCCCTGTGCTGTTCCCTGTCGGGTAAGCCGGCCGTCGGCGTATCGGAGCGGTACACCCCGGACGTTGCCCTGGACCCTGATGGTGAAGTGAATGGTGGTGACCGTCCGCATCGCCGCGGCGGAGTCGTTGAGCAGCCGAGTGCCGTCGGGAAGGGTGACCTTTTGCGCGCCGCTGTCGCTGCAGGACGTGACCAGCGCGATGGCCAGTGCGGCCAACAGCGCGACAATGCGCATATTGACATTCTAGGGCCCAGACGAAGTGTCGTCACGAACTGTTGTCTGCCGTACGCGCATGGGCGCTGTCGCTGAGGCTGGCCAGCAAGGTCCTCGCCCACTTAAGAGTTACACCACACGAACGCCGATCAAAACCGGAAGCCAAATGCGGTGAACGTCGCGCAGCATCGTTGATGCGCTGTCGAGAGGTAAGCATATGCTAGCGCGGCCGGCCCCAAGCCCTCGCCGCCTCGTGTCAGCACAGAGAATTCGGGGGTCTGTTGCGTTGACGGACGGCGGGCTTGGGCCGGGTCACGTTTGTCGAGTACGTTCGTCTCGGTCCGCGTTCGCGGGGTTCGGTGCCCACCGAAGGTGATCGGCACCGCCTGCCACGTCAAAGGAGCGGTATGCAACACCGCGGTCGAAGCTGATCACAGTCGTCTGAAGTCTGGCTGAGGCCGATGCGTGGTCTTCAACGGCTGCGCTCAGTGAAAGTGATCAGTACACGGCATGCTTTCATCAGACCTGTGCCACGGACACTATGAGTGACCATCGACCTCAGCCCGAGCCACTGGATCCTGGCAGCGTTCACCGAACTCACGCTCGCCACCTGCACAGCACACAGGTCACCGTCGACCTGGATAATCACTTACTGCCGCACCTTGGTTGGCCTGCGGTTCAGCCGACCGCACGCTGGGGACGCGATGCGCAGGTACGCTCAATACAATGATCATATGCCGTCCGCCCGTTGCGACGGCCGGCAAGGGGTACATCTAGTGGCAACCCGATGCAACCATACCGGGACATGAGGCGCGGGAGCGACGGACGGGAGGAGCAGGTGCCACAGTTCGTGGATCATCACCCCATCGCACATGCCACCATGACGGAGGAGGCCGTGGAACGAATAAGGACTCAGATCAGGGCTGAAACGCCGGATGACTTCGGCGTGAAATGGTTGGGTGCATTCGTAGCCGTCAACGGCGAGGGATATTGCTTTTCAGAGGCTCCAAACGTGGAGGCGGTGGTCAATTCCCATGAACGGTTTGGATACCTGATCGAGGCGACAGACGTTATTGAGGTCACCAGCCTGGCATAGCTAAAGACGAAAGTAGGTGCACATGCTGTCATAGCGATGCGCCGATTACATGGCCTTCGGGCACACAGCCCATGCCGGGTTACAGCGAACAGGGCTGAGTTCCGCTTCCCCGCAGATCTTTACGGTAGCGGTGCGGTGACAGATGACGGAGCAGCGGCACCCGGAGGGCTGGAGTTAATGGACAGCCCGCCTGCGCACGCAACCCGGTCGCGAACCAGCACCACCGCGTCTTCGTGTCGGCCGAACCGCTGAGCATGAGCTGTCGACCGGTCACCGGGTCGTACCCGGCAGAAACGCGGAGCTGGAGGTGGCCGCCACGCTGGCGGATGCCGTCCTTCGGAGGCTGCTTTCTACGTGCCGTATGGGCAGCGCAGAGCGTTCAAATGGACAGGCATCCTCTTACTCGATCTTCTCCAACCGATTTACGCTGATGAGAAGTGGCGCGCCGCCAGGGACTTGAACCCCGAACCCGCTGATTAAGAGTGCAAAGTTCACCCATTCAGGGAGTACTACCTGGGATTTTACTTGCCCTGGTTCCGCCGCAGAGGCATCAAAGGCACCCATAGGACCCGGGTTAATGGACAGTTCAATGGACAAGATCCACCACCCCCAGCCGGGCCTGCCTCTCGCGTCTAAAGCACGGTGGCCCATGATCACCGTCATTTGACCCGGCGCCGGTAGCGACCGGGGTGCGCGCCTGCACCGTCACCGGCACCGCCCGGTCACCTCGCGCAATCAAGCCCACGGCCCCGATCATGCTCGATGGCGCGGTCGATCGGCCCTTCGAGGCGTCTCGCTTTCCTTTTCCACCGAACCCGGCCATGATCGCGGCTCGCGGGAGCAGTCAAGGTTCGAGCGCGGAGGCGAGGATGTCCGATCGGCTGATCTTTCAGCTGGGCACCAACAACTGGCAGCGCGGCGGGGAGTTCGCGCCGGGCTCGGGGATCCTGCACGAGGCGCACCACCACGCCTACAACGCTCTGCCGGGAGTGCGTGCCTACTCGATGTATCCCTCCCGGCGGCAGCGGTTCCGCGACGAGGACGTGCGGGTTTTCGCGTTGGAGCACGACATCCCGATCTGCGAGTCGATCTCCCCGGTCAGCAACTACCGCTGGCACAGCATGAGCGAGGACGAGGTCAACGCCTACCGGCAGCGGCTGACCAACGAGGTCGCGGAGTGGCTCGACGAGATCGAGGCCAACTCCAAGGACCGATTCAGCCTAGCGATCGCCCATCACGGCTTCATGAACACGGTGGTGATGCGCGACGTGATCCGCCGCAGGGCCGCCGCCGGGCGCGGCTCGATGCCGCTGCTGTGCTTCGTGCATGGAACCGAGCTGAAGATGTACGCCAACGAGCGACGCGCCGATCAGCCGGCGGAGTTCCCGCTGCGCTTCCTGCCGTTCATGCAGCGCGAGAAGATCTTCGACTACAATGCCCCGCAGCATGCGGTGGATCTCATCGCGTCGATCTCCGCCGAGCAGATCGAGGCGCTGCTGGACCTCTTTCCGGAGTTCCCCCGCGAGCGGGTGGTGCTCTCCCAGAACGGTTACAACCAGGACGTCTTCCACAGGCTGACCGACCCGACCGACCTCTATGCTGATCGGGCGAAGGTGCTGGCCGGGTTCATGACGCAGGTACCCGAGGGCAGCGGCCGGCAGCCCGAGCCGATCGCCCCGGCGGACGGGTTCGACGCGGTGGTGGCGTTCTGCGGCAAGTTCGCCGACTGGAAACGGCTGGATGCCCTACTGCGCGCGGCGGCCATCTACGAGCAGCAGGAGCGCCGGATCCTCACCCTGGTGATCGGTTCCGGGCCACACGAGGCGCAGGTCGAAATGAACGACCTGGCCGCGCGGCTCGGCCTGCGCCGGGCCTACTTCCTCGGGCCGAGGCCGCAGGACGAGTTGGCGGTGCTGTTCAACTGCGCCGACGTGGGCTGCTTCCCGTCCTACCGTGAACCTTTCGGTCTGGTGTTCATCGAATGCATGGCCTGCGGGACGCCGGTGATCGGCGCCGACTCCGGCGGCCCGCGCGACTTCGTGACCCCCAAGGTCGGGATGCTGGTACCGGAGACCGACGATCGCGCGGCGCTCGCCCAGTCACTCGCCGCCGCCGTCGACCGGGGTCTGGACGAGGGCTGGAAACGGACCAAGGGCGCCACCGCCGAGGCCTATGCCAAGGAGAACTTCAGCGTGGTCAGTCAGGTCTCCAAGCTGCTCGCCGAGGTAGACCGGCTGACCACCACCTGAGGATCACACACCGACCGGGTGCGCGCGGTGGCGATCAGTGGAAGAAGGTGCACCCCTCAGGTCAGCCACGGCCGGGCGGTATCCGCAGGCTCTCAGGCGGTGGCTCGCCCGTGGCCGCACCGAGCTTCCCGCGGCGCCGAAGGAAGTGAACCTCCCGGCGGCGGCGATGCGCGCCCGGCTGGACGCCGCGCCGCCCAATCCGGCATATCCAGGGCGAGACGGCGACGCCGCGCGGTCGGCAACGTAATGCGTATGGTTTGGGTTCGACTTCCATGTGAAGAGCGGGCGGTCGCTCTGGCCGGATGTGCTGGGAGCACTGCGTGGTCTTCGTGGTGCTTCCGACCGAATGTCCTCGACAGCCTCTTTGCAGCGGCTCCGTCCATTTGTGCTGGTGAGATAGGGTGCGCCGCCAGGGACTCGAACCCCGAACCCGCTGATTAAGAGATATAACGGCTCAAGCGCTGTGCTGACGTGCGATTTTGCAGGTCGGACGGGAGCGTACTGGCAAGAATCAGACGCTGTGCATTCGATCAATCGAGGTCTTGGTATGTGACGTGCCTCACACTGCTATGACGTCGTACGACCCCCGTCCTTGGTGAAGCCGGGCGACTGCCCCTCAAAGGCCTCAGGGGCGATGCTGTGGCGTTGAGGAGGTTTGGGAGGGGTTGTCCTTCCATCGTCGACGAGCAGTGATCAAGGCGCTTCTTGATCGGAATCGTGCATCCTGCGGTGCGGGGTCGCAACAAGGTCGACAGGGACCGTTTCGAGCCAGTGTGGCAGGTATAGATCTCGCCAAGGTCCTGGGCTGCAGCCAGACGAAGATCAACGATGGCCGTTCGCTAATGCAATAATTGCAAACGTACCAACTGGTTG
>DASVWA010000439.1:0-12561 GCA_036389855.1 Pseudonocardiaceae bacterium
ACCCAGCAGCACGTCGCGCGGCGCGGGCGCGGAATCCCCGCCGGGCCAGGGGTGGGTGTAGTCGTGTTCAGCAAGGAAGTCGTCGAACCCGGTGAGGGTCGCACTGGCGGTGGGCAGCTCAACGGCGAGCTTCGCGCCCGGTAGCGCGGTCGCCACCACGTTCGCCGCGTCCCGGAGCTGGAGTGGATCCAACGTCGCCGAGTAGCTGACGCGGTCGGTGGCAGCGTCGTAGAGCACCGCGCCGTTGGCACACACCGCGTACCCGGCATGTCCAAGCTGATCGACGATCGGTGGGATCCATCGCGGGGGGCGGCCAGTGACCAGGACAAAAGGAACTCCGGCGGCAAGCACCCGATGCACCGCGGCCCGGGTGCGCTCGGAGACCCGATCGGTCGGATCCAGCAAAGTGCCGTCCACGTCCGACGCAACCAACCGGGGCCTCTGCATAAGCCGACCCTACGTTCCGGCGTGTCCTCCCCCCATGCCCGGTGTGTCGGCCCTCAAGCCCGGTGTGTCGTGCCGCCCTGCACGGTATGTCCGCCGCTGATGCACGTCAGCGGGCGGTAGATCCAGTTGCCGGCTCAGCCAGCGGTGACCAACTCGATGCCACCCAGTGCGGGTCGCAGCGCCTCGGGAACCCGCACCGAACCGTCGGGCTGTTGGTGGTTCTCCAGGATGGCGACGATCCACCGGGTGGTGGCCAGGGTGCCGTTGAGGGTGGCCGCGACCTGCGGGCGCCCCTCTGCGTCGCGGTAGCGGGTGCCCAGCCGGCGGGCCTGGAAAGTGGTGCAGTTCGAGGTTGACGTCAGCTCACGGTAGGCCCGCTGGGACGGCAGCCACGCCTCGCAGTCGAACTTGCGCGCCGCCGAGCTACCCAGGTCACCGGCCGCCACGTCGATCACCCGGTAGGGCACCTCGATGGCAGCGAGCATCTGCTCCTCCCAGGCGAGCAGGCGTTGGTGTTCAGTCTCAGCGCACTGCGGCTGGCAGTAGACGAACATCTCGACCTTGTCGAACTGGTGCACCCGGATGATGCCGCGGGTGTCCTTGCCGTATGAACCGGCCTCGCGCCGGAAGCAGGACGACCAGCCGGCGTAACGCAATGGGCCGCCGGACAAGTCGATGATCTCGTCGGCGTGGTACCCGGCCAGCGGCACCTCGGAGGTGCCCACCAGGTAGAGGTCGTCGTCGCGCAACCGGTACACCTCGGCCGCATGGGCGCCGAGGAAGCCGGTGCCGTCCATGATCTCTGGACGGACCAGTACCGGCGGGATCATTAAAGTGAAGCCGGATGCCACCGCCTGCGACGCGGCCAGCTGCAGCAGCCCGAGCTGAAGCTGCGCGCCGAGCCCGGTGAGGAAGTAGAACCGGGACCCGGAAACCTTCGCGCCACGCTCGGTGTCGAACAAACCCAAAGCGGTGCCCAGCTCAAGATGGTCGCGCGGCTGGAAATCCAGCTCGGCGACCTGCCCGACGTGCTTGAGCACGACGTAGTCGTCCTCCCCGCCGGAAGGAACCCCGTCGATGACCAGATTGGATACCGCGCGGTGCGCGGACTCGATCTCCGCCTCGGCGCTGGCCTGCTCGGCTTCGGCAAGTTTGACGTCGGCAGCGAGCTGCTTGGCGTGCGCGAGCAACTCGTCACGTTCAGCATCGCGCGCCCGGCCGACCTGCTTGCCCAGCGCCTTCTGCTCGGCACGGAGCGAGTCAGCGGCGGCAATGGCCTTGCGGCGCCGCTCATCGGCGGCGACCAGCGCGTCGACGGCGCTCTCGTCCTCACCACGGGCACGCTGCGAGGCGCGTATCCGATCGGGGTCCTCCCGCAGCACCTTGAGGTCGATCATGGCCGGTCAGCCTAGTCCCGCCGGTTGCGCCCGGGCGAATCCGTTATCGCCGCGGCAGCCTCCAGCAGCATCCAGCCGGACAGCTGCACCGATAGATCCTGCTCGGGCAGGTCGGGCCGGGGTGGCCGCGCCGGGACTGTCCATTGCGGACCGAACACCGGCCCGCCATCGGCGATGATCCGGTTGGTCCAGGCGGCCTCGGCGGAGTCCAGCACCAGGCGCGCCGCGGTCCCACCGGCCGGAACAGTGGCAGCGGCCAGCGCGAGGTAGCGCGCCAGGATGCCGGTGAACAACCCACCGTCACCCCCGCCGTGCCCGCGCAAGACGCCACCGTCGGTGAGGTGCTCGGCCACCGCGCTTACCGTTCGGTCGGCCTGCGCGAACCAGCGGGGTGCACCGGTGGCCGTGCCCAACTCGACGCAGGCTCCCAGCAGCACACCCTGGCAGTAGCTGTAAAAGGCCCGCTCGACGGTGCGCACCGAGCCGTCCGGATTCACCCGCGCCCCGTCGAAAACCAGACCGGTTTTCGGGTCGATCAGGTGCTCGAGGATCCAGTCCACCAGGGATGCGGCGATGCCCAGGTTTCCCCGCCGCGCGTAGAAGATCGCGGCGGGGCCGGTGGCCGGGACGTTGACGAAGTCATCACCGACCCGCCACCGCATCCCCCCGCTCGGACCCCGACCGGAGCGCAACCGGTGCATGATCGCCTGCTCGGCACCAGGTTTGCGGATTCCCGCTTGCGCCGCGCTGCGTTGCAACGCCAGACCCAGCCAGGCAATATCGTCGTAGTAGTTGTTGACCCAGCCGGTGAGGTTGCGCAGCCGGATGCCGCGGACCAGCGTCGCGACTGTGTCCCGTCGCCACTGTGTCGCGGCGCGCTGGTAAGCGTCGAGCGTGCAGTCCAGCAGGTGGGCCTGCCACCAGTAATGCCACTGCCACGGATAATGCCGCTGGGCCGACCGCGCCGGCCAGCCGACTCGTCCCAGCCGCGCGCCAGGCAATCCCCACAGCCAGTGCAGGTGCCGGGTGTGCACCGCGCGCTCGGCCGCACCGGCCCTGGCGGCCCACACACTCACCAAGCACCTCCAAGATCGGCATGCTGGCGGATCCGGGCATGCATGGCGATGCCGGCGGCCACACCGGCGTTGATTGAGCGGGTGGAGCCGAACTGAGCGATCGAGACGGTCAACGCGGCCCCCGCCCGGGCTGCGGCGGTGAGGCCCGGGCCCTCCTGCCCGAACAGCAGCAGGCAGCGCCGCGGAAGGCTCGCCGTCTCCAGCCGTTGCGCTCCAGGAGCATTGTCCACAGCTACCACGGTGAGGCCTAGCGCAGCGGAATACCCGAGCAGCCCGGCCACGTCGTCATGGTGGCGCAGGTGCTGGTAGCGGTCGGTGACCATCGCTCCCCGGCGATTCCACCGGCGGCGGCCCACGATGTGCACCTCGGCGGCGGCGAAAGCGTTGGCGGTGCGCACCACGGTGCCGATGTTGTGGTCATGGCCGAAGTTCTCGATCGCGACGTGCAGCGGATGGCGCCGGGCATCGATATCGGCGACCACGGCCTCGCGGCGCCAGTAGCGGTAGGCGTCAACCACGTTGCGCCGATCACCGTCACGCAACAACTCCGGGTCGTACCGCGGATCGTCCGGCCATGGCCCCACCCACGGTCCCACCCCCACTGTCTGGCCCCACTCGGTGGGGCCCCACTCAGCGGGGCCTCGTGAGTGGCAAACAGTGTTATAGCACTCTTTCCCACTCACGAGAGCTCCCTGGAGCTCAGAACGGAGCGGTAGGGCAACCCGGCGGCTTCGATGGCTTCGCGGGCTCCGGTGTGCCGGTCCACCACGGTGGCCACCCCGACGACGTCCGCGCGGGCTTCGCGCAACGCCGCCACCGCGGTGAGCACCGAAGAGCCGGTGGTGGAGGTGTCCTCAACGGCGAGCACGGGGCGTCCCGCGACGTCGGGGCCCTCGATACGGCGTTGCATGCCGTGCTCCTTGACCGATTTGCGCACCACGAAGGCGTCGACGGGACGGCCAGGTGCGTGCAGCACCGCCGTGGCCACCGGGTCGGCGCCCAGGGTCAGACCACCCACGGCCTGGTAGGACCAGTCGGAGGTCAGCTCGCGGATCAACCGCCCGATCAGCGGAGCGGCCTCGTGGTGCAGCGTGACGCGGCGCAGGTCCACGTAGTAGTCAGCCTGGGCACCCGAGGACAGGGTGACCCGGCCGTGCACCACGGCCAGCTCCCGCACCAACGCCACCAGCCGACTTCGAGCCGCTGCCTCGATGCCCGTCACGATCGGACAGCGTGGCACAGCTCACCCGCGGTCAGCAGGGCCGGCTCGCGAGGAACGGATCGCTCACGTGCTGCCCCGTGCGGTCCGACCGGCGATCCGGCGGACCAAGCCGCGGGGCAGCACGTCGACCAGCCCGACCAGCGCCCGGTACTGCAGCCCAGGCACCGACAGAATGCGCCCGCGCCGCAGGTCGGCCAGGCAGTCGTGGACGACGGCGTCGGCATCCAGCCACAATGCCGAGGATGTACCGGCCATGTCGATTCCCGCCCGGGCATGGAACTCGGTACGAACGAAGCCCGGGCACAATGCGATCACCTGCACACCGGTGCCCTGCAACGACGTAGCCAAGCCCTCGGACAGCATCGTCACGTACGCCTTGCTCGCGCCGTAGGTGGAGCTGCGCCCGGGTATGAAGCCGGCCACGCTGGACACGTTGATCACCGCGCCCCGGCCGCGGCGCACCATGCCCGGCACCGCGGCATGGGTCAGCCGCAGCACGCTGGTCACGTTGACGTCCAGTTGGGCCTGCAAGTCCGCGATGTCGGCGTCGACGAACTCGGTGGCGTCACCGACACCGGCGTTGTTCACCAGCAGTTCCACCGGGTCTCCATCACGCAGCCGCTGCTCGACCTGCTTGCGCGCAGCGGCGTCGGACAGATCAGCGGGCAGCACCTCCGTACTCACCCCGTACCGCTGCGACAGCTCCGCGGCCAGCTGCTGCAGGCGACCTTGGTCTCTGGCGACGAGCACGAGGTCGTACCCCTCAGCGGCCAGCCTGCGCGCGAACGCAGCCCCCAGCCCAGCGGTGGGCCCTGTAACCAGCGCAGTGCTCATGCTCGCAGGCTAGCCTCGCCCCGGCCGATAGGGGGTTCGGCGGTAGGTGAGGCGGCGAAGCAATACCTCGGCTGGGCCTCGGTAGTTGCGGTGGGCCATTCCGTTGGCCAGCAGCACGGTCAACGCCCACGTCGCGGTCGCCAGGGCAGCGGTGGCCGCGAGCCCGAATCGGTTACCAAGACCACCACCGTAGGCGGCGAGCACCGCCACGAACACCACGGACTGCAGCAGGTAGCAGGTCATCGATCGCTGCCCGCAGGCTGCCAGCGCGGTGATCATCGGGCTGGGACGGTCCCGGTTGCGGTTGCGGGCCCAGATGGCGATGAGCCCGGCGATCGCGGCGTAACCCACCCCGCCGGCGTAGCCGGTCAGGGCGTGCACCACGCCCGCGAGCGCGGTCGCCGCCACCGGTGGATCCGGCCACCACGAGGCTGCCATCAGCGCCATCGGCAGACCACCGGCGGCGGCCAGTCCCACGCCGAGCACCGCGACGCGGACCAGCAGCGGCCGGTGCTGCTCGGGCTCGTCGAGCAGCCGTCGCCGCCCCGCCCAGACTCCGATCAGCATGGCGGGCACCAGGCTGAAGACCGACAGGACGACGGTGAGCTGGATCCATTCGATGGTCCGGATTGCGGCTGCGACCAGCGGATCGGTGATGGACATCGACGGCAGGAATGACTCGGAGCCTTCGGGCCCCGGCAGGGTCTGCAGCGCACCGAACGCCATGATCGGCACTGTCCACACACCCGCCAGGATCAGTAGCTTCTCGTCACCGGCCCGGATCAGCAGTCCGGCCAGCACGACAGCGAGAAAGCCGTAGGCACCGATGATGTCGCCGGAAAACAGCAGCAGCGCATGCAGGAACCCGAAGAGGATCATCCACCAGCCCCGCCTGCGCAGGACCTTGTGGATAGCCACCTCGTTGACGCCTGTGCTGGTGTGCCGCCGCCACAACTGCGCGATGCCGTAGCCGAACAAGAAGGCGAACATCGGATAGGCACGGCCGTCCACAAGCGTCATCTGGACCAGCACGACCAGCCGCTCAGAGGTCGACTCGGGGATGGGGTAACCGCGCACGCCCACGGGGCGCCCGTACAGGTAGAGGTGAGCGTTGGCCAGCGCGATCAGCAGCAGCATCGCTCCCCGGGCCAGGTCGGGCGCCAGCGAGCGCGCCGATACGGCGATTGCACCGATCGCCACTAGCCCGACCCGCTGGTGGATGCAGTGATCAACTCGGCGGGCATGGCGCGACGCTAGTACCCCGACAGGTGAGCCGGCGAAGCAACACCTCAGCGGGCCCCGGTAATCGAGGCGGCGCATCCGCTGCGCTACAACTACTCCGCAGAGTCGGCGATTCGTGCACGTTGGTGAGCCGCTGCGGTGTCGTCGCCGTCGAGCAGATCGGCGATCTCGTCGAGCGCGCGCAGCAGGCGCTCCAGCCGGGTGGGCGTGGCGGCAGCCGGCGCTGCGGCCAGCACCCAGCTCTGCTCCATCCAGATGACCGGAACATCCCCGCCCACCGCATCGCAGGCGAAGACCAGTTCGGGAGTGATCAGCGGGCGGATCCGAGCCGGGTCGGTGACGAAGGCGACCCGCTCACCTACCGGACCGAGCGTTTCCAGATCAGGGTCATTCGGTAACGGCTGATCCGGCAACCATAGCTCCGCCACCAGATCGCCGGCGTGGATTCGCCGCTGCACCGCGACCACCACGCTGGAGACCTGACCGCCCTGCTCGTGGTCGAAAACCCGTACCCAACGACGGCCGAGCGGGGTGAACAGGCTGCCGAACACCAGGTTCCGGGCCATCCCCGCGCCACCCCAAGCGATCACGCCATGGCGCCAGCGGTCGGCCAGCACGGGGTCGGACAGCACGAACCGCCACCCGCGTAGCGCCGCCCAGCGACGCCGCTCCCGCTGGTGAGCGGTACAGCGCCGGTGGTCTACCGCCAGCAGCGCCGAACCTGAGGCAGCGGCCAGCCCGGCAATCACGAACCACACCCACGGTGACACCGCACGAGCCTAATCCCCCGAAGCCGTGCCAGCCGGACGCCGCGCTGACGCTGACCCTCAAACAGCGACATGGATGCTTGTCGCTGTCCCAAAGGCGCAAACAGCGACAAGCATCCATGTGGCGGAGGGTGGGCGGGTCAGGCGCGGGTGACGGTGAGGGCGCCGGTGCCGCCTGCGGCGGTGTTGTCGAAGTCGACGCGCACGGTGTCGCCGTCGGAAATCTCGCCGGCCAGCAGTTCGCGAGCAAGCAGGTCACCGATCGCCGACTGCACCAGCCGGCGCAACGGGCGCGCCCCGTAGACCGGGTCAAACCCGTTCATCGCGAGCCACTCCCGGGCGGCCGGGGTGACATCGAGCTCCAGGCGCCGGGCGGCCAGGCGCCGCGCCAGCTGACCGATCTGGATGTCCACGATGGACGTCAGCTCCTCGGTGGACAGCGAGTTGAACACCACCAGGTCGTCGAGCCGGTTGAGGAACTCGGGCTTGAAGTGCCTGCGCACCACCTCGAGCACGCCGTCGGTGCGCTGCCAGTCGGTCAGCGTGCCGTCGGCCAGCGCCGCCGAGCCCAGGTTGGAGGTCAGGACCAAGATGGTGTTGCGGAAGTCCACCGTGCGGCCCTGCCCATCGGTCAACCGGCCATCGTCGAGTACCTGCAGCAGCACGTCGAAGACGTCGGAGTGGGCCTTTTCCACCTCGTCGAGCAGGATCACGCTGTAGGGCCTGCGACGGACCGCCTCGGTGAGCTGACCGCCCTGGTCGTAGCCGACGTATCCAGGTGGGGCACCGACGAGGCGAGCAACGCTGTGCTTCTCGCTGTATTCGCTCATGTCGATGCGCACCATGGCGCGCTCGTCGTCGAACAGGAACTCTGCCAGCGCCTTGGCCAGCTCGGTCTTGCCCACACCGGTGGGTCCGAGGAACAGAAACGATCCGGTCGGGCGGTCCGGGTCGGCGACGCCGGCGCGGGCCCGTCGCACCGCATCGGACACCGCGCGCACCGCTTGGGGTTGTCCGACGACGCGGCGGCTCAGCGCCTCCTCCATCCGCAGCAGCTTGGCAGTCTCACCCTCCAGCAGCCGCCCGGCCGGGATGCCGGTCCACGCGCTGACCACGTCGGCCACGTCATCGGGGCCGACCTCCTCCTTGAGCATCACCTGCGGGTCACGTGCTGACTCGGTGGCCTCGGCGAGCTGCTTTTCCAGCGCGGGGATCTTGCCGTAGCGCAGCTCGGCGGCCCGGCCGAGGTCACCGTCACGCTCGGCGCGCTCGGACTCACCCCTGAGCTGTTCGAGCTGCTCTTTGAGCTCCCGGGCCGCCTCGATGGCGCCCTTCTCGTTCTGCCAGCGAGTGGTCAGCTCGGCCAGCCGCTCCCGGCGGTCGGCCAGCTCTGCCCGCAGCGCGTCAAGCCGCTGCACCGAAGCAGGGTCGGACTCCTTGGCCAGCGCCATTTCCTCGATCTCCAGGCGGCGCACCGCACGCTCCACCTCGTCGATCTCCACCGGGCGGGAGTCGATCTCCATGCGCAGCCGCGAGGCAGCCTCGTCGACCAGGTCGATGGCCTTGTCCGGCAGGAACCGGGCGGTGATGTAGCGGTCGGACAGGGTCGCCGCGGCGACCAGCGCGGCGTCGGTGATCCGCACGCCGTGGTGCACCTCGTAACGCTCCTTGAGCCCGCGCAGGATGCCGATGGTGTCCTCGACGGACGGTTCGCCGACGAGCACCTGCTGGAACCGCCGCTCCAGCGCGGCATCGCGTTCGATGTGCTTGCGGTACTCGTCCAACGTGGTCGCGCCAACCATCCGCAGCTCACCGCGGGCCAGCATCGGTTTGATCATGTTGCCGGCGTCCATCGCGGACTCCCCGGTGGCGCCGGCCCCGACGATGGTGTGCAGCTCGTCGATGAACGTGATGACCTCACCGGCCGAGTCAGTGATCTCCTTGAGGACCGCCTTGAGCCGCTCCTCGAACTCGCCGCGATACTTCGCGCCGGCCACCATCGAGCCGAGGTCCAGCGCGACGACCCGCTTGTTGCGCAGCGACTCCGGCACGTCACCGGCGACGATGCGCTGAGCGAGTCCCTCGACGATGGCGGTCTTGCCGACGCCGGGTTCGCCGATGAGCACCGGGTTGTTCTTGGTGCGCCGGGACAGCACCTGCACCACCCGGCGGATCTCGGCGTCGCGGCCGATCACCGGGTCCAGCTCACCGGAACGGGCTCGCTCGGTGAGGTCCAGGCCGTACTTGGCCAGCGCCTGGTAGGTGCCTTCCGGATCGGGGCTGGACACCCGGGCCGAACCGCGGACGGCCTGGAACGCTTCCTTCAACGCGTCGGGAGTGGCGCCATGCCTGCGCAGCAGCTGCCCGACCGGGCCGGCATCGGCGGCCAATCCCACCAGCAGGTGCTCAGTGGAGACGTAGGAGTCTCCCATGTCGGTGGCCAGGTTCTGGGCGTGGCCGAGCGCCTTGGCGGCCTGCCGGTCCAACTGTGGCGCGGCCACGGTGGAGCCGGTCGCCGACGGCAGACGCTTGGTGATGACGTCCAGCTCGGCCCGCACCGCAGCCACATCCGCACCCACCGCCGCCAGCAGCGGCGCCGCGATGCCGTCGGCCTGCGCCAGCAGCGCCCCGAGCACGTGCGCGGGCGTCACATCCGGGTTGCCGGCCATCGAGGCGGCCTGCGCGGCCGACGAGATGGCGGCCTGCGTCTTGGTGGTGGGGTTGAAAGAATCCATCCTGGAAACGTCCTCACTTGCGTCCCTGCTCGTCCGCACTCTTCAACGCGGAGAAAGTTGAGTCTGTTCCGCTCAACATCTGCGTCCATCTGCATCCACGAAGTCGGTATCAGCGTGTCATCGCCATATCGTTGGACTACACCCAGGCCGTGCCATACTGCTGCCCCAGGGCCCGCGGCGGGTCCGCTGCCTGCTCATCCACCTGGGGAAGACGCTCCCGGACCATGACAGCCGATGCCGTACTGGGCACAGCCCTCGGACCCGGTCGCACGCCCTACGGCGCCGGCGCGACGATGGTTCGGCTGATCCGCGAAAGCTACGCGGTGATCCACCCCCGGGCCGATGAGGTCGTCCGCTTCTTCTACGCCACGCTTTTCGCGATCGCTCCGGCCACTCGCGAGCTGTTCGGTATCAACATGGAGGGGCAGCAGGGACGGATGCTGCGGGCGCTGATGTACATTGTACAGAAGGTCGATCAGCCCGAGGAGCTGCTGCCCTTCCTACGTCAGCTGGGCCGCGACCACCGCAAGTTCGGTGTGCTGACGCCGCACTACGAAGCGATGGGCACCGCGCTGATCCTCGCCTTGAAGCAGTACTCAGGTCCGGCGTGGAACCCCCAGGTGGAGAAGGCGTGGACGGACGCCTACAGCTTGATCGCCAGGACGATGCTGGAGGCGGCCGACGAAGACCGCGACCCCGCATGGTGGACCGCGCAGGTCATCGACCATCAGCGGCTGACCTGGGATCTGGCCGTGGTGCGGGTGCAGCCCGACCGGCCGGTGCCGTACCGGGCCGGGCAGTACGTCAGCGTGGAGGTACCTCAGCGGCCGCGGCTGTGGCGCTACCTGTCGCCGGCCAACGCCCCGCGCCCGGACGGAGCGATTGAGTTCCACGTCCGCGCGGTGCCGCAAGGCTGGGTCAGCCGGTCGATCGTCGGCCATACCCAGGTCGGTGACACCTGGCGGATCGGCTCGCCGATGGGGCGCATGACGGTGGATCGGCAGAGCGGCCGAGACGTGCTGATGGTCGCCGGAGGCACCGGAGCGGCCCCCATGCGCGCCATCCTCGAGGAACTCACCAGTTGGGGCACCAACCCGGACGTGACGATGTTCGTCGGTGGCCGTATCCGCGAAGACCTCCATGACCTCGACACGCTCGCCGCGATGACGATCACAAATCCCTGGTTGAGGGTGATTCCGGTGCTGGAGTCGCGCCCGAGGGAGGCCGGGATCGAGCACGGGACGCTCGCCGATGTGGTCACCCGCTTTGGTGCCTGGGCGAACCGGGACGTGATGGTCTGCGGCTCCCCGGCGATGATCAGAGCCACGGTGTCCCGGATGCTCGTCGCCGGCACCCCGCTGGATCGGATCTTCTACGACCCGTTCACCGTCGACTAGTTGCGCGCCCTTCAAGTACTACCAACCCCGGTGTTGATCACCTTAAACAGCTACCAACGCTGCGTGGCGGAGCCAGCCGGCTGGGTTGCGGACGGCGGACGGCGGACGTTGGCAGCTGTTGAGAGCAGCCTTAACCGGGGTTGGCGGTACTTGAAGGGCTACCTACGGGGGCGCCAGATGACTAATGCTGTTTCGGTGCGGGGACGCACCGGCACCAGGTCACGGCGATAGGAGGCGTGCACGGCCGCGGCGGCCTGCTCGGCGGCGGCCTGCGCGCGAGCCAGTTCGGTACGCGCCTCGTCCAGTTCCGCAGCGAGCTCAGCCATCCTGGAACGCAGCGCCTCCACCTGGTTCTCCAGGTCGATGATCCGCTTGATCCCAGCCAGGTTGACCCCGTCCTCCTGGGACAGCCGCTGCACCTCCTGCAGCAGCGCGATGTCGCGCGCCGAATACCGGCGGCCACCGCCGGGACTACGGCCAGGCGACACCAGCCCCAGCCGGTCATAGCCGCGCAGTGTCTGCGCGTGCATCCCTGCCAACTCAGCCGCGACGGAGATCACAAAAATTGGGGTGTCCTGGTCCGCGCCAGGCGGAGTCGGGATCATCGCGCCGCTCCCTGGCTGTGTGCAAGGGCGAACAGGTTGGCCCGCGGGTCTTGCCCTGCAGTGGCTTGCGCGTAGGCCTCAAGGGCCTCTTTCGCCGCCCGGTCCAGCTTGGCCGGTACCTCAACCTGCAGAGTCACCAGCAGATCCCCGGCCCGACCCTGCCGCCCGGGGATGCCCTTACCGCGCACCCGCAGCGTGCGACCGTTGGCGGTGCCGGCCGGAACCTTGAGCGACACGGTGCCGTCCATGGTGGGCACGGTCAGTGTCGTGCCCATGACAAGCTCGGGGAACGACACCGGCACCACCAGCGTGAGGTCGTCACCGGAACGCCCGAACACCGGATGTGGGGTGACGTGCACCAGTACATAGAGGTCACCGGCAGGCGCGCCATGCATACCCGGCTCACCCTGCCCGGCCAGCCGGATCCGCTGACCATCGGCGACCCCGGCGGGGATCCGCATGGTGAGCGTGCGGTGCCGGTTTGACACCCCCCGCCCGCCACACTCGGCACACGGGTCATCGATGATCCGTCCCGTGCCGCGGCAGTCGCGGCACGGCTCCGAGAAGGCGAACGCTCCCTGGTTGCGGGTCACCAACCCGCTGCCGCCGCAGACCGGGCAGCTCCGGGGAACGGTGCCAGCACGGGCACCGGAACCGCCACAGCTGCCGCAGCTGGCCGGGCTGGACAGCCGCAACGGCACGGTAGCGCCATGCACCGCCTCGGTGAAGTCGATCCGAATCTCGGTCTCGACGTCGGTACCGCGCCGCGGGCGGCTGCTACCGGCGTTGCCGGCACCGCGGTTGGCGAACAGTCCACCGAGCAAGTCACCGAGACCGCC
>DASVWA010000440.1:0-2165 GCA_036389855.1 Pseudonocardiaceae bacterium
CTATAGACAGTGAAGTCGCTGGTAGCCGTCATGGTCAACGCGGAGAATGAGTCTTGTAAGCGGAAGGTTCGGGGTTCGAGTCCCCGCGCCGGCTCCGCGTAGGCTACTTCCCACCTACGCAACTGTGAGGATCGGCGTGTGTCACCCCCGGTCCTGATCTGAATGTGAGGATCGCCGGCGTGCCATCCCGGGCCACGGTCTGACCCGCTACGCAACTGGCGTGATTGCCTTGGGACTGATCTGTCGGCTGTGGCTTGGGGTGGTGCTTGCTGCCGCCGGACCGGGTGGGCGTGTCCCGATAGACCTCCGATCTGGCTAAGGGGTCAAGTTGCCGCTTGGTTGGTGGTCGTTGTCGGTTCGCCGAATGCCTTGATCGGGTCGTAGGTTTGGTGGGTGTGTAGGCAGTGGTAGAGCTGGCCGAGCATGCGGTTGAACAGGTGTCGCAGGGCGGCGGCGTGCTGGTCGCCGTGGGCTCGTCGGCAGTCATAATGATCTTTGGGTGGTCCTGGTCGGGGCAGGGTGGCGAAGGCCCAGAGGAATCCGACGGCGTTGAGCCGGTCGTTTTTGACTCGGCGGCGGGTGATAGAGATGCTGCGGCCGGAGGCGCGGGTCACAGGGGCGGAACCGGCGTAGGCCTTGAGCGCCCGGGCGTCGGTGAACCGGGCGCGGTCGTCACCGATTTCGGCAAGCACCCGGGCGCCGGTGAGATCGGCCAGGCCGGGGAAGCTGGTGATGATCTCGTGGTCTGGGTGTTGGGCGAATGCCTCGGTTGCCGCGGCGGTGAGTTGGTCGGCGTTGGCGCATTCGGTGGTCAGGGTGGCCAGCAGCGCGGTGACTTGGCGGCCCATGGCGTTTTCGACCAGAGCCGGCTGCCGTAGCTGGGATATGCGCAGCGTCTGCTGGATGTGGGCGGCCAGGGTGTCGATGCCGCGTTGCCGGCCGGCGCGGCGTAGCGCGGTGGCGATGCGGGCCTGGGACAGGCTCGCGCCGGCGGCTGGGGTTGGGGCGATGGCCAGGATCGCGCGGGCCTGGGGACTGGCCAGGTTGGTGGCGGTGCCGTGGGCGAAGGCGGCGAGGAAGCCGGGATAGAACTCGCGCAGCAATGCCCGCAGTTCCTGGATGGCCTTGGTGCGCCGCCAAATGGCGTCCTGGGCGGCGCGGGCCAAAACCGTAATCGCGCGAGCCAGCTCGCTGTCGGCGGGCAGCTTGCGGTGGGCGTGAGCGTCGGTGCGCAAGATGTTAGCCAAGGTCATCGCGTCGACGTGGTCGGATTTCTTGCGCGACACGCAATGCCGCTCCCGATAGCGCGACACCGCCATCGGGTTGATGGCATAGATCGCGCGGCCAGTGGCTCGCAGCGCGGCGACCAGCAGCCCCCGTGAGGTTTCGATCGCTATCGGGATCGGCTCCTCGGCGCTATCACCGGCCTCGGCGAGCAGGGTGAGTAACTCGGCGAAATCCTCGACGGACTCCCCGATGCGCCGCTTTGCGATTAGTGTGCCGTCCTGGTCGACCAGAGCAACGTCGTGGTGACGCTCACTCCAGTCGATCCCACAGAAGATTTTCATTCCCCTCCTTCGCGTCCTACTTTCTGTCGTTGCTGGTCACAAACCCTGGTGAGAGCGCGCGGCGCCCTAATGACGAGGCTCTGGTGGCCTTCCCTCCGATAAAGCCGTTCGCGATCCCAGCAATCCACGCGGTTCCGGTCTCACGTTCAGAGCTCGCAGGCTCCCGATGTAGTGAGGTGTCGACCGCGCGGACGGGCTTAAACCACGAACATCAACTTTGCTGATCACCGATGTGGTGGTGGCCCGGACACGCCGATGGCATCGCTCTATCGGCAGAGCTCACAGCCCCTGGGCCTTGAAGACATGCACCCGCGCCCCCGGGCCACCACAACGAACGACCCGGCGAGCACCCATGCCGGTCTGACCGAAGGTCCCAAAGGACCACAACTGCGGCAGGCATCCGCGGCTATCGACGGATCGTTCGGGAGTCATTAGGGGCCTTGCCGTCAACAGGGCACCATCACAGTTCTGACCGCCCACGCCGGCCCGGCGATGGCCATCCGTTCCGTGGCGATCAGGAGACAAATGACCATGCCCAGCATGCCCCCACTGGTGTCAGGTGACCAGGACGACACCGCCGCCAACGAGGTAATACTC
>DASVWA010000441.1:0-1839 GCA_036389855.1 Pseudonocardiaceae bacterium
CACCCGTAAAGCCATATGGGTGGCGTCGGCTGCTCGCCGTCCGCGCCGGGTACCTGAACGCCACACCATGACCAATGCCAGCGGCACCCCCAGGACGGCGATCACCCGCGTCGGAGTCAGGTTGACGGTCATGGCGTTGCCCCTGCTTTCTGATCGCTGTGGCCCTGGTACTGGCGCCTTCGCTGCCACACCTGGTGCAGCGCGCGCCGGTCGTCCTCAGCTAGCGCGCCCCACACACCCGTCGTGCTCGTCGCGGCCGTGCGCAGATCCAGCTCCAGGCACTGATCGATGACCGGACACCCCTCGCAGAGCTGCTCTGCCAGTGCCCGGTCGCTGGGGGCACAGTCCTCCCAGTCCGGCTCCACCGCGGGCCACAGACCCCATAGGCACAGCCCACGGCGCACCACCACGGTGGTCAACACCTCGGTTGGAATCTGTTGGAGCCGGTCGAGCCGTGCGGCCATGGCCGCGTACTCCGGGTCGTCGTCGTAGGTCCTCACCGAGCACCCCCGCTCAACCACTTGATCTCACGAGCCGTGCGCCGTTCGGCGGCAAGCCGGGCGACATCGACGCATCCGCCGAACTGGGCGGCCTCGGTCACCAGCTGGTGCAGCGCGGCCGCTGGCACCACGTAACGGGTCCGAATCCGGACAGCAGAGAAGGCGTCTTCCCGGATCGCCCGGTAGACGGTGGTGGGGTCCACGCGCAAGATCCGCGCGACTTCCCGGAGGCTAATTCACAAGCCTCCAAGAACAGTGGTTCGAGTGGGCCTGACGGTTCGTCGATGGAAGCCAGCTCACAATTTCTGCACAATCTGTGAATGGTGCGTGTCACTGTTGAAAGGCAACGGCTCCTGCCGTGTTGTTTCGTTGTCGACCAGACAGCGAAATCAATACGGAGGAGCCGTTGCGGTATGAGGCTATGACAGGGCTTAACCATGAGCAACTCACCGAGTTGGTGAGCCGGGTGCATGCCGTGCGTGGTGGTGGATTCGGCTCCCGCGGTCGCCAGTATGCGCTGGGCCTGTTCGGCTTGGTGGCGCTGGTGGTGTGCTTGATGCGCACCAATATCACTCAGGCCTTCGCCGGTGCGATCTTCGGCGTCAGCCAGTCCACGGTGAGCCGGCGCTGGGATGTGCTGCGTCTGCTGATCGGGCAGGTTCTCGCTGAGTTCGTGCCCGACCCGGCCGAGGTAGTGGGAACGGGAACCGTGCTGGTCGACGGCACGGTCTGCCCCACCTGGGACTGGCACCACATCCCCGATCTGTACTCAACTAAGGCCGGGTATCCCGGCATGAACATCCAAATCGCCGCCAGCCTGAGCGGGCGCCTGGCCGCTGTAGGCCTGATCCCGGTCCACGGAGCTCGCCACGACGCCCACGCCTTCGCCGCCTCAGGCTTAGCCGCCCTGCTCGCCAACACCTCTACTGCGGCGGACTTGGGCTATGTCGGTGTCGAAGGCATCGAGATTGTCCCGATCAAACGGCTCCCCGGTAGCGAGCTCACCACCACCCAAGCCGAGTTCAACACCGCCTTCAGTAAAATCCGCGCCGCCGTCGAACACGCCATCGCACACCTAAAGACATGGCGAATGCTCAGCGAGGAAGGCGGCCGGTACCGAGCACCGATAGAAAAATACCAAAGCATGCTCGAAGCGATCATCGGACTCTACTTCTTTGCGGCTTGTGAATAACCCTCCCGGTCCACGATGATGCGATGACGCAGCATGATCTCTTAACAGGCGAAGTTAGCCTTACGCCCAAGGCCTTCAAGAGTGAAGATCTGCCCGATGGGTGGTCGGTATCGCGCAAAAGCCTAATGGTCTCCTTCGGGCTGAGTT
>DASVWA010000442.1:0-3237 GCA_036389855.1 Pseudonocardiaceae bacterium
CCTCACCGAGCAGCTCGACGAGCTGGGATAAGGCCACATGGCCGCGGAGGTCAAGCCGCAGCAGCCAGTGACGGGAAATGCCCTCGCTACTCCACAGCGAGGACGACGGCAGCGCCGGGTTCGCTGACCCGGAAGCTGAAGCTCTCCTCCAAGTAGAGCGTCACGACCTGGGCGTTGTGCCCGGAATAGCCGATCGAGAGATCCTGCCCTACGTCCAAGGCGAAGTCACCGCCTCGCTTGCTCACCACCAGGGCACCGTCGAGGCCGGGCGCCCACACCATGTCTCCGCCGAGGATGCAGCTCAGGTGCTGCTGCAGGGGGTAGCCCCCCTGCTCGATCGTCTCCACGATCCGGATGTATCCGTCCGGGTTAATGGCCAGAGCATATGGGCCTTCAATACCTGCCTGACGAAGCAGATCAGTGGCTTGAGCGACCGTGTGCGGGTAGGTCTCCACGTCGTTGCCCAGCGACAGCGGAGGATGAGCGCTGGCTTCGACGATGCCGGTGATCCCTGCTTCGGGCCAGCCATGGAAAATGGCGCGGTTCTCTATCAAGGCGGCGTCGTAGGCGGCCCGGTCGAGATCGGCGAAGTCCACATCGGTAGCGCCGCGTTCGGTGTCCTGCAGCTGCGAGCAGTCCACGGTAAAGCTCACCCGGAACTCGCAGAGTGCCAGCAGCCGCCGCCGGCGAGCCACAACCGTTTCGGACTTGGTCCCCGGCGGGGCAGTATTCACCGGCTCGGTGCGGCCCAGGTTGGTCGCTGAATGTGCCCATCCATGCGGCCCGGACCAGTCGACCAGCCGGCGTGCAGCCAACCTCGGTGTCAGGCGCGTCTTGGCTTCGTCATCAATCTGATCCCAGCCGGTGGCTGGGATAGGTGCATATTTCCGTAGCAGGTGGTCCGTCATCGTCAGCGTCCTTTCACACTACCCATACCTAATGAGCCGCTTCTACCGGGAGAGATCTCCGCCTGTATCGCGCTGACGTACCCCTGCGGGTCCTTGTCAGTGGTATCCAGGTCCCGGGGATCGGGGTGCTCGGCCTTGAACTTTAGGAACTGATGACCCAGTTCCTCGCGAACACTGAGGGGGGCATTCCGCCGGAAATCGGCGAGGGCCTCGTCCTCCTCCTCGGCCATGTGATCGCTGTTGGCCATCCGGGCCCTTCGGACGCCGTCCCACCATTGCGGACTACCAATCGGGTATCGGGCGGCCTCATGCACACCATCGCGGATGTCATTGTGGTCGCTGATCGCATCGAGGGTCTTGTCCTCGGCTTCGTTACCACGGCGCAGCAGCTGAGGGTAAAAGACGGTTTCCTCCGCCACTGCATGCACATCGAGCAGTGCTGACAAGGGTTCCCAGATCGCGCGTAACTGCTCGGGCCCTTGGGCATCGTCCAAGGCGGCGAATTCTCGCCGAAAAGTGTCATGATCGTCCAGGATCAGCTGCGTGATGTCGGCCATTGCACAGTGCTCCTTTTGTGGGCTCCCTGTGTGGGCTCCTTGCTTGCCGTACGCCTCAGCCGAGGGCTTCGATCAGCGCCTGGCATGCCTGCTCACAACTGCGGCACGCTTCCGCGCAGGCACGGCAGTGCTCGTGCTGGGAGGCGTGGCTGGCACACTCGTCGCCGCAAGAGCGACAGACGATGATGCAGGCCTGCAAGACGGTACGGGTCACATCGGCGTCATAGCCGGTGTGCCGGGACAGCATGCGCGCCGTGGCGTTGCACAAGTCAGCGCAGTCTTCGACTGAGTGGATGCACGTGCGCAAGATCGGTAGCTGGTCGTCCGACTCGGACAAGTACGCGTCGGCGCACGCGGTGCACGCCTGCGCGCAGGACACACATTCTTCGATGCAGTGGATCAGAGCGTCGCGGTCCACCGCGCCCAGGTCTGCTGGGTAACTACGGATCATTCCAGCCGCAGCAGTCACTTTCACCTTCTGTCTCGTCGTCCCTCGGTTACCCGCCATGGCGCACACCACACCTACCCCGGCAGTTTGTTCGAACTTCCCGTCACTCACCGCTGCCGGGCGTAGACGATCTCGTCGGCGGCGGTGACGGGCGCACCGGTGTTGTGGATCTCGATGCCGGCCAGCACCCGGTCCTCCTCGTCCACCGGACTCGTCAGCTCTTCCAGGCAGTGGTGGCGACCGGGCTCATGCTGCGTGTGCCCAATCCCCGCGCTCACAACCACTCAGCCGGAGTCGGCGGTGACCTTGAGGGGGCTCCGACCGATTTGGATTCCGGCGAGCCATGCTGGCGCGCTAGCTCGTGGGTCCACCTAGGGCGTCGTCCTCGCTGAGGCTGTGCATGACGGCATTCGGACCGTCGAATGACTCCTTGCGCAAGCCGCGCAACGCCTCCACCAGGCCAGGGTCCGCCCCGTTGTCCTGCGCATGTTGGGCCAGCTGGTCTGGCGATCCCGGATAGTCGAACCCCTTGAGTGACTTCTGTACCTCTGTGACTTGAAATCCCATGGGCCGAGACTGCCCACTTCGCTGCGTCACTACACATGCCCCCGCCCACCGTAGGCCCGTCTCCGCCAGCACCACCGCGGCGTGAGTCCCGTTGTCGGCGCCGCAAGCGACCGGATAGCCCACCTCGATTCCGGGTACTCGGGGTGGATCGCCGCAACGTTGAGATGACGAGGAGGAGCAGGTGCTGCCGGAGATCCCCCGTGACGTGGCGCTCCATCCTGGACCGGTGGCGTCGATTTATCTGGAGGTCGGCCGGACGGCGGCGACCATCACGGGCTTCGACCGCACCGGTCGAGAGGTGCTCGGGGCGACAGCGGAAGGCCAGAACCATCCTGCACACAAGGCCGGTGGGGGCGGCACGGCCCACTACAGTCTCGAGCACCGGACTGAGGAGGTGTGGGCTCGTAACGCCCGCGTCTTCGCTGCCGACATCGACCGGGCGGTCTCCCAGCTCCATGCTGAACTCGAATCGGTGATGAGGTTCGCCGGCTGGTCGCGCAGCGCGCCACCCGGTGGACCCGTGATGTCCTGGAGCAGTTCGAGCAAGAGCGCGGACGCACCTCGGGCTTGGCCGTGACCGGCTTGGCTCCGGTGATCCGAGCATTGCAACTCAGCCAGGTGCGCACGCTGCTGCTGGTAGATGATCCATCTTCTGAGCTGCAGATCTGGATCGGGCCGGAGCCGATGCAGCTGGCGCTGACCGAGAACGACCTGCGTGGCATCGGTTCCCCGGTGCTCGGCCAGGTCCACGCCGACG
>DASVWA010000443.1:0-1913 GCA_036389855.1 Pseudonocardiaceae bacterium
TGACCAAGCCTCTGCTCACGAGGGCGACCTGGACCGCGGGCGACCACCCGAGTTGAAAAGCCTGCACTGGTGCTGCGGCATCGTCGACCCCGCCACCGGCGCAGCCTGCACGCTCCGGCCGCACACCGACGGCAAGCACCACCAGGGCCGTCAGGCCGGGCAGGGCGCCGGACGATCTACCCGCATCGTCACCTGGACCGGACCAACCGAGCGAGCGATGGTCGTCGACGGGTACACGGGACCCGCATTCCCGGCACCGACCTCGAAGTGCGAGCACTGACCGACAAGCCGCTAGTCCTGCGTTACGCCCTTGGGCCTAGCTCGGGTTGCCTCGCATACTGGGTGCGGGCCCAACAGCATTCCGGCATCAGCGCACAGGCGCTGGAGTGTCGGCATGCCCGATGACTTTCTCGTCCGTGCGATCGACGATCCGTAGCGCCGCAACGAACTGGCATTCTTCGACCTCACCGGCCCGGGTCGCGGGATGTGCTCAAGGCCTACGGCGCCACCGACCTGTGCTACTCCTTCAGCACGGCCCACCCCGGGGCCGTCACGCTGCACAACCACCCGCGGTTCATGCACAGCTTCGCCGCGACGACGGCATGGTGGTGGACCTCGCCGCCATCGACATCCTGCGGTCTCGGGAGCGGGTGCCGCTACAACGAGTCCGACGGCTGCTGCGGCTCTCCGAGGCCCGTTCCTTCGAGGACCTCACCCAGACCTCGCAAGCGGTTGCGGAGCTCGCCGCAGTGTACGACTCCATCCAGGACGTCGATCTGACCGTTGGGCTGCATGCGGAACCCCCACCGCCCGGGTTCAGCTTCGCCGACACGGCCTTCCGGATCTTCATCGTGATGGCGTCCCGCCGGCTTGCAGTGACCGCTTCTTCACGAGCGACTCCAATCCGAAAACCTACTCCCCCGGAGGGCATCCGCTAGATCGCCGAGAACGACATGTCCTCGGTCTCGTCCGCCACTATCTCGACCTTGGTCCGTCGCTGCGCACGGTGCAAACGCATTCGCGCCGTGGCCCGTCCTGCCCAACCCGGCGGCCGCGTACTAAGCAACGACTGCCGGCAAGCTTCTCCAGGGTCGCCTGCCCCAGATTGAGGAAGAAGGCGATTCCCTTGGTGGTCAGGAATCCGGCAAGGCCTCAACGATCAGAGGCGCTACGTCTATCGGGACGATCGACTAGTTCGGGCAGGTCCTCGACGTGTACGTGTCCACGCGGCGAGATGGTGGTGCGACTCGCTGTTTCTTCACCTGGGGCGCTGACCACGACGAAAGTCATCCCCGTGGCGGCCACCACCGACAAGGCGGTGGTCTACCCGCATGTTCTCGATCAGCTAGCCTCCGATGCCTGGCCACGTACGCAGGCCTACGCCGAAGCCCGCCACGGCAGCCGAAGCGCGCCTACGGCCGATGTGTAGCCTAAACGGATCAGTCAGCCAGCATCATCATCGCCGGCAACGCGTTCATCCAGAACATCCGCCGCGGCCACTACGAGCTCGGCGTTGACGCACCGGTGACCTTCCGGGTGATGGCCGCCTTCGACGAGCTGGCAATGGCAATGGAGGGACGGTCATGGCACAGGTATCGGGGGAACGTAACCGGGTTGTGCCAGTCGAGAAGGTCCACCCGCTGGCGCCGAGGGACGGATCGCCGATCCTGACGTCCGCCAACCTCGAGGGCATCGCCTCGGTGCTTGCTAATCCGGCCATGGCATGGGCGTTGGAGCCGCCCGGGCGGAAGCTCGCGCACGCCAGGCATCGAGGCATCGTCATTTCCGAGGACGCCGACGAGGAAGCTGTCAACGTCGAGGCCACTACGGTCGCGGACGATCAGGAATGAGACCGCCGACAGTCGCCGACGTCGGTGGACCCATCCTTGAACGGTTGCACGTCGCCCGATCTT
>DASVWA010000444.1:0-1856 GCA_036389855.1 Pseudonocardiaceae bacterium
CATCACTGATGCCGTGCAACCGGCCGCCATGCAGTCGCGGGTGCTGGACATGGCGCGCGACGTCGCTCACGATGTCGCTCGACCCGCTGCTCCGCTGACTGCCTACCTCGTGGGCCTCGCAGCCGGACTCACCGGCGACCCTGAGGCCTCGGCCGATGAGTTCGCGCAGCGGGTGTCTCAGCTGGCCCAACGCTGGGCGGATGAGCAGGGCGGCTGATCGGCTCAGGCAGCGAAGGGGCCCGGGCCGCCCCCCGAATGGCGACCCGGGTCCCTCCCCTGACATGCCGCGCATCCCCCGAATACTGCGCGCCATGGGTGCCGGTTTTCGCCTGGGCGTCCCGGCGCGCCGCCCAGGTGTACCGAGGTAGGTCCGGTGAGGTCGTGTCCCCTCGATCCTCGCCGTCTGACTGCCTCGTCCGACAGTCACTACGGTGCCGTACCGCGCCGCCAGGCACATGAGGGTTTCCCCCTACCGGGACCCTGGTTCAACACCATGACGCGCCGGCGCTCGGTCTCGTCCGGCTTGCCGAGCTATCACTGCGGCCACGACTTCTAAGTCTCACGTAACGTCGATTGAGATCGTTTCGATTCGGCGTTGGGTGGCCGAGGTGTTGCCCGTCGACCATACGGAGCCTCAGCATGCACAGCGATGAGCGACGCGAGCGTATCGCAGCCATCGGCGGGTTGCTGTTCCCGTTATCCATCATCATGCTTATCGCATGGCCGCCACCCGAGAACGTCCAGTGGCCCAGCCCTGCTCCGGCGCCGGAGGAATTGGTCACCTTCTATCGTGAATCCGGTGGTTATCTCCTGATCACCAATGCAATCAACGTGCTCGGGATCTTGCTGGGCATCGGTTTCTTCTGGTCACTGTACCGAGTCCTGTCTCGAGCGCAGCCACCTTCTAGAGCGACGTCTACCACAGGATATGCCGCAGGCTTGTTGGGCAGCGCGGTAGCGATCGCCTCTGTTGTGCTCCTCGCGGTGCCCGCCGCAATCATGATGGGTACGCAGGCCATGAGGACGGCATGGGATCTTTCAGGTCTCCTTGACTCCTTGAGCTTGCTCATCGCAGTAGTGGCGGTGGGCGCGAGCAGCATGGCCATATTGCGCAGCGGAGTTCTGCCGAGGTGGCTTGGGTACTATGGGCTGGCCGTCACACTCGCCCTGTTGGTACTGGAAATCACACAGTTCGCCAGCGCAGCCTATCTGGACGGCCCTCGCAATATTGTTTTCTTCGCGTTCCTGATCTGGATCGGTGCAACGAGCATTGTTCTGGTGTCGATGAGGCGTCGATCACCAACCGGCACGCCGTCGCTACGATGATCTGATTCCGGGTCCTGGCCCAGCCGAGACAGTGCGGGACGGCCAGCAGCGCGTGAGGTGGTCACAACAGCGAGCCGGCTGCGTGGCGCCGGGCGCGAGCGGCTGTTGCGGCCAACGCCCGGCTAGGGTCGGTGGTGTGAGCACCGGCCTGATCGATTCCGATTTCCTTGACCTGCCGTTGTGGTCGGTCGCCGACGCTGCCCTTGGTAAAGCCCGCGAGCTGGGTGCCGAGCACGCCGACGTCCGGATCGAGCGGACCGTCCGGCAGCTGCTGCGGTTGCGTGACGGGGAGGTGGCGACGGCGCAGGACTCGTCCACCGTCGGGCTGGCCGTCCGGGTCATCGTCGAGGGCACCTGGGGGTTCGCCTCCCACCTGGAACTGACCCCGCAGTCCGCCGTGGCTACCGCGCAGCGGGCCGTCGAGGTGGCCCGCACGCTGCGCCAGCTCAACGCCGAGCGGGTGGAACTGGCGGCTGAGCCAGTGCACGCCGGCGCCGTCTGGGTCGGCGACCACGAGATCGACCCGTTCA
>DASVWA010000445.1:0-9797 GCA_036389855.1 Pseudonocardiaceae bacterium
CGCTGCACACCGGCTGCGACCACCATCGCCAGTGCCAGCGCAGTGGTGTACCAGCCGGCCGGACCCCCGATCCCGCCGCCGAACCGGGCAACGACCAGCAAGGCCAGCCCGACAACGATCGCCTCCATCACCAGCGTGCCCACAAAGACGCCCCGCAGTCCCTGCAGCGGATCACTCATCGTGGTTGCCGGCCGAACAGGGTGCGGGCCTCGCCGACCATTGCCACTGAGCCGGTGATCACCACTCCGGCTCCCGAGATACGATCCTCGCCGGCAGCGATCTCCTCGGCCGAGGTCACGGCCGCCTCGATCGCCTCCGGTAGCTGTGGCTCGACCTGCAGCCGCTGCGCGCCGAACACCTGCAGAGCCACTGCGGCGAGCTCGTCGACGTCCATCGCGCGGCTTGAGCTACTGGCGGTGACCACGACCTCGTCGACCACCGGCTCCAGCTCGGCGAGGATGCCAGCAGCATCCTTGTCGCGCATCACGCCGACCACCGCGACCAGCTTGCGGAAGGCGAACTCGTCGTGCAGCGCGGCCGCCAGAGCCCGTGCCCCATGCGGATTGTGCGCGCCATCGAGCAAGACCGTGGGTGCCGTGCGGACCCGCTCCAGCCGGCCCGGCGCGGTTACCGTCGCGAACGCTTCCCGTACCGTGTCGATGTCCAGTGATCGGCCGGCGCCGGCCCCGAAGAACGCCTCGGCAGCGGCCAGTGCCAGCACGGAGTTGCGGGCCTGGTGCTCGCCGTGCAACGGCAAGAAGATCTCGTTGTACACCCCTCCGAGACCCTGCAGCCGCAACTGCTGCCCGCCGACGGCGATGTCGCGGTGCAGCACACCGAACTCCCTGCCTTCTCTGGCCACCGTCGCGTCCACCTCGATACTGCGGGCCGCGATGACCTTGGCCACTTCGGGCGGCTGCTCAGCAAGTACCGCCACCGAGCCCGGCTTGATGATGCCGGCCTTCTCCGCGGCGATGCCTGCGAGGTCACTGCCCAGGTAATCGACGTGATCCACCGCGACTGGAGTGATCGTCGCCACCGCGGCGTCGGCGACGTTGGTCGCGTCCCAGCTGCCACCAAGGCCGACTTCGACGACCGCGGCGTCCACCGGCGCGTCGGCGAAGGTCGCGAAAGCCATCCCGGTCAGTACCTCAAACTTACTCATCGGGACCTGTGATCCGGCATCGACCATGGCCACATACCGCTCGATGTCCTGGTATGCCTCGACGTAACGCTCCGGGCTGATCGGCTGGCCGTGCAAGCTGATTCGCTCGGTGACGAGCTGCAGGTGCGGGCTGGTGTAACGACCCACTCGAAGCCCGATTCTGCACAGCAACGCATCCAGCATGCGGGCCACTGAGGTCTTGCCATTGGTGCCGGCGACATGCAGCGCCGGGTAAGACCGCTGCGGCATGCCGAGCAGGTCGACCAGCGCCGCGATCCGGGCTAGCGACGGCTCGATCCGGCTCTCCGGCCAGCGGCGGTCGAGCTCGGTCTCGACTACCCGCAACGCAGCGAGCGCATCGGTATCGGTCTGAACCACGCCGGCTCATGCCTCCGGTGCAGGGACATCAGCCCATGCGCTGTCACGCCGGGCGCCGACGTTGTGATGCGAGTTTTGAACGAACGGCTGAGTCATCGCCACGTCAAGAGTCTACGGAGCAGCCATCTCGCCGACGGTGGCACCGGCCGACCGGTGGGTCACCCAGCCCCGGGCTTTCCTGCCCCGAATACGATGAACGCTATGACGTCCGAACCCCACTTCGTCCGCGTGCCAGACCGCGTGTCCGTCGACGGGCTGGAAGCCAAGTGGGTTCCGGTGTGGGAGAACGAGCACGTCTACCGCTTCGACCGGACGAAGACGCGGGAGCAGATCTACTCGATCGACACCCCGCCGCCGACGGTGAGCGGCGCCCTACACGTGGACCACGTGTTCTCCTACACCCATACCGACACCATGGCGCGCTACCAACGGATGCGGGGCCGCGAGGTCTTTTACCCCATGGGCTGGGACGACAATGGCCTTCCCACGGAACGGCGAGTGCAGAATTACTTTGGGGTGCGGTGCGACCCATCGTTGCCCTATGACCCGAGCTTTACCCCGCCCGACAAACCTGGCAAGGATGTCGTAGCCTGCTCACGTCAAAACTTCATCGAATTGTGCGAACGGCTCACTGCCATTGATGAGCAGGCATTCGAGGAGGTGTGGCGTCGCCTCGGGCTCTCAATCGACTGGGCCATGACGTATCAGACCGTTGACGAGACTGCGCGGGCTATCTCCCAGCGCGCCTTTTTGCGCAACCTTGCCCGGGGAGAAGCCTACCAAGCTGAAGCGCCGACGCTGTGGGACGTCACCTTCCGAACCGCCGTCGCTCAAGCAGAACTCGAGGATCGCGATCGTCCTGCTGCCTACCATAACATCGCTTTTCGTGGTCCTGACAGCTCAAAGATACTGATTGCCACTACGCGGCCCGAATTACTTCCGGCGTGTGTGGCGCTGGTGGCGCATCCCGATGACGAGCGCTACGTCGAGTTGTTCGGCCAGACGGTGCTCAGTCCTTTGTTCAATGTCAGCGTTCCGGTGGTGTCGCATAGGCTCGCCGATCCGGATAAAGGTTCTGGCATCGCCATGGTATGCACGTTCGGTGATCTCAATGATGTGACGTGGTGGCGGGAACTTGGTCTGGACACTCGGACGATCGTCGGGCGCGACGGTCGTCTGAGCCTTGAGCCACCACCAGGATTGGATGACGGCGCCGGTCGGGCCGCGTACGCCGAACTCGCCGGCGCAACAGTTCACACGGCCCGCGAGCGAATTGTTGCACTACTCCGCAACTCCGGATATCTACAAGGCGAGCCGGAACCGATCGTCCACGCGGTGAAGTTCTACGAGAAGGGCGATCGGCCGCTTGAGATCGTGTCCAGCAGGCAGTGGTATATCCGTAACGGGGGCCGTGACAGCGACCTGCGCTCAGCATTGCTTGATCGCGGTAACCAGCTGGCATGGCACCCGGAGCACATGCGCGCGCGGTACGCCAACTGGGTCAACGGGCTCACCGGTGACTGGCTGATCAGCCGCCAGCGCTTTTTCGGCGTGCCGATCCCGGTGTGGTACCCCCTCGACAGCCATGGGCAGGCGGTTTACCACAAGCCGCTAGTTCCGGACGATTCCGATCTGCCGGTCGACCCCACCTCGGAGCCTCCACCTGGATACCGCGAGGATCAGCGCGGCCACGCCGACGGATTTATCGCTGACGCCGACGTCATGGACACTTGGGGCACGTCGTCTCTCACCCCGCACATCGCCGGCCGGTGGAGTATCGATGACGACTTGTTCGAGCGTGTCTTTCCGATGGACCTGCGCCCTCAGGGCCATGACATCATCCGGACCTGGCTGTTTTCGACGGTCGTACGTTCTCACCTCGAGAACAACTCGCTACCGTGGCAGCACACTGCTATTTCCGGATGGATCCTCGATCCTGACCGAAAGAAGATGTCCAAGTCCAAGGGCAACGTCGTGACCCCAATGGGGTTACTCGAGCGCCATGGGTCTGACGCGGTCCGATACTGGGCCGCGAGTGGCCGCCCTGGTACGGACACCGCCTTCGACGAAGCCCAGATGAAGGTGGGTCGCCGGCTGGCCGTCAAGATACTCAATGCGAGCCGCTTCGTTCTCGGCCTTGGCGTTGCTGATGACACTGCGGCCATCACCGATTCGCTGGATCGCGCGATGCTCGCCGAGCTCGCCGCGGTCGTCGACGATGCGACGCGCTCATTCGACGGTTACGACTACGCTCGCGCGCTCGAGCGAACCGAAAAATTCTTCTGGACGTTCTGTGACGACTACCTGGAACTCGTCAAGGTCCGTGCGTACGGCGAGTACGGCGAGCAGGGGGCGAACTCAGCGCGAGCCGCGCTCGCCGTGGCACTGTCTACCCTGCTTCGCTTGTTCGCACCGTTCATGCCGTTCACCACCGAGGAGGTCTGGTCTTGGTGGCGTCCCGGAACGGTGCACCGAGCGCCTTGGCCCGCAGCCAACGATCTTTACGCCGTCTGCGGCGACGTTGATCCTCGCGTTCTTTCCACAGCGGCGGGAGTCATGCGCATCGTGCGCAAAAGTAAGTCAGACGCGAAGCTTTCGATGCGCGCAGAGGTCGAGCGATTGACGGTCCGGGGATCCCATTCCTTCCTCGATCTGTTCGAGGAGGCACGCCACGATGTGCAAGCTGCCGGCCACATCGCTCGCATCGATGTCGTCACGACCAGCGATGAGGCATTCGTCGCAGAAGTCAGCCTCTGACGCCGCTGGCTGGGTATCTCAGCCCTTGTCGAGACCGACGACTAGGCGTTTCGGCGCAATTAACCGATAGCTGTCGGTGATGAGGTCGCCGAGTTCTTCCCAGTCGAGATCCGGGCCGTCCAAGTACACCCCGATCCACCCCTTCTGTCCGACATATGGAGGTACGAAGAAGCGATCTCGGTCAGACGAGACAAGGACCTCGGCCGCGCCAGCGGGGGCCTTCAACCACAGCGAGGGCCGCCCGCCGTCGTAGTTGCCCTTCTGCATGGCGAAGATGCGGTCACGGACCCGCCACGAGGGGTCACCCCAGGCCTGCTTCTCAGTCGCCTCAGGAAACGCCAGGCAGACTGTTCGCAGCCGCTGTAGGTGCTGCGCATCGAGACTGGATGGATTCACCACACCATCATCGCCCACGGAAGCCGTGGTGTCTTTGACGGAATGGGAGCAGTTGGTAGCCGTTGAGAGCTACTCCGAAGGGGGTTGGCGGTACTTGAAGAGCGCCCCACTGCGGTCAGGCGGACTTGTCGCGGCGTTCGCGGCGAGTGGGTTGCCGGGTCACGATTGTGGGGTTCACGTTCTCGCGCACGGTCTGCTCGGTGATGACCACCTTGGCCACGTCGTCGCGGCTGGGGATGTCGTACATCACCGGCAGGAGCACTTCTTCCATGATGGCCCGCAGCCCGCGTGCACCGGTGCCGCGAAGGATCGCCTGATCGGCAATCGCATCCAACGCGGTGCTGGTGAACTCCAGCTCCACACCATCCATCTCGAAGAGCTTGCTGTACTGCTTGGACAAAGCGTTGCGGGGCTCGGTGAGAATCTGCACCAGCGAGCATTTGTCCAGGTTCGTCACGCTCGCCACCACCGGAAGCCGACCGATGAATTCGGGGATCAACCCGAACTTGATCAGATCCTCCGGCATGACATCAGCGAACACGTCGGAGGCGTCGATGTCGGCCTTGGACCGCAACTCGGCACCGAAACCCAACCCCCGCTTACCGATCCGGTCCTCGATGATCTTGTCCAGACCGGCGAAAGCGCCGGCGACGATGAACAGGACGTTTGTCGTGTCGATCTGGATGAACTCCTGGTGCGGGTGCTTGCGCCCACCCTGCGGTGGAACGCTCGCGGTGGTGCCCTCCAAGATTTTCAGCAGTGCCTGTTGAACACCCTCGCCGGAGACGTCCCTGGTGATCGAGGGATTCTCCGACTTGCGGGCAATCTTGTCGACCTCATCAATGTAAATGATCCCCGTCTCAGCCCGCTTGACGTCATAATCGGCTGCCTGGATCAGCTTGAGCAGGATGTTTTCCACGTCTTCGCCGACGTACCCGGCTTCGGTCAGCGCAGTCGCGTCAGCGATGGCAAACGGCACGTTGAGCAGTTTCGCCAAAGTTTGAGCCAGATAGGTCTTCCCACACCCGGTGGGCCCGAGCATCAGGATGTTCGACTTCGCCAGTTCGATCTCGTCGTCACGACCCTTGTCCCCGGCCTGAATACGCTTGTAATGGTTGTATACGGCCACTGACAGCGTGCGCTTGGCGTCGTCCTGGCCGATGACGTAGGTCTCAAGGAAGTCATGGATCTCGCTGGGTTTGGGTAGTTCATCGAGCTTGACATCACCCGCGTCGGCGAGCTCCTCCTCGATGATCTCGTTGCACAGATCGATGCACTCGTCACAGATGTACACACCGGGACCCGCGATGAGTTTCTTGACCTGTTTTTGACTCTTCCCGCAGAAGGAGCACTTCAACAGGTCGCCGCCGTCACCGATCCGTGCCATGGGGGCTGGCCTCTAGTCCCTCCCGGCGCTTGGTGGGCAGCGCGCCTGTCTGCGTATGTGTGCTTGACCGTACCCGCCCGACCCTGCCGTGCGGGAGGACTAGCCTCCCCGATATCTCCGGGCAGATGCGACTTCGCCAACCGCTCGGCGTGTCGCGGGCAACGCCGATCAGCGTCGGACGGCGGACAGCTTCCTGACTTGGGTGATCTCGTCAATGATTCCGTAGTCCTTGGCCTCGATCGACGTCAGAATCTTGTCCCGGTCGATGTCGGCGCGGATGCGCTCCTCGGTCTGGCCGGTGTGGTGGGCCAGGGTGCTCTCCAGCAGCCGCCGCATCCGCTGGATTTCGGCGGCTTGGATCTCCAAGTCCGATACCTGCCCGTACACGCCCTCGGTGGCCGGCTGGTGGATGAGGATCTGGGCGTTGGGAACTGCCATCCGCTTGCCCGGGGTGCCAGCGGCGAGCAGCACCGCAGCGGCCGACGCAGCCTGACCGAGGCAGACCGTCTGGATCTCGGGGCGGACGAACTGCATCGTGTCATAGATCGCCGTCATCGCCGTGAACGACCCGCCCGGTGAGTTGATGTACATGGTGATGTCGCGGTCCGGGTCGGTCGACTCCAGCACCAGTAGCTGCGCCATGGTGTCGTTGGCGGAGGTGTTGTTGATCTGCTCTCCGAGGAAGATGATCCGCTCCTCGAACAGCTTGTTATAGGGGTTGGACTCCTTGACCCCATAACTGGTGCGTTCGATGAACGAGGGCAGGACGTATCGCGACTGTGGCATACGTTCCAGAGGCAAACGTTCCGGGGGCATATGACCGTGAGAAATGGCATCGTGAGGCATGCGATCGTAGGGCACAGCGCCTCCGGGCAGGTGATTCATGGGTGCTCCTCGAACTCAGGCGTCCGCGTCGGGCAGCGAATTGGCGCGGGTCAGGACTTGGTCGACGAAGCCGTACTCACGGGCCTCTTCCGCGGTGAACCAGCGGTCGCGGTCGGAGTCGGCGATGATCCGCTCGACCGGCTGGCCGGTCTGCTCGGCGATGAGCTCTGCCATCTCACGCTTGTGCTTGATCAGCATGTCCGCCTGGATCGCGATGTCCGCCGCAGTACCGGCGACACCCGCTGACGGCTGATGCATCAGGATCCGGGCGTGCGGAAGGGCGTAGCGCTTGCCGCGGGTGCCCGCAGACAGGAGAAACTGCCCCATCGAGGCCGCCAGGCCCATTGCATAGGTCGCCACGTCAGGCTCGATCAGCTGCATGGTGTCGTAAATGGCCATGCCCGCGGTGACCGAGCCGCCCGGCGAGTTGATGTAGAGCCGGATGTCCTGGTCAGGATCCTCCGCAGACAGCAGTAACAGCTGGGCGCAGATTTGGTTGGCGATGTTCTCCTCGACCTGAGAGCCGAGCACGATGATGCGCTCACGCAGCAGCCGCTCATACACCGAGTCGGTGAGGTTGAGGCCAGCCGAGGCGGTCCGCATCGCGGGGGCGTCCCGCAGCGGCACGGCCGAGGCGATGTGGTCCGAGGTCACGTTGCCTGCCTTCTGTCACTAGGTCCGGTAGGAGTTGAGGGTCTGGCTCGGAGTTACCGAACACGACACTGTCGACCCTAACGAAGGCGGGCGACGGCTAAGCCCAGACGCGCCCTTCGTTCGCTCAGAGCGTCACGCCGGGTTGCCGCCTGCCTCGTCCGGACTGGGTCTCACCCAGCCGATTCCGCTCGCTGCGGCGTCGCCGAACTGAGCAGCGCCTCGATGTCGACGGAGTTGCCGGCAGCGTCGGTGACGGTGGCCTGACGAACTACCGTGGCCAGCGCCTTACCGCGGCGTACGTCGGCGTACATGCCGCCCAACTCGCCCGCTTCCTGGATCTGCTTGACGTAGTCGTTCGGGCTGACGCCGTGGCGCTGCGCCTGGTAAACGATGCGCTCGCTGAGCTCTTCGTCGGTCACTGAGAGCTCCTCTGCGTCGGCGATGGCATCGAGCAGCAAGCGGGCCTTCACCGTTTCCCGCGCGGCGTTGCGCAGGTCAGTCTCAAATTCTTCGGCTGTGTGGCCCTCCCGCTCCAGCCACTGGCTCAGACGCTGCTCGTCGTGGTCGAAGGCGTGCAAGGCATCGTGCTTGCGGGACTGCAGCTCAGCATCGACGATCGAGTCCGGCAGCGGCACCTCGGTGGTGTCCAGCAGGGCCTTGAGCACTTTGTCCCGCGCCTGCGCGCCCTGCTGCATCGCCTTGACCCGGCCGAGCCGTTCGCGCAAGTCCGCGCGGAGCTCATCGATGGTGTCGAACTCACTGGCGAGTTGGGCGAACTCGTCGTCGGCCGCGGGCAGCTCACGCTCTTTTACCGCCTGGACCTTCGCAGTCACTTCGGCCTGCTGCCCGACGTGGGGTCCGGCGACGAGGGTGGTGGTGAAGACACGCTCCTCGCCCGACGAGGCGCCGATCAGCGCATCGTCGATGCCTTCGATGAGCTGACCGGAGCCGATCTGGTACGACAGGCCGGTGGTGGCCAACTCATCGACCTCCTGCCCATCGATGGTGGCCGACAGATCGAGCGACACGAAGTCGTCCTGCTGCGCCGGGCGTTCGACTCCAGTCAGGGTGCCGAAGCGTGAACGCAGCCCGTCGAGTTGCTCATCGACCTCGGCGTCAGTCACCTCAACGTCATCGACAGACACCGCAAGCTCACCGAACGCGGGCATCTCGATCTCCGGCCGAACGTCGACCTCGGCGGTGAACACCAGGTGGTCACCGTCCTCGATCTTCGTGACCTCGAGCTCCGGACGGCCCAGCGGGTGAACCTTGCCGGAGGTGACCAGCTCGACGTACTTCGCGGGCACCGCCTCGCTGACCACCTCGTCGAGTACCGCACCGCGACCCAGCCGCTGCTCCAGGATCCGGGCCGGCGCCTTGCCGGGTCGGAATCCGGGGATGCGAACCTGCTGGGCGATCTTCTTGTAAGCGCGGTCGAAATCCGGCTTGAGTTCGTCGAACGGCACCTCGACGTTGATCTTGACGCGCGTCGGACTGAGCTGCTCGACGGTGCTCTTCACGAGTACTCCTAGGGACAGACGAGAACGCGCCCGGCTGCGCCACGGCTGCCGGGCAGTAAGGTGTGAACCGAGTCTAGGCGAGCACTCCGGTCCGGCTGATGGGGACGCTACCTCACCTGCTGTGGCGTTCTGGTTCCGCCGCGCGATGGGTCGAGCGACTTAGGCCTCCCAACCGCCGTAGGCACATCGATTGAGCCGCGGCGCCTGAACCGCACCTGCGCGGATATCCCCCGATGCGGCTGCACGACTTCCGGTACCCCTTGTGAGCCTGCTGCTGGAGCCGGACACGCAATCGCATCGTCCAAGCCATCGCCCAGCCCGCCGGCCTGGATGTGATGTACCTGGTGCTGAACGCCACACAGGGCCAAAGATTGCCCAGACGATGCCGGATCTGGTCGGGGTGGCGGGATTTGAACCCACGGCCCCTCGCTCCCAAAGCGAGTGCGCTACCAAACTGCGCCACACCCCGATGCACCGGTTGGGTGCAGGGCGCAGCCTACGCGACCGCCAGGATGCCCCGCGCCGGGCCACAGCACACGCCCCGCAGAATAAAACTTTGCGGCAGGTAGGCTGGGGACCGCTCCGGTCACCCAGAGCACGCGGGCGTAGCTCAATGGTAGAGCCCCAGCCTTCCAAGCTGGCCATGCGGGTTCGA
>DASVWA010000446.1:0-2571 GCA_036389855.1 Pseudonocardiaceae bacterium
CAAGATCATGGGGAGATCGTAGGTCTGGACGGGGACACCAGCAGCCCTACCAACGATTCCGCTCGATATGATCGCACGAGCCTGCTTAGCGAGTGAAGCCAATGACTGAGTCACTATCCGTACCTCAGTGACATGTTGCAGGCGGAGCAATGGACGCCAGGACTGGAACGTTCGCATTGCCCAGCCATCGCCCGTGAGCCCGCCTGACGGGCCAGCGTTCCCGCAGGTGACGCAATCAGAAGGGCGGGGGTTCGTCCGGAGCGGATGTCGGGGGTGTGGTGAATGGTTCCGGGTCGGTCAGCGGTGGTGGCTGGGAGTGGTAGATATGCCCGGTGGCGGTGGTCCAGGTGGTGGCGCCGTTGGGGTGTTGGGTGACCGACCAGCCGGGGGTCTGTTTGACCTGATGGTGGCGCCGGCATCTGGGACCGAGATTGAATTGGCTGGTCGGGCCGGTGCCGTTTGCCGGGTTGTGAGGAATGCTGTGGTCGAGGTCGCAGCGGTGGGCGGGAACGCGGCAGCCGGGGAACTGGCAGGTTTGGTCCCTTGTGATCACGAGTCCGGCTAGGTGTGCCGGTGGCCGGTAGCGGCTAGTGCCGTAGTCCAGTGGGCGGTGTGAGGCTGGGTCGGTGAGGATGCGCCGCCAGGTGCCTCCGGCGGCCAGATCTCGGGCTACCGCGGCGGGGATGGGTCCGTAGCCGGCGAGCTCACCGGGCTGGTCGTCGGCCCCGAGCAGTGCGGTATAGGGGATGGTGACTCGCACGTCCACACCGCCGCCGCGGCGGCACCGCCCGCATTCGCAACGGCAACCGGCTGGGCCAGTGGCCTGCGCAGCCTGGACGTCGTCCCGAACGCGACCTGCAGCGCCGCCGGACTCGCCGGTGTAGCCACCGGTAGTGCTGGTGGCCTCGCTGCGGAAACCGGTTGGGCTGAGCACCAGGTCGACCAGGGCGTCGCTGCGGCGGGCGTCCATGCTGCGCTCATCACCGGCGAAACCCGTGTGGCGGGCGTGCTCGTCGAGTACCGCGAACACCCCGACGGCGTCGGCTGCGGGCAGGTAGGCGCACAGGGAGGCCATCCCGTCAGGTTCGGGCCACATGCGCACCCCACGCTCACGGCGGGCCCGTTCGGCGCGTTGCTGGGTGGCGGCGGGGTCGGTGGCCAGCACTGTGCGGCGGGTTGCGGCACGCAGCTGTCCCTGGGTCTGCTGGCGGGCCTTGACGAGGACCTGCTGTTCGACCGCTGCGGTGTGGGCATCGGAAAGGTTGAGCGTCTCGGTGTCGATGATGCGCGCCTTGGCCAGGGTGATCCGGCCTGCCTCCAGCGCGGCCAGGGTGGCCGGCAACCGGGTACACAACGACCAGGCCTCACCTACCCGAACCGCCGCGGTCCGCGCCGACGCACTTAGCATCAGGCCGACCTCGGCCACCGCCGAGTCGTGGGCCTGGGAGTCGCAGGCGCCCAGTACCCGGTTGCGCACCGTCGCGCTGTCGATGAACGAGATCATATCCCGGGCTTGACGGGCCTGTGCCCAGGCAATCACCCGCTCCCAGGCCCCGACCCGCTCCAGAGTCTCGAACTCGCGATGCTTCCGGTCGATCTCGGTGGGAGCAGCCAGCAGATCGGCTACCAGACCGTCTGGGAGGTACTCCGACCAACGTACCGGTTCACCGCACCGGCCCGGTCCTCCTCGACCAGGCAGTCGATGACCTCCTCAGCCGGCGCCGCGTCCGGTGGCGGCGGCCACTCCAAGGCGTCAATATCGAACATATGTTCGAGTATACGCACGGCATCACTCGGCAACGATGACCGGGTCGACTCACGGACCGATGAGTTCCCGGTCTCGCCAAGGTCTGAGGAGGTGACACTCCGATCGTCGGCCATAGGCCGGAACCACATTGATCAGGAAGGACCGATCAGATGACTACCGTGGACAGCTCCGACATCGTCCAGACCGTCGGCGCCACGACGGTCATGCGTGATCTCGTACTGCTCCTAGCCCGCGTCGGGCTCGGTGTGATGATGATCGCGCACGCCAAGGTCGAGTACGACTACGGCGGCAGCTTGGGCGGGGTGGTCAACGCTTTCGACCAGTCGGGTATACCGCTGCCCGCGATCGCGGGCCCGGCCAACCTGTTCGGGGAGCTGATCGGCGGTGCCCTGCTGATCCTCGGGTTCGGGGTGCCGGTGATCGGCGTGCTGATGGCGGTGAACATGGTGGGCGCCTGGATCTTCGTTCACACGAGCGGCCTGTTCGCTTTTGACCGCAATGGTCCCGAGCTGGTCATCGCGCTCGGCCTGTTAAGCCTCGTTCTCGCCGTGACCGGCTCGGGCCGGTTCGGGCTTGACCACCTGGTCGCCGGCCGTGCTCGTCGGAACACAAAGACGAGAAGGCGAGACGGATGAGCACCGGCATCGCGAGCGAGCCTGTCAAGGGCAGCACGCACTATCCGGTCCCGATCGTCACGGCCTGGCCGCAGATCTTGTGGGTCACCGGCACCGTCTTGCTGGTGACGATGCTGGTGATATCGCCGCGCTGGTGATTGCCGGCGGTTCCTAGACCGGCCCGGTGTC
>DASVWA010000447.1:0-4386 GCA_036389855.1 Pseudonocardiaceae bacterium
GCGGTGCCGATCACGTTGGCGCTGGCGAAGTCGGCGGCCTCTTGGACGAGCAGGCTCACCTGGGGGACCTGCAGATCCAGCACATACCGCGAGATCCATAGCGGCGCCGCGTTGATCACCAGTCCGATGCCGCAGACAGTGAAGAACATCGCCGCCTCCAGGCGGCGCTCCCGGCCACCGCGGGTTCGGAACGACCACTCCCGGTTGAGCACGTAGGACACGACTGTTGCGATCAGTACTGCGACGATCTTGGCTGTGACCGGCTTGGGCTCCAGCACCGTCGTCTTGAGCAGCGTGAAAAGCGTGATGTCCACGACGTAGGTGATGCCGCCGACCAGCGCGAACTTCACCAGCTCGCGGTGGCGGACAGCGGTATCCCGGTAGGGCTGTGGGATGCGGGAAAGCACACCGTCGACCATGGACACGGCCGCAGTCTACGGACCGTAGGCGGCGGTCCCCGCGCACAGTCATCGCCTAGTAGCGCGCCGAGGGGGGTACTCGAACAGCATGAAAAACAACGCACATGACGGCCCACCAGACTCGTTAACCTTCGTGGGAACGGCGACGACGGTGCTGCGGCTCGGTGCATTCACCCTGCTGACTGACCCGAATTTCCTGCATCGCGGTCAGCGGGCCTACCTGGGTTACGGGCTGACCTCGAAACGGCTGACCGAGCCGGCGTTGCAGCCCGACGAGCTGCCGCCCCTTGACGCGGTGCTGCTGTCGCACCTGCACGGTGACCACTTCGATCGGGTAGCCAAGCGTGGGCTGCCCAAGGACCTGCCGGTGGTGACGACCCCGCAGGCCGCGCGCAAGCTGGGCCGCTGGGGCTTCGGGCGGTGCACGGGCCTGCGAACGTGGCAGGAGCAGGTGTTCGAGCGTGGCACCGAACGGCTGCGGGTGACCGCCGTGCCTGCGGTGCACGGGCCCGGCCTGGTTGACCGGCTAATGCCGCAGGTGATGGGCAGCGTCGTCGAGCTGGAGCGGGCCGGCACGGTGGCGCTGCGGTTGTACGTCACCGGTGACACGCTCTACCGCGAGCAGCTCGGCGAGATCCGGCGGCGCTTTCCCGACATCGACGTGATGGTCGCGCACCTCGGCGGCACCAGGATCATGGGCGTCCTGCTCACGATGGACGGCCGGCAGGGGGCGGAATTGGTGCGCCTGGTCCAGCCGCGGATGACCGTCCCGGTGCACACCGACGACTACGCGGTGTTCCGCTCGCCGCTGTCCGACTTCTTCGCGGAGTTGGCGCAGCGTGAGGTTCCTAGTGAGATCCGAACCGTTGCGCGCGGCGAGCGGATGGCGCTGGGGGTTTCCCACCAGCCGTCACATGGCACCGGAGCCAGCCGCAAGCGATAAGATCATGGGTTTGGTGGACTCCCGTACCGGCTTGCCCGTCGTCGGCATGGTGGGCGCCGGGCAGCTGGCCCGGATGACCCACCAGGCCGCTGTGGCGCTGGGTCAATCCCTGCGAGTGCTGGCCCGAGGGCCGGTTGAGCCGGCCGCCCTGGTGGCCTGCGAGGTGGTGGTGGGCCGGCCCGACGATCTGGCCGTGCTGCGCCGTTTCGCCGAGGGCTGCGACGCCGTCACGTTCGACCATGAACACGTCCCTACCGAACACCTGCGTGCTCTGGTGGCGGACGGGGTGCAGGTGTATCCGGGTCCAGACGCCCTGGCACATGCCCAGGACAAGCTGTTGATGCGCCAGACACTGGCCGGGTTGGGCATGCCGGTTCCACCGTTTCGCGAAGTGACCGAGCTGCAGGATGTGCTGTGCTTCGGCGTCCAGCACGGCTGGCCCTGCGTGCTCAAGGCAATCCGTGGTGGCTACGACGGGCGGGGTGTGTGGAGGCTTGACGCCCCGAGCCACGCGCGCCGGGTGGTGACCGAGCAACTCGCTGCGGGTACCCCGCTGCTGGTCGAGCCGTACGTGGCGATGCGCCGGGAGCTGGCCGCGCTGGTGGCTCGCTCGCCGTTCGGGCAGGGAGCGGCGTGGCCGGTGGTGCAGACGGTGCAGCAGGACGGTATCTGTGTCGAGGTGCTTGCCCCGGCACCCGGCCTGGATCCCACGCTCGCCTTGGCCGCCCAGGAGCTGGCACTGCGGGTGGCCTTCGAGCTGGGAGTGGTCGGAGTGCTGGCCGTTGAGCTGTTCGAGATGCCAGGTGGGCAGTTGCTGGTTAATGAGTTGGCCATGCGGCCGCACAACAGCGGGCACTGGACCATCGAGGGTGCGGTGACGTCCCAGTTCGAGCAGCATCTTCGGGCGGTGCTGGATTACCCGCTGGGATCCGCCACGCCGCGCGCCCCGATCTGCGTGATGGCCAACGTGCTCGCCGCCGACACCGCACCGGTAATGGGTATCGACGAGCGGCTGCACCACCTGATGGCCCGTTATCCGGAGGCGAAGGTGCACCTGTATGCCAAGCCGGAGCGGCCAAGGCGCAAGATCGGGCACGTCACCGTGCTCGGCGCACAGCCAGCATCGGTGCGCGGGATGGCGCAGGCGTCGGCGACCTTCCTGGCCACCGGTACCTGGCCGGACGGGTACCCGGTGCACGGGCGGAACGGGAGACGGCGTGACTGATCCGCTGGTGGGTGTGATCATGGGCAGCGACTCGGACTGGCCCGTGATGAGCGCCGCCGCCCAGGCGCTCGAACAGTTCGAGGTGCCACATGAGGTGGCGGTGATCTCGGCGCACCGCACCCCGGGCCGGATGCTCGACTATGCGCGCCACGCCGCGGACCGCGGGCTGGCGGTAATCATTGCCGGGGCGGGTGGGGCGGCACACCTGCCGGGGATGGTGGCGTCGGCCACGGTGCTACCGGTGATCGGGGTGCCGGTGCCGCTGGCGCATCTGGATGGGCTGGACTCACTGCTGTCAATCGTGCAGATGCCCGCGGGGGTGCCGGTGGCGACCGTGGCAATCGGCGGCGCACGCAACGCCGGCCTGCTCGCAATCCGCATCCTGGCCGCGTCTGAGCCGAACCTCAGGCAGCGGATGGCCACCTTCCAGCACGACCAGGCCCAGCGCGTCCTCGATGCCGACACTGCCCTGCGTGCCAAGTTGGACTGATCTTTCCGCGCTCTGAATGCAGACTGCGGTAATCCGGTGCCAGTTAGGGCAGTCTGCATCCAGAGCGCGGGTGAAGGAGGCGAACTCGTGAACCGTGACTTTGGGATTTACCAGCTGAGTGCCGAGCATGAGGCGCTGCGGGAGGCGGTGCGGGCACTGGCCGAGAAGGAGATCGCGCCCTACGCCGGGGAGGTCGACGAGCAGGAACGGTTCCCGCACGAGGCGTTGGCGGCGCTGGTGCGCTCGGGTTTCCACGCGGTGCACGTACCGCAGGCCTACGGCGGTGAGGGTGCGGACTCGGTGGCTACCTGCATTGTGATCGAGGAGGTGGCGCGGGTGTGCGCGTCGTCCTCGCTGATTCCGGCAGTGAACAAGCTGGGCACGATGGGACTGTTGCTCGCCGGCTCCAAGGAGCTCCGTGAGCAGGTGCTGCCGTCGGTGGCCACGGGGTCGATGGTGTCCTACGCGCTGTCCGAGCGAGAGGCGGGCAGCGACGCCGCCGCGATGCGGACCCGGGCCCGGATCGATGGCGACCACTGGGTGCTCAACGGCACCAAATGTTGGATCACCAACGGGGGCGAGTCCACCTGGTACACGGTGATGGCGGTGACTGACCCGGATCGGGGTGCCAGCGGGATCAGCGCCTTCGTCGTTCACCAGGACGACCCGGGATTCTCAGCCGGGGCCAAGGAGCGCAAGCTCGGCATCAGGGGCAGCCCGACCAGGGAAATCTATTTCGAGAACTGCACGATTCCGGCCGAGAGGATCATCGGTGAGCCCGGTAGCGGGTTCAAGACCGCTTTGCAGACGCTGGACCACACCCGTCCGACGATCGGGGCGCAGGCCGTGGGCATCGCGCAGGGTGCGCTGGACTCCTCGATCGCTTACGTCAAGCAACGCAAGCAGTTCGGCAAGCCGATCGCCGACTTTCAGGGTGTCCAATTCATGCTGGCTGAGATGGCGATGAAGACCGAAGCGGCCCGGCAGTTGGTCTACATCGCCGCTGCCCGCGCCGAGCGCGGCGAGGGCAAGCTCGGGTTCATCTCCTCGGCATCGAAATGCTTCGCCTCCGACGTGGCCATGGAGGTGACCACCGACGCGGTTCAGCTTTTTGGTGGTTATGGCTACACCCGGGACTTCCCCGTGGAGCGGATGATGCGCGACGCGAAGATCACCCAGATCTACGAAGGCACCAACCAGATCCAACGCATGGTGATGGCCCGTGCCCTACTCAACGGCTAGATCAGGTGCAGGGGTGCATCGATGTCCATGTCCCCGCCGGGCCCACCACGACTTCACAGGCGACGAC
>DASVWA010000448.1:0-1566 GCA_036389855.1 Pseudonocardiaceae bacterium
CAGTTGGGAGGAACTCGGAGGGAGGTTTCTGGGTCTGATGGCTTACCTGAGGTCGAAAGGCCAATAAGGGACAAGAGCATGCCAGGAAACCAGCGACCATGTCCAGGCGTATGGAGTGGTGCGCCACGGTCCCGGCAAAGTCGCATTTCAGCAGGTCGTGAGGATTGTGATGGGCCGATGCGGGTCCCATGCGTGATGTCTTAGGGCCTGTGCGATGTTGGTGGTGCCGTTGAGACGGAGGATGCTGATCACGAGATTGCGGAGGGAGGCCATGACTCGTGGTCCGCTGCCGGAACGGATGTGGGAGCGGTCTTCGTCGAAGGTGACGTCGCGGACCCAGTGCAGGCGGTTCTCGATGTGCCAGTGGCCGCGCACCCAGCTGGCCAGTTGGCTTGCGGTGGCGTGCTCGGCGGCCAGGCTGGTGACCGCGTTGGCCACTTCGGTGGTCCAGGTGGTGCCATCGAGTCGGCGGGTCTTGCGGGTAATCTGGATCGCCTGCCGCGCGTGCGGGAACAGGATGCCGGTGGTGACGGTGACAATCTTGATGGCGCGTTTTTCGACGCGGCCGTGTGCCCGGTCGGTGCTGGTGTGGGCGAGCGGAACCTGTTTCCACGGGAGTGCCTTGAGCTGAGCAGACAGCCCGGGCTGGTTACCCTTGACGGTCAGCAGGTAGTGGGCGCCTCGCTGGAGCACGAGGTAGTCGGCGTGGGCTTTCTGGGCGTGCAAGGCATCAGCGGTGACCACCGCGCCGGTCAGCTCGACGCCATCGAGCAGCGGCGCGAACTCGGTGATCTCGTTGGTCTTGCATCCCACCTCCCGCTGCGCCAGCACCACTGCGTGGGCGTGATCGATCGCGGCCAGCAGATGCCGCGCGGCCTGGGTGCTGCGACCCGAGCCGCGGATCCGCTTACCGTCCACGGCGACCACTCGGCGCCGGGTGCTGGCCGGCTCAGTACGCCCGGCCGCCCAAGCGCCGATGGCGCTGTCCAACTCGTCGCCATCCAGGCACTGCAGCGTGCGGCGCATGGTCGACTCAGACGACGCGCACTCGGCACCGAGGGCGGAAAGAACCTGCTCAGACGCATCGGCGGCCCACTCGCCGATCGCGGTGAACGACCGGCATCCCGCCATGACCGCGCACACGGCAAGCGCCAGGATCGTGTTGACCTGGTGCCGGATACCCCGGGGCTTACGGGGGTCCGGTACCGCATCGAGCACGGCCAGCACGCCACTCCCGACTCGTTGGTGGTCAACAGCGTCGATGAGGTGGTCAAGGACAGGGCGGATCGGCGATGCTGACGCAGCAGGCATGGTTCCTCGTGATGATTAACAGGTGTAGGAACCTTCATGATCATCGCGGGGGCCATGCCAGCCCAGCATTTCAGCGGCGTGTCCCACCGTCTCCGCTGATCACGACAGACTGATACGACTTTGCCGGAGCCGTGTCCGCGTCGCTGCTTTGGTGCATGGTGAGGACACCCTCGCCTTAATGCAACAGTGCCCGCGCGTTCGGTCCTGCCGAGGTGTTGTCGTCCGACGTATTGTTGTCAACGGAGCGTTTATTGT
>DASVWA010000449.1:0-7988 GCA_036389855.1 Pseudonocardiaceae bacterium
GCAGCGGGTCCGATCGCGCCGTTGAGCGCAGCCCGGGCGGCGACCTTCGCAGCCTCCACGTCGGGTTGGTCGAACGGGTTGATTCCTAGCAGGCGGCCCACCACCGCGGTGGCGTGCTCCCAGAGCAGGAACTGCTCACCCAGGGTGCCGGTGACAGCCATGGCAGCGGCCTGGACACCAGGCCCGATCGCGACCGGGATGGCATCGGGTCCGGCGTCCGCGAAGCCCGGCGCGGCGGGTCCTTCCACCACGACCGGCAGCAGCCCGGTACCGTCCTTGCCGGTGGATTCGGCGATGAGCTGCTCGGCCCAGTCACCGAAGCCGACGATTCCCGAGCCGGTGTCAGCAAGCACCACCTTGTCGGCACCGATGGTGTGCCCGGCAGCCAGCGTCGCGGCCAGCCGCAGCGCTGGATTGGCCGGGTCGTCGACGGCCAGCAGCGGCGCCGCTTGCGCCGCGTCGTCCAGCAGGCTGGCGATGTCCACCCCGGCCAGGCCCGCCGGTACCAGACCGAACGCGGTCAGCGCCGAGTAGCGGCCGCCGACGTCCGGGTCGGCGGTGATCACCGCGCGGTAGCCCTCGGCGTCGGCGATCTGCTGCAGTGCTGATCCTGGATCGGTCACCACCACCAGGTGTGCTGCCGGGTCCAGCCCCGCCGCGGTGAACGCGGCGGTGAACACCCGACGGTGGCTCTCGGTCTCCACCGTGGAGCCCGATTTCGATGACACCACAACCACGGTGCGCTGCAGGTCCCCGGCTAGCGCATCTGCTACCTGGTCCGGGTCGGTGGTGTCCAGCACCGTGAGCGCCACTTTCGCTGTGGCGCAGATGACCTCCGGAGCCAGCGACGAACCACCCATCCCGGCCAACACGACCCGGTCCATCTCATTGGCGTGCAGGTCTGCTCGCAGCGCCTCGATCGTCGCCAGCAGGGGCCGTGAGGTCTCGGGCAGTGCCACCCAGGCGAGCCGCCGGGCGGCCTCGGGTTCGGCCTGCGGACCCCACAGTGTGGGATCTTGGCTGGCCAGAGCCGAGGCCACCTGCTGCTCGACGAGCTTGTCGAGGTAGGACTGCGCTTGCGCCGCCAGGGCGGGGGAGTGGATGTCGACGGCGAGTTGCGGCATCGGCGGTCAGGCCCCCGCCTGTGGCGCAACCTTGGCCAGCTGCGCGGCCACCGTCTCGCCCAGCTCCACCCAGGATGCGTCGAACTTCTCCACACCTTCCCGCTCGAGTACGACGAACACATCGTCGAGGTCAATCCCGACTTCGACCAACTCGTCGAAGGTTCGCTGAGCCTGCGCGGCGGTGCCTGAAACCTGATCGCCAGGCACCTCGCCGTGGTCGGCGAGGGCGAGCAGAGTCTTCTCCGGCATCGTGTTCACCACCCCCGGCGCGATCAGTTCGGTGACGTACTTCGTGTCCGGATAGGCCGGGTTCTTCACCCCGGTAGACGCCCACAGCGGTCGCTGCGGCCGCGCCCCAGTCTCCTTCAGACCAGCCCAGCGCTGCGTCCCGAACTCCTGCTGGTAAGCCGCGTAGGCGAGCCGGGCGTTGGCCACCGCGGCCTGCCCGCGCAGCGCCAGGGCCCGCTCGGTGCCGATCGCCTCCAGCCGCTTGTCCACCTCGGTATCCACCCGGGAGACGAAAAACGAGGCAACCGACGCGATCGTCCGAAGGTCGTGCCCGTTGGCGCTGGCCCGCTCCAGACCGGCGAAGAAGGCACCGATCACCTCGCGGTAGCGCTGTACCGAGAACACCAACGTCACGTTGACGCTGATGCCATCGGCCAGCGTGCCGGTGATGGCAGGCAGGCCCTGCTCCGTCGCCGGAATCTTGATCATGAGGTTGGGTCGATCGACCACTTTCCACAGCTCTGCCGCCTGGGCGAGAGTGCCATCGGTGTCATGTGCCAACTGGGGGCTGACTTCCAGCGACACCCGGCCGTCCACCCGGCCGGTGGCCTCCCAGGTTCCGCTGAACACGTCGCAAGCCAGCTGCACGTCGGCCACGGTGATCTCACGCACGGCCTCGTCCACCGAGGCGCCGCGGGCCGCCAGCTCGCGGACCTGCTCGGCGTAGTCGTCGGCGTGGGTCACCGCACTGGCGAAGATGGTCGGGTTGCTGGTCACCCCGACCACGTGCCGCTCCCGGATCAAGTCGGCCAGGTTGCCCGAGTTGACGCGCTGCCGGGATAGATCATCCAGCCAGATCGACACGCCTGCGTCGGACAGGGCCTGCAAGGTATCGACGCTGCTCATGAGGACTCGCTCCCGATCATCAGAAGTGTCATTTCGGGATCCGACCCAGCGTACGGCGGGCCGCGTCGACGACCGCCTCACCGGTGAAGCCGAACTCGCGATACAAGGTCTGCCAGTCGGCTGAGGCACCGAAATGCTCGAGAGAGACCACTTCGCCGTAATCGCCGACGAAACGGTGCCACGGCATCGCGATACCGGCTTCGACGGCCACCCGAGCTTTCACCGACGGCGGGAGAATCTGGTCGCAGTAGGCCTCGCCCTGAGCGTCGAACCACTCCACGCATGGCATCGACACCACCCGGGCCTTGATTCCCTCGGCTGCCAGCGTCTGCTGGGCGGCGACGGCGAACTGTACTTCGGAACCGGTGGCGATCAGGAGCACGTCGGGCAGCCCGCTGCCGGCTTCGGCCGCGGCGTCGGAGAGCACATAGCCGCCGCGGCCGACACCGGCAGCATCGGTGCCCTCCAGGACGGGCACGCTCTGCCGGGTCAGGGCCAGCCCAGTCGGCCGCGTGCCCTTCTCCAGCAACGCCTTCCACGCTGCCGCGGTCTCGTTGGCATCCGCGGGCCGGACCACGTCCAGCCCCGGGATGGCCCGTAGCGCGGCCAGGTGCTCGACCGGTTGGTGCGTGGGGCCGTCCTCGCCGAGACCGATCGAGTCGTGGGTCCAGATGTAGATCACCGGCGCCGCCATCAGCGCGGCCAACCGCACCGCCGGGCGCATGTAGTCGCTGAAGACCAGGAAAGTGCCCCCGTAGGGCCGGGTCGGCCCGTGCAGCGCGATCCCGTTGAGGATCGCGCCCATGGCGTGCTCACGCACTCCGAAGTGCAGCGTGCGGCCGTAGGGCTGCGCGGTCCACATCTTTGTGGAGATCTTTTCGGGGCCGAACGAGTCTGCACCCTTGATGGTGGTGTTGTTGCTCTCACCCAGGTCCGCAGAGCCACCCCACAGTTCCGGAAGCACCTCCCCGATCGCGGAAAGCACCTCCCCGGACGCCTTGCGGGTAGCCACGCCCTTGGCGTCCGGCTCCCAGGTGGGCAACTTCTCCGCCCAGCCGGCGGGCAATTCCCGGTCGATGAGGCGATCGAACAGTGCGGCCCCGGACGCGTTGGCCTGCCGCCAGGAGTCGAAGGACTTCTGCCACTGCACGTGCGCGGCCTGGCCACGGGCCACCACCTGCCGGGCGTGCTCGAGCACCTCGGGCTCCACGACAAAAGAGCTCTGCGGGTCGAAGCCCAAGGCTTCTTTCACCGCGGCGACCTCATCATCCCCCAGCGCAGAGCCATGCGCGGCTCCAGTGTTCATCGCGTTCGGTGCCGGGTAGGCGATCACGGTGTGGAGAACGATCATCGACGGGCGACCGGTTTCGGCCTTGGCTTCCTTGATCGCGTCCAGGATGCCGACGACGTCCTCGCCCCCGTCGACGGTCTGCACGTGCCAGCCGTAGGCCTCATAGCGCGCGGCGGTGTCCTCCGACAGCGCAATCGCAGTGTCGTCCTCGATGGAGATCTCGTTGGCGTCGTAAAACACCACCAGGTTGCCAAGTTCCTGGGTGCCGGCCAGCGAGGAGGCTTCGGAGGTCACACCCTCCTGGATGTCGCCGTCGGAGGCGATGACGTAGATGTAGTGGTCGAAGGGGCTCTCGCCGGGTGGGGTGTGGGGATCGAACAGGCCGCGCTCCCGGCGAGCCGCCATCGCCATCCCGACCGCAGCGCCCAGGCCCTGACCGAGCGGCCCGGTGGTGATCTCCACACCGACGGTATGCCCGTACTCGGGATGGCCTGGGGTTTTTGAACCCCAGGTGCGCAGCTGCTCGATATCCTCTAGCTCCAGCCCGTAGCCACACAGGTACAGCTGCAGGTACAGGGTGAGGCTGGAATGCCCGGCGGACAGCACGAACCGGTCCCGACCGGTCCAGGCCGGGTCGGTGGGGTCGTGCCGCAACACCCGCTGGAACAGCGTGTGCGCCAGTGGAGCGAGGCTCATGGCGGTGCCCGGGTGACCGCTGCCGACTCGCTGCACGGCGTCAGCAGCCAGCACCCGGATGGTGTCCACCGTGCGGGTATCCAGTTCGGTCCAGTCGTCGGGCACCCGGGGGGTGGTGAGCTGGGTCAGATTGTCGGTGACAGACACACTCGTGCTCCTGACTATGCTCGGTGCGGCGGTCGTGGCGAGGGGTGGCCTGTGCAGGCCAGCCCGTGGCTTCCCACCCTAGCGAGAAGGAGCCAGCCCGCGATCTCAACTTCCCTCGCCGCCCCGTCCGGAGGTGACGCGCGCCACGCGATTACCATCGGCAGTCGAGTACCCGCCCCCGACCAGCCCCAATCAGTTTCGATCAGTGCAGACGAGGAGCCGCGGTGAGCTGTACCGTCCAGGCTCCTGCGACACCGCGCAGCCGGCACCGCGGCGGTGTGCTACGCGGCTACCTCGCGCTGACCAAGCCGCGAGTGATCGAGCTGCTGCTGGTCACCACCATCCCGGCGATGTTGCTCGCTGCTCGTGGGGTGCCTTCCCTGTGGCTCATCGGGGCCACCCTGGTGGGCGGCATCATGGCGGCGGGCAGTGCGAACGCGCTGAACTGCGTCGCCGATGCCGACATCGACGCCCAGATGAAACGGACTCGGGCCCGGCCGCTGGTCACCCGCGAGGTGCCGATCCGGCATGCGCTGATCTTCGGGATCGCGCTGGGGGTGGCCTCCTTCGGCTGGTTGTGGGCCACCACCAACCTGCTCTCGGCACTGCTGGCAGTGGCGACGATCCTGTTTTACGTTTTCGTCTACACGCTGCTGCTCAAACGCCGCACCGCGCAGAACATCATCTGGGGTGGCGCAGCTGGCTGCATGCCGGTGGTGATCGGCTGGTCGGCGGTCACCGGCACGGTGGGTTGGCCGGCGCTGGTGATGTTCGGAGTGATCTTCTTCTGGACCCCGCCGCACACCTGGGCGCTGGCGATGAAGTTCCGGGAGGACTACCAGCGGGTAGGTGTGCCGATGTTGCCCGCGGTGGCCTCACCGGTGTCCGTGGCCCGCCGCATCGTCGTATTCAGCTGGTTGATGGTGGGCTGGAGCCTGCTGCTGGTGCCGGTCACGAGTTGGGTCTACGCAGCGGTGGCGGTGCTGGCCGGTGGTTGGTTCGTGGTGATGGCACACCGGTTGCATGCCGCCGTGCGCTGTGGTGCGGCCGTCGACCCCATGCGGCTGTTCCACTTGTCCAACACCTACCTGGCGCTGGTGTTCGTGGCAATCGCGGTGGATTCGGTGCTGGGCTGGGCTCCGCTGATATCTGCTGGGCTGGTCTGATATCTACTGGTCCTGTGCTGCGCGGCGTGCTGGTGCTGGTGGCCGTTGTGCTCGCGGTACTGGCCCTGGCGTGGATCTTCCAGCGACGCCTCATCTACCTGCCGGATAGCGCCGCTGTGCCGCTGGCTGCCGAGGTACTGCCCGGTGCCCGCGACGTCACCGTGCGCACCGAGGACGGGTTGGCGCTCAGCGCCTACTTCGTGCCGCCGAGCGGTCCTGATCGGGGCATGACCGTGCTCGTGGCGCCGGGCAACGCCGGCTCGCGGGTGCTCCGGATCCCACTCGCGCAGCGGCTGGCGGCGCGGGGGTTCGGCGTGCTGTTGATCGATTACCGCGGGTACGGCGGCAATCCGGGCAGCCCGTCGGAACACGGGCTGATCGCTGACGGACGCGCCGCTTACCAGTACTTGGTGCAGATGGGAGTGTCCCCGCAGCGGCTGGTGTACTTCGGGGAGAGCCTGGGGGCGGCGGTGGTGACCCGGCTGGCCGTCGAGCACCCGCCCGCCGCGCTGGTGCTGCGTTCCCCGTTCACCGATCTCGCCTCCGTGGGCGCGGTGCACTACCCGCTGCTGCCGGTCCGGTGGCTGCTGCGGGATCGGTTTCCGGTCACGGAGCTGATCGCGCGGGTGCAGGTACCGACCGTCGTTGTCTACGGCGCACAGGACACCATCGTGCCGCCGGAGCAGAGCCGGGCCGTGGCCGCTGCAGCAGGCGGGCCGGTCCGGACGGTTGAGGTTGCCGGTGCCGATCACAACGATCCGGCGCTGTTGATCGGGGACGAGCTCATCGAGGCGATCACCTCGGTGCCCTGATCCGCCGGCCGGAACCAGTGTCGAGCCGTCGCTGCCAGGCTTCGTACGTGGCGGGGCTGACCCCGTGATAAGCGGGCCCCCGATCGGTCGGCAGCAGGGGCGGCCACGGCCAGAACCGCGCCACGCCGCGTGAGTGCCAGAAGCCGAGGCCGAGGACGAGGCCGAAGATCAGGTGCCCGATCAGGGAGAGCGAGACCGTGGTGGCGGTGAGCGGGAACATCAATTGCTCGCCGCGTGGAGCCAGCGCGACAGTCGCGATCAGACCGGTCCAGACCGGGAAGACCGCGAAGGCCACCGCCGCCAGCACAACATCGCGCCGGGACCGCCGGTGCAGGCCCACCGCGAGCGCGACGACGAAGAACGCGATGCCGATCCCGCCCCCGTCGCCGATGTAGCGCCACAGGTAGCCGACCACTGCGCCGCTTCGGGTCTCGGCGCCGTCGGTAATCCACGTGCCCATTGTCGGGATGAAATCGTCCCACCATCCGAGCAGGTAGACAGTGTCGAGCCGGAAGATGTCATAGACCACGCAGGCGGCCATCCCCGAGACGAGCCCGCGCCCGACGATCCGGTCGGTGGGGTGCGGCGCGAACACCGCCAGTACTGCGAGCGTGGCCGCCAGCGGGATTATCACCAGCGCTGCGGTGGTGTTCATCGAGACGAGACCGAAGACCTGCGCGGAGATCGCGAGTAACGGTAGCCCGGCCAGCAGGAGGTGCAGGCCGATCCGCGCGGCGATCCGGGTCTGGTCCTCGGACCGTTCTCGAACACTGGCGCGGGGTGCGAGTGCCGCGCCGGTGGTGACGGCGCGCGGCGCGAACGAGGGGGCGGACACGCGCGGTGACAGTAGGGACGGCGGCACCGACGGTGGTCGATTTTGAGAACCTTGGCGCCCGCCAGTCGGTTCATTCGCAACTTTCGGCGGCGAGCGGCGGGGCGATTACGCCGGCTGGCGCAGCCGTTGCGGCTGAAAGCACGCCCTGGCTCTCAGAAACGCCGGTGGACTTGCCCCGGCTGGAGCCCGGCCGCGATGAGCGGTCGCTGTCACACGGTGATCGACCCGGACCGAGCCCGGCGCTAAGTGAGGCGGCTGAGGACGGTTGGCACTGGCACCCGGCCGGCGCTGACCTCGACACCTCGCCGGACATGCTGCTGGCCGGATCTGAGGTCAGCATGGCTGAGGCCAACGGCGGGCGGTGGAACTGTTCCTGTGGCTTCGCCAGCGCGACGGCTCACTACCACTGGTCTACAACTGCGCTGTCTGAGCCGAGCAGCACCGCCGAGGGATACCGGCAGGTCGTTGATCCGTTGGTCCCCGGCCGTAACTTCGGAAGTACTAGGCCGTCGTGTGTGCCACCATCGGACGGTAACCACCGGGCCGACCGTCGAGGCCGATGATGCTCGGCGCCGCCGTGCTGCGGACGGGGCATTGCTGGCGGCCGAGGGCGCGGCGGGGGTGTCCGGTGAGGTTCTTGAGGACCTGGCCAGGGCGCTGCATCTCGAGTTCGACTATCTCGGGTCGATGAAGGCATACGAGCGCGCGTACTCGGCGTACCGCCGGGAGGGCAACCTCCTGGCCGCCGCCCGGGCGGCCCGGACGTTGGGGTGGTTCCACGGT
>DASVWA010000450.1:0-2790 GCA_036389855.1 Pseudonocardiaceae bacterium
GCCGCAGTGCCCACCGTGATGAAGAACTGGGATCCGTTGGTATTCGGGCCCGCATTGGCCATCGCCAGCAGGTAGGGCCGGTTGAACTGCAACTCCGGATGAGTCTCGTCGGCGAAGCGGTAGCCAGGCCCGCCCTTACCGGTACCGGTGGGGTCGCCCCCTTGGATCATGAAACCATCGATCACTCGATGGAAAACGGAGCCGTCATAGAACGGCCCGGACAGCTCTCCCTTGGCGTTGCGCTGGGAGTACTCCTTGCTGCCCTCGGCGAGGCCCACGAAGTTCGACACGGTCTTCGGGGCGTGCTGCGGGAAGAGGGTGACCCGGATGTCACCCTCACTGGTGTGCAGGATGACCTGCGTGTCGTTGGTCTTGACTTCAGTCACCAGACCTATCCTGCCATCACCCACGTTCGACAGCGGGGAGGGGCCAGATCAGCGGCGCCCGCCCCGAGGGCATGCACGCAGGCGCGACCAGGAAGGCGAAGATGTGAACCAGGTAAAGACCCTGAAGACTTACGCGCGGGATGGAAAGCAAGCCGGCGCCGCTGTGAACAGCAGCGTGTGGGCCGTCCGCAAGCGGGCCGCCAGGGCCGGCAAGCAGGCTAAGCGGGCCCGGAAACAGCTTGCCGAGCAGCTGCCTGACCGCACCGCCGAGATCGCCAGAGGTGCCCGCAACGCTCGGCGTAGCGCTCAGGACATGCTTACCGGCCGGTTGCTCGATGCCCGCCACGAACTCGCTGCCCGGATCGAGCCCACGTCTGGCCGTCGTAGGCGCTGGCCCTGGATGCTGCTGCTGCTGTTCGGGATCGCCGGAGTGGCTGGGGCGGCCGTGCTGACCCGCAGGCCGCAACAGAATGAACCCGAGGGCCTCCCTGTTCACCCGGCCCGTGCGGGGAACTTGCCCTACGACCACGAGGATGCGATGGGGAGTTCTCCCACTGGCAACGGCGTCGTGAGCGCTGGTCGCCCATCGTCCAGCGCCGACTGACCGAGGTCTGCAGCTACAGGCCTAAAGTAGCGATCACTTGCCCAGCGATTCGGCGGGCGCTGATCGTCTGACGTTGGTTGGTCGTGACGACGACTGCGGTGCCTTGCCGGGCTACCGCGAACACCGCTCCGTCTGCGGTCGGCTGCGATCCTCCCGACCATCCACCGGGAAGCTCCGCCAGGTCAGAGGTCGCCACCGGAGCGGCGGCATCAACCGTTGCGCGCGCCACTTCGGGGGTGTCCACCACGATCCAGCTGCGTAGCTGGACTGCCCCGTCGCCGCGAAGGAAGAAGCACGCCGGGTACGGCCGATCCGCAGAGATCTGCACGGCACCGACTCGTTCCCCATTGAGCGCTTCCACCGTCTCCGCCGGTAGGTAGTCGCATTGCCCTTCCGCGACAGGTCGCGGTGGAGGTGGTGCGACTGGTGCCGTCGCGGACGGGTCTGCGGGCGCCGGTGCCACCGGCGTGGGCGCTGTGCTGAAGCCACCACAGGACCCGGTTGCGATGGCCAGCAGCCCGCCGGCAACGACGGCCAGCGCAGACTTGGACGCAGAGCTGAGGGAATGCGCAGACATGTCGCCGGGCAGTGAACCACGCCCGGGATGACACCCACGGTTTGGGTGGCGGTCCTCTCCCGGGCATCGTCGACCTGTGCTTATCCCATGGCGTCAGTACGAAATGTAGCGGTCATCGCTGATGGATGCCCCATCTGGGGCTGTTTTGGGACATGGGAGCCCGTTGCGGTCACTTTCTGTGCCTCCAACAGCGGAGCCAGTCGGGGGGAAGATCACGTTCGGGGAATAGTCGGGGTACCGGTCGTATCTGCCTCGACTCCCACATCGTTGAGCCGGTACCTGGATGCCCGGAGGTCAGTGACAGCCGGTGGCGTCGAAGCGTCAAAAGCCAGGCACGAGGGATCCGCGGCCACTAGCAGAGGAGGCCGTACCGCCCTCTCGCGGAGAGATCTCGACCGAGGAGGAACACCGGAAGATGACGTCACGCACGCCCAGGAGGCATCGCCGCCTGGCTCTCATGGCCGCCGGGACGGCAGCCGCGATGGTTCTGCTGCCGGGTGCTGCCTCGGCGCAGGTAGCCCCCACCGTGCAGCAGTTCGCCGGCGCACCCGGTGACCCGGCGGTGCCCGGCGTGCCCAGCGATCCCAACGCGCCCGCCGCGCCCGCTCAGCCCGACATTGACGGGGTTCCCCAACTGCCGGAACTCGGCCTTCCCGGTGAGCCGGGCCACGGCGCTCCGGGTCTGAACGGGGACCGCGACAAGCGCGACAAGGATCGTCATGATGATGATGGCGATGTAGTCCACCGCGATGACACCGAGGACAGCGACCACCTCGATGATCCCGAGCCTCCCGATCACGCGTCGGGTGCTGTCGCCGACATCGACCTGCTCAGGAGCGATCTCCTCGAGATCACCAAGTACGACGCCACCATCGAGGATGACGACGAAGCGCACGCCGACTCGACTGTTCTTGGTCTGGGCGGTGACGGAATCATCGGCTCCAGCACATCCTCAAGAGAGGGTGATGGCAGGGACGGCGACAATCTGACCGCCGGGCTCTGTGATGGCACCGGTGGCGTGATCTGCCTGAGCCTGCTGTACCACGACGTCGTCGCCGAGGAGGACGGCGACTCGTCACTTGCAGCTGCCCGTGGTGGTGTCTTGGCGTTGTGCCTGGGCGGTGGTGACGACGACGACAACGGCGACGACAACGGCGACGATGACGGCGCTGATGTGACTGCCACCTACGAGTGCGATGGTGCGCTGTCTCTGGGCGTCGCCG
>DASVWA010000451.1:0-11276 GCA_036389855.1 Pseudonocardiaceae bacterium
ACTGTTACTGCCGGTACGCGCCCGCGGAACGTTCCCGGCTTCGCGGCTAGGCGGCGGCGTGAGCTGGTATTCCATGGCGTAACTCTATGGAGGACGTGGTTACCGCCCGGCCTGACACCGGTTAGCCGACGGTAAAATCCAGCGGCAACACCGTGTGAGGTCACGGCACAACGTCGAGCCGGCCACCCCTTGCTATACCTGATCGAGGACAAACCCACAGAATCATCAGGCTCGCTGCGTCCGCATTGCGAGCTAGGATCACGCCCGGAGGTCGAGCGGCTACGCTCCGTGCGTAGGGCTAGTTTCTCCACCACGTTGGCGGCGGAACCGACGAGGAGAAATGATGCGCGAACCGGAGACAGCCCTGCCAGAGCTGGACCGTATGGACGATCCCACGGGTGGGGCTGTTGCCTGCGCACTGCTCATCGTGGGTGCAGCGCTGGTTACCTGCATTGTTCTGGTGGTCATGTGGACCGTCGGCGCTACCTGGTAGCTCAGGAAAAGTGCGGGCACGCGTCAACGAACGGTAGGAACCCGTCGAGGAACCGCTCCGTGGCCGGCATGAAGTAACCACCGTAGTGGCTGATCGGGTCCAATGTGGACACCACGATCGTGCCGGCAGTGGACACCTGATCGACGTAGAGGAGTGCCTCTCCGGTAGTCAATTCCACCAGTACCTGTGCGCCGTCCGGGGGTTGAAGCACTCCGTGATAGTGCCAGGTGCAGTCGCGAACGGTCAGGTGCTGGAACAGCGGGTGCTCAGGTGTCGCAAAACGGACACCGAGATCAGCGCCAGATTCCAGCCACCACCAGTAGTTGGTCGGCCGGTGCTGCCAGCGCACACCAGGCAGGAACTCCGGGATCGGCTCGCCACCGCTGAAGGCAATCACCGTCCCGCCGGCTTCGAGCAGCTCAGCGATCCGGTCGGCGGCGCGGGTGAGCAGACCGCGATGCATGCGCTCGGGAATGAGTAGCCCGCGGTATGCAGTCAGGTCGGTGCCGGCGAGTTCAGGGAGGTAGATCAGCCCACCGCTGAGGTGCTGGGCGTACTTCGGCTCGGTGAGTGCGCGGTGGTGCTGGGCGGAACCACCGTAGACGGCGGCGAACCCCCGCGTCCGGCCAGCGGTCGCTGCTCGGCGCTGGGCCGACTCGGTGGCGATCCAGTCGAGCAGCGCCTCACCGCAGTAGCCCAGCAGGTCACTGGTCGCCTGGACGACGATCGTGCCCGCGGTCGATACTCGATCCAGATAGGTCGCCGGCTCGCCACCGGACAGTCGAGTAAGCACCTCAGCGCCGGCCGGGATCGGATGGTGCCCGCGGGCGAAGAATCCGGCGACGCCGCGCCGGAAGGTCAACTCGTCGGGCTGCTTGCCGCGGAAGATCGGATGGTCGGCGACCTCCGCGACGCGGTATCCGGCCAGCGACCGGTTCGCCAGCGGGATGAACGCCGACGCGCCGGGCAGCCAGCCCCCGTTCAGGTGGCCACCGAAGACCACCACCCCGCCACCGTCGAGGTAGGAACTGATCATGTGACGCGTTCTGGCGAGATACTCCTGATCCACACTTGGCGTGATGATCAGTGCGGCGTACCGGGTCAGGTTGGTCGACCCGAGCGCGTAGCAGTCGAGCCGTTCCACCCGGTCGGACCACTCGCCACCCTCGGGATTGCGGATGTCCATGTCGAGCACGGCAATAGGCATGGTGCCTCCTCCGGCGTCGGGGTTCATTCGCTACCTCCTCGGGGCAGACAGCGCCCGCGCGGCCTCGACCAACGCGGCGGTGTATGGGTGCTCGGGTCGAGACAGCAGCACGCCGGTCGGCCCTTGCTCCACCACCTGACCAGCTTGCAGCACAACCAGCCGATCACACGAGCGCTGCGCGAGCGCCAGGTCATGGGTGATGTGCAGCACCGCGACACCCCGCACCGCGCGTAGCTCGTCAAGCAGGTCGGCGATCTCAGCGCGCAGCGACACGTCAAGCATCTGGGTCGGCTCGTCGGCGAGGATCAGCCGCGGTCGAGTCACCAGCGCGCGGGCGAACGCGACCCGCTGCCGCTCGCCGCCGGAGAGCTGGTGTGGATAGCGCGGCAGGTAACGCTGCACCGGCGTCAGGTGCACGGCGGTCAGCGCCTCCACCACGATCTCCTGCCGCCGGGCACCGTCGGCCAGCCGGTGGATCACCAGCGGTTCACCGACGATGGACCCGACCATCCGGGTGGGCGGCAGTGCGGCATACGGATCCTGGAACACCAGATGCAGCTGACCCCCGAGCCCACGTGGGGACGCCCGCAGCTCGGTGCCGTCGAAAATGATCCGACCACGGTCGGAAGGCACCAAGCCGACCACGGCACGTGCGATGGTCGACTTCCCAGCGCCCGACCCGCCGACCAGACCGACCGTCTCACCGGCATCGACGTCGAAGGTCACCTCCCGGCAGGCGATGAGCCGATGCGCGCCACCCCGTTGCCGGAAGCTGACGGTCAGGTTCTGGACCTGCAGCAGCGGGGTCACGGGATCCTCGTCTCCGCCTCGGTAACTTGTGATGCCGGCAGCTGCAGCCGTGGCACAGCGCCCAGCAGGTGCCGGGTGTAGGGATGCTGGGGCGCGGCGACGATCTCCTCCCGCGGACCCACCTCGACCAGCTGGCCGGCGCGCATAACGGCGATACGGTCGGCGATGCGCTCGATCACCGGCAGGTCATGGGACACAATCAGCAGCGCAAGATTCAACCGCCGGCGCAGGTCGTCAAGCAGACCCAGCACATCGGCCTGCACGAGCACGTCCAGGCCGCTGGTCGGCTCATCGGCGATCACCACGTCCGGGTCGTTGGCCAACGCAATGGCGATGACGACTCGTTGGCGCATGCCACCAGAGAGCTGGTGTGGATAGTCGCGGCTGCGCCCTGGGTCGAGACCAACGCGCGCCAACAGTTCCGCAGCGCGGGCCCGTGCCGCAGCAGCGCCCACCGCGTGGTGGGCGGTGATGGCTTCGACGATCTGGTCCCCTACCGTCAGCACCGGGTTAAGCGCACTCATCGCCTCCTGGGGGATGAGCGCGACCCGATCACCGCGCAGCCCGCGGAGCTCATGAGGCCCCAACGTCGCCAGGTCGTGCCCACAGACGATCACGTGGCCGCATTCGATCGACGCGGGGGCCGGGAGCAAGCCGCATGCGGCAGCGGCGACAGTGGACTTGCCGCTACCGGACTCACCGACCAGCCCGAGCACCTGCCCCGCGGCCACCGACAGGCTCACCCGGTTCGCAGCCAGCACCTTATCCCGGCCCGAGCCGTAGCTGACAGTGAGATCGACGATCGTCAGCGGGTAGCTTGCCGCCACCGGCACCGACATCACAGCGGCCGTGGCTGCACGCCGGCGGCAGTCTGATTGCCGGCTCCGCCGGCGGCGGTCTGATTGCCGGCTCCGCCGGCGGCGGTCTGATTGCCGGCTCGGCCGGTCGCGCAGCGTGGGCCTAGCCCGGTCCTCGAAGGCGTAACCCACTAGCGCGAAGGCGAGCACCGTGGTGGCGATCGCCACGCCCGGCGGGATCACCCACCACAACCACGCATCGGTCAAAAAAGCGCTGCGGGAGTGCGCCAGCGACAGCATCGTGCCCCAGCTTTTGGCCGTCACATCGCCCAGGCCGAGGAACGCCAGCGACGATTCAAGCAGGATGGCGGTTTTGGTCGCGAGCACGAACTGTGGCACGACCAGGGGTACGACCGCCGGAATGACGTGGCGCGACAGCACGTAACCCGCGCCGCCGCCCATCGCGCGCAACGCCTGGATGTGGTCACGTTCACGCAACGACAACACCTGAGCGCGCAGCTCGCGCGCCACCGGAGCCCAGATCACCAGCGTGATCGCCAGGATCTGGTTGCCCAGCCCGGGACCGAGAAAGACGCCGATCACCAGCGCCAGTGGCAGTATCGGCAGGGCGAGCACGACGTCGACCAGGCGCATCAGAGTGGTGTCCAACCAGCCGCGGGCATACCCGGCCACCACCCCGACGGCCAGCCCGACCAGCGTCGCCACCAGCGCCGCCACGATGCCGATCAGCAGCGAGATGCGTGCGCCGTAGATAAGCTCGGAGAGCAGGTCGTGGCCCACATCATTGGTACCGAGCAGGTGCGCGGCTGAAGGACGGGCGAACGGGGTGCCGGTCCGCGCGTTCGGATCGTAGGGCGCGAGTAACGGCGCAGCCAGAGCGGTGGTTCCCAGCAGCGCGAGAACGCACCCGCCGACCCGGGCGGCGGTCATCATGCCGCGTCCGCGGGACGACGTACCCGCGGGTCCAACAGGGGATAGGTCAGATCGGCGAGCAGATTCAACACGATGACACCGATGGTGATCAGCAAGAACGCGCCTTGCAGCAACGGGTAGTCCCGAGCGGTCACCGCCTCAAAGATCAACCGACCCAGCCCCGGGTAGGCGAACACGGTCTCGATCACCACCAGACTCGACAGCAGCGCACCCACCATCACCGTCACGTTGGTGAAGACGGGCAGCAGCGCGTTGCGCAGTGCATGGCGCAGCGCGATCCGGCGCTCGGAGACCCCTTTCGCACGGGCCAGCCGGACGAACGGCTCGTCGAGCACCGAGATCATCGCCGCCCGGGTGAGGAGGAAGATCGAGCCGAAGATGGCCAGCGTGATCGTGACCACTGGCAGCACCAGCCGGCGCAGCATCTCCCCGATCGCCGCGGCCCCACTCGCGGTGATCTCGGTGGCGCCGAAGGACGGAAACCAGCCAAGCTGCACCGCGAAAACCGCGATCAGCATCATGCCGATCCAAAAACTCGGCATCGAGTCAACCGCCAGCACACCGGTGACCACAACGATGTCCCGCCGGCGGCCCCGCCACCAGGCCGCCAGCGTCCCAAGCACGATGCCGAGCACCGTGGCACCCAAGACACCGAGCCCGATCAGCGCAAGCGTCCACGGCAGGCGTTCGAGCAGCAGATCGACCACCGGGCGGTTGTGCGCAACTGAGATCCCGAGGTCGCCCCGCGTCAGCCCGGTCCAGAACCCGATGTACTGCTCAAGGATCGGACGGTCCAGCCCGTAGCCGGTCCGGATCTGGGACAGCTGTTCCTCGGTGAGCCCCTGGATCGGACCGGCGTAGAGGTAGTCAACGGGGTCGCCTGGCGCCAGGTACGGCAGCGCGAAGTTGATCGTGGCGGCGACCCAGAGCACCAGCGCGTACTGGGCCACCCGGGGCAGCACGCGCCGCAGCCGTCCCATTACTGCTGACTCACTATTGGGGCGCGACGATGGCGTTGGCGGTGCGGGCGACGTCAGGCGGCAGCAGCGACCACTTGTGCACGATGCCGTAGCCCGGTGACTCGACCCACCCGCCGTAGCTGCCAGCCCGGAAGGCCCAGTTCTCGTCGGGGTAGTACAGCGGGATCGACGTCGGCTGTCGGTTGAACAGCGCCTGCATGTCCTGCAGCACCGCGTTGCGATCGGCGTTGGTGGTGGCCGCCTCCCACTTGCCGTACAGCGCGTCGAACTCCGGGTAGGGAATTTTCGGGTAGCTCCACAGGTAGCCCGACAGGTGGGACATGACGAACTGGTCGGGGTCGGCGACGCCGTGCGCGGTGATCGTACTGATCGCCAGGTCGAAGTCGCGGGTGGTGAACAGATTCGCCACCGTGGCCGCGTCCGTACCGCTGACGTCCAACTCGATCCCCACCTTGCGCAGGTCCTCGGCGACCAGCTCGGCGGCGCGGACGTCGACGGGCAGGCTGGCGGTGACGAACAACTGGTAGCGCAGCGGACCGTTCGGACCCTCGCGGATCCCGTCGCCGTCCCGGTCGGCGAAACCTGCCTGATCGAGCAGCTGGCGGGCCTCGTCCGGCGCGTACGGCGTGGACAGCGACGGGTTGGCGAACGGGGCGTCCGGATGCGGGTAACCCTTGACCGCCGGCCGGCCCTGGCCGAGGAAGACCGTCTCCAGCATCTGGTCCCGGTCCAGCGCACGGCTGATCGCGCGCCGAAATGCCGGCTGGTCAAACGGGGCGTGCTCGAAGTTCATCCGCAGCTCGGGGAACTGCAGCGGCGCGGTCTTGACCACCTCGACCTCATCTGAATTGGTGAACTGGTCGATCAGCTCCGGGGACAGCGGCCGGGCGGCCGCGTCGATCTCACCGGACCGCAGTGCGGTGAAGGTCGCTGAGGGGTCATCGATCACTGGCATGACCAGCTCACGGACCTGCGGAGGGCCGGCGAAATACGTCGGGTTCGCTTCGAAGCGGTAACCAGAGGTCGGGTTGTAGTCGACCAAGCGGTACGGCCCGGTGCCCACCGGCAGGGTCTTGACCGCCTTGGCCGTGTCCGGCGGCACGGCCGACCACACGTGCTTTGGGATGATCGGCAGGTCAGCCAGCGTCACGGTGCCTAGCTCGGGACAGGCGAACCCGCAGGTGAAACGCACCGTGTCAGGATCAGCGGCGGTGACAGCGCTGATATTCGGGACGGTTGTGACGTGGTGGGTCCAGCGTCCGGTGGGGGCCAGTGTCATGTACTCGAAGGTGAAGACCACGTCGTCGACGGTGAGCGGCTGCCCGTCGTGCCAGCTCACTCCCTGGCGCAGATCCACCTCCCAGGTGGACGGATCGACCTGACGGACTGCGGTGGCCAGCCAGGGCTGCGGCTCGTCGACATACGGTGACGGTGCGACGAGCTTGTCATAGACCAGCTCGGCGAGCGGCTCCGGTGAACCGGCGAAGATGTTGAGCGGACCGGTGTCCCGCGGCACCGCGATCCGCAGCCGATCGGTTTGGGTCGGCGCATCGGGCGTGCCGTTTCCCGAGCCGCTGCATCCGGTCAGCAGTAGCGCTGACGCGGCGAGCAGGGCAACCGATACGCAACCGCGCTTCATGATCCGTCCCTTCGACGAGGAAGGGCCGTCGTCACCCAGAGAAGTAGTTCGTCGAGAAACCGGGCGGCATTGGGCGCCCCGGTGTGACCGAAGTGGGCCAATGGGTCGATGGTGGAGACCAACATGGTGCCAACCGTGCTGGTCCGGTCAAGGTAGGCGACTGCGGCCCCATCCGGAGCGGCGAGCAGAACCTCGGCCCCGTTCGGTGGCGCCAGCACACCGTGGTGGTGCAGCGCTGCGGCGGCGGCACCGACCTCGGTTTCCTGCCAGGCCGCACCGATCGTGGTCTGGCCGGCGCCTCCAGCGGGCCGGAATGTCCACCGGGCATGCGCCGGCCAGCCGGCCTGATGATCGCCGAACAGCAACACCGTACTGCCGCGGTGGAGCACCGCATCCAAGGCCGGCGCCAGCGCGGTGAGCCGGCGCCGCGGGGTGCCCTCCGGTATCCACACCACATCGGCGTCGTGCAACGTCGCGCCATGCCGAGTGTCGACCACATCAGCTAACCGGCAGCGGTACGCGGCAAAGGTGCGGGTTTCGGCTGCCGAGCCGCTGTGCAGCGCGACCACCTGCGTCATCGGCGGGCTTCCTGGCGCACCCAGTCGATGAGTTGCGGCGTGATCCGAGCGGCTGAGCTGTCCGTGGTGGCGTTGGCCAGCAGGTTGGCACCGCCATGCAGCAGCACGGTGCCCCTGGTCGAGGCCCGGTCCACGTACGCCCCAGGCGTGCCGTCCGCGCGCTGCGCGATCACTCCGGCGCCGGCCGGGGGACGGTGCCAGCCGTTCGAGTACAGAAAGTTCGCGCCGAGGTCGTCGGGCGACACACTAGAGAAGATCGGGTGGTCGACCAGTTGGTGCCGTGCCGGTTCGCCGCCGGGCGGCGGGCCGGGCTCGAAGGCCGTCGCGCCCGGCAACCAGGTTTGGGTCAGCTGCCCGCTGAAGACCACCACGCGTCCCTTGTCGAGAAAGCCGCGCAGCTTGTCCTGCATCGCCGCCAGTAGGCTCTGATCACTGCGTCCAGCCAGGATCAGCCCGGCAAAAGGCGTCAGCTCGGCCGTCGGCAGATCGTCGAGGTCGATCGCGGTGACGGGCATCGCGCCGAGCGCGGCGTCGCGGCCTGCGACCCCGTCAGCTGCCCGCCACAGTCGGAGACACTCGTCCCAGTCCGTGCTGCCTGCGCCGGCATGCACGGCCACTGCGATCTCATGCAGACGCAAGTAACAGGTCACGCGCTGTTGATGTTAGTTAAGGATAGGCTCACCTGAAGGAGGGTAGATTTAGGCTGCAATTTGCACAAGAGAGTGAATGTCAACGGTGAGTCGAACCAACGGTGCGCCGGTGCGACGTCAAGGACCAGCGCCTTGCCGCGCGTGGGGGCGGGCGAGGCAGTGGGGGATGTCTAGCCCTGGCTTCCCTCTTCAGTGGTCGCCCGTGCAGCGTCATGCTCGTCTGACGTGGCTCGGTCGTGTGATTCCGCCAGCTTGTCGGGCGTGATCCCTGCGGCGTCGATCGCTGCGCTCATCGACGGTGACGAGGCTTTCATGTCCGCCAGCGCCGCTGCCATGTCGTCCGGCGAACCCGCGCTCGCCGGCTCATTGGTCTGGGAAGATTGCTCACTGCTCTCTTCGATCATGAGCAAAGCGTAACCGCTCAGGACTCACAGCGCAGCAAAAGTGACACCGACGCCAACTCGTGAACGGGTGCCTACGGGGCGCTACAGGCCCCCGGACGGCGCACCGAGAGCACCAGCGGGAGGCTCGCAACACAGGACCTCCTGCTGAGCTCGCCAGAACTCCTGCCACGCATTTTTAAGATCATTTTGTGCCGCATCGAGCGCCTCCGCCGGCGCAGGAGTCGCAACCCATCGACCTCGGACCGGCTCCACCACGGTCAATGCTTCAAGGGCGTGCGAAGCATTGCGCAAGCGCTGATGGGCTTGGTGAAGCCGCTGGCGTTGCTGCTCCGAGAGCTCCTCTGGCCTACGTCTGGCTTCCACGTCTCACCCTCCGCCGGTCTTTGGTGGTCAACCGTAACCCCGCGACATCCGTCACCCACCGTTGCGCACGACATGGATTCGTCACTACGAGGACTCCCGGGGTGCGTCGCGCCCTTGATCAGCGCGTTGAGCGCTCAGAAGGTTATTGAGGGTCTTGAGCTGTGAGTTCACCATGCGACGCAACCGGATCACCACGACCAAGATCAAGCAGCCGAATATGATCAACACAGCCGCGGCTACCGCCAGCACAATGATGACCTGAGTATCGCTCACGACCCCATCCTCTCAGCCGCCCATCACATACGTTTCAACCCGGCCCACCTAGGAAAGTCGAGAGCAAGCTGCGGATTGCTTCGGCGCGACGGCCGGGTCGTCAGCGTGGATCCGGTCTCCGGCATCGGGAAACTCGACGAGCTAGGTGTGCGGACGGCGGCGAATCATCTGATGGACGTGAACGGGCCGCCGTAATCGGCAAGCCCGTGGCCGCGCTGGTCCAACGCCAGCACCAGCTGCCCCGCCACCGAAGCCCACCCACGACAGCATCCTCGCCGCGCACCCGTGTCATCGTCTGCTCATCACAGGAGCCGGATTCGCCGAGCACTCAGAAGGGTGGGGTTCGTCTCGTGTAGCTGATCGCGACCGCCACCAGCAGGCCCGGGACGCCACGATGAGCCCGCGGTAGTGTTTCTCGCTGGAATTCGGTGGCACCCGGTCCGGCGGCTATACCCGGTTGTCTCCTCGACGAGTTCTCATGGCCTTCACAGCACGCCAGCGATCGAGGCCATGACCACGACCACCACGGTGTAGATGAACACCGTAACCACCGTGGACAGCACGTTCATCGCTCGGTCATACATTGGTGGCCGCCCTTCAGGCGAGGGTGACGTATAACAAAGCGTTCGATAGGTCCCCGCGCCACACTCATGTTTAATGCTCCGAGATACTCGTCGCCCTTGGCCGTCAAAGTCGCCCCGGACGAGGACGCCGAGATGGACTCTTCCTTCCGGTAGGACACAGTGCCGTCACCACGGTCTTCGAAGTTGTTGATCTGGGGGCCGTCCTCACCACCCGTCACCTCATAGATCACGATAAAATTGTTCCCGTCCAGTGACCTCACACCGGTGTACTGAGGCTCTATCCGGTAGAGACGTTGCACCCAGCAGATCCCGAACATTTCTGCTGCAGCATTTTGACACCGATCGTGTAAATCTGACGGTGCCGCGACGGCGCAGGGATCCTGCTGTAAGTGCTGGGGCGTGGAGCGAGGGCAGGAGCTCCGACTGTTGAGAACCGATGGCTTACAGGTTCCTTCCGAACTGATCAACAGCGTTGAACGTGATGGCCAGGCCCCAGATCCCCAACGCGACGGCAGCAACACCAAAGGCCGTACCAACCGCGCCATCGTGGCGTTGGTAGAGATCCCCTTGCTGAAGCGGGACCGACCGCGCACATCGAACAACACGGCCAGCATGCCGAGGACCAGCGCGATGACCCGGGGTCGCCAACTCGAACGCCAAAGCGATGCGCCAGGACTAAGGCGGTGATGCCGAAGCCGTTGCGAGGGACGGCCGGGGCTGGCGGTGGAGGGGGCAGTGGAGCGGACGGTGTGGTCATTGTCTCCCGATGTCTCCCCTCGGCATTGAGGTACATCGCAGAATGCGAAGGGACTGCTACCGAGGGGACAACCTTGCCGGTCCACGAACGCAACAAGATCTCCCATGACGACGCCTACCACGCGGGCGACGTCCTCGGTTTCAGCCGGAGCAGGCCTGTCACACCGGATCACGGCCAGGCCTTCCGCCAAGGCAGCCGGTCATTCACCGAGGTCTCAAGCGAAGGCTGCGGCGCCGATTGGTCCACGGACGGTGCACTAGCGCAACCAGCTACGGTGGGTACGCAACGATGACTGCCGCCAGGAAGGGTCTCATGGACTGTCATCGCTGCACAGCGCCGGGAAATTACACGGGCACCTGAGAATGCCGTGCGGATTCATGGCCCCGCCGACTGGTGTAACTCGGTTGCGTGAGGCTCTGCGGTTAGATCATGGGCCTGAGAAGAAGGACCAAGCGGCACATCGGGTGAGGCATGGCTCGCGTGGAGGCCGGCCACCCAAGTTTGACAAAACCGACTACATCACCTGCCTCAACGAGTGGCTGTGGCCACATTAAAACAGGGGTAGAGCCGGAGGCTTACCTGGAGTGGGGTAGTGGTAACTGCATACTTCGCCGAAACCCGCCCGATCGTACAGCCGGAAAGCCAGAATGTTGTCCCACTCCACCTGAAGATACATACGGTCGGCTTTGTGTGCACCGGCCCAATCGGCCAGCGCGGCGAGCACAGTACGTGCCGAGCCCTTCCCACGCGCCTGGGGAAGCGTGGCCATTCCGAACACTCCCGCCCA
>DASVWA010000452.1:0-3677 GCA_036389855.1 Pseudonocardiaceae bacterium
TCACGGTCACCGCGACGGTCGCCTTGTCCGACGGGTGATCGTTGGACGGGTACCACCACGCGGCGCTATCGGGCTCTCCCACTGCGAGTGCACCGTCGGCGGTGCGCACCCACGGCTCGGCAACACCACCACCATCGGAGATGCTGGAGGGCACTCCGACGTAGTCCACCAGCACCGACATCGGCTGGCCGGCGCGCACCGGCGCCGCGGGAGTCACCTGCAGCTCGCCACCGTCCTGACGGATCCCGGCGGGCCGATCGTCGACCGTAACGGCCGAGGCAGCCAGCCTCAGGTCGAGGTTGAACCGGGAGAGGCTTTCGGTGGCCCTGGCATTGATCGTGGTGTTGCCCTCCAGCCGGCCGGTTGCAGGGTCGTACCGGACCTGGATGTCGTAGCTGGTGACGTCGTAGCCGCCGTTTCCGGCCCGCGGGAAATAGGGATCACCGCTGCCTTCGGCGCCGGCGACCGGCCGCTCATCGTCCGCGGACGGCACGGTCGGCCCGGAAGGGGAATCCGAGCTACGCCACGGGTACACCATGACCGCGACCACCACCAGTAGCGCCAGCACCAGCCCGATCAACACCCGGATTCGCATGAACGACCTCCCGGATTGCGACCTTAGGCCCTGTTTGCGGGCGCTCGGCCGACGGCCATCGCCACCGCGGCCCGGATTCGTTCATGTAACGCCCGCAGCCCGGCCCGCTCGGTGCGCACTTCCAGCACTCGTGTCTTCGGGGCGGGCGACAGCGCCGCGGCCAGCTCGTCGCCCTGCACCTGAGCGTGCGGCACGTGATGTGCCGCGCACAGCGCCGCCAGATCGGTGCCCTGTGGGGTGCCGAAGACCCGTTCGAAGGCGCTGGCGTGCTCCGGGGCACCCTGTTCAAGTAACCCGAAGATGCCGCCACCATCGTCGTTGGCGACCACCACGGTCAGGTCCGGACGGGTCTCATCCGGACCGGCCAACAGCCCGTTCGCGTCGTGCAGGAAAGTGAGATCGCCGACCAGGGCGTAGCCGGGTCCGCCGTGCATCAGCGCTGCCCCGGTCGCGGTGGCGACCGCGCCGTCGATGCCGGCAACGCCTCTGTTGGCCAGCACGGTCAGCCCGCGCCGCGGCCGGGCGGCTAACGACACGTCCCGGATCGGGTTGGACGAGCCCAACAGCAGCAAGGCACCGGCCGGCAACGCCGGCACCATCAGCCGAGCCACTCCAAGACCGGTGGCCTCCGGGTGACTCTCCACTATGGAGCCCACCGCGGCGGCGGCCAGGGCGTCAGCGTGCTGCCAGCTTCGCAGCCAGCCCGGATCAGGCGAACCGGTGCAGCGCAAGGCCGTGCCCGCTGCCACCGCGCTGCCCGCTACGTCCGTCCACTCCGGTCCATCCGCAACCACGGTGACCGCCACGCCCGGGTCGGCAAGCAGCCGCTGCACGGGCCGGTGCAAGGTGGGGCGGCCCAGCACCACGACCTGTTCCGGTCGCAGCACCTCGAGCACCGGCGATCCCAACAGCCACGGTCCGGCTGCCAGCCCGTCGGGCCAGCCGGGCGCGGTGGGCTCGGCAATCAGCGGCAGGCCGGGTGGGGCCGGTCCGGCCCGGTGACCGGCGATCACGAGCGTGCGACGACTCAAGTCCAGCTCTACCTCGACGTGGACCGGCGAGCCCGCCGCAACCGTGGTCCACGGTCGATCACCCGCGCGTCCGGCAGGCGCCGCTGGCCACTGCGACCCAGACTCGGGAATCAGCGGTTCGCGCAGCGGCACGTTGAGGTGTACCGGGCCAGGGGAACCACCCAGCGACCCGCACGCGGCTGCCACCGCACGGTCGACTGCGGGGCGCCACTGTGCCGGCTGATCAAGTGACAGCGACGGCGCCGCACGTACCGCTGCGCCGAACAGGCCGGTTTGGTGCACCGTCTGGTTGGCTCCGGTGCCGATCAGCTCGGCCGGGCGGTCGGCGGTGACCGCGAGCAGCGCGACTGCGGCATGGTGGGCTTCCAGCATCGCAGGGTGCAGGTTCGCGGCCGCGGTGCCCGAGGTGCACACCACCGGTACCGGCACACCGCAGCGCAGCGACATGCCCAGCGCCAGGAACGCCGCGGAGCGCTCGTCGATGCGGACATGCAAGGTCAGCCGTCCGGCCTGCTCGGCCGCATGCAGGGCGAAAGACAGTGGCGCATTGCGCGACCCCGGGCAGAGCACCGCGTGCCGCACGCCGCATCGCACCAGCTCGTCGACCAACACGGTGGCCAATGCAGTGGACGGGTTCACGAGTTGTCAGCATGCCGTGCTGGGGTGCGCACTGCTCGTATGCTCGCCGCCGTGAGCGTCTCCGAGCTGTTTGATCCTGCCGCCTGGCGCCGTGTCGAGGGATTCGACTTCGCCGACATCACCTACCACCGCGCGGTGGCGCACGGCACGGTCCGGATCGCCCTCGACCGGCCCGAGGTCCGCAATGCCTTCCGTCCGTCCACCGTGGACGAGCTGCACCAAGCGCTGGATCACGCCCGGATGACTCCGGACGTGGGATGCGTGCTGCTCACCGGTAACGGACCCTCGCCCCGCGACGGTGGCTGGGCCTTCTGCTCGGGTGGCGACCAGCGGATCCGGGGGCGCTCGGGGTACCAGTACGCGTCAGGTGAGACAGCGGACACCATCGACCCGGCGCGGGCCGGGCGGCTGCACATCTTGGAGTGTCAGCGGCTGATCCGCTTCATGCCCAAGGTGGTGATCGCCGTCGTACCGGGCTGGGCTGCCGGTGGCGGACATTCCCTGCACGTGGTCTGTGACCTGACGCTGGCGTCGGCCGAACATGCCCGGTTCAAGCAGACCGACGCGGATGTGGGTTCCTTCGACGGCGGGTTCGGCTCAGCCTATCTCGCCCGCCAGGTCGGGCAGAAGTTCGCCCGGGAGATCTTCTTCCTTGGGCGGGAATACAGCGCGGCCGACGCGCACCGGATGGGTATGGTCAACGCGGTAGTACCGCACGCATCGCTGGAGACGACCGCGCTGCAGTGGGCTAGCGCGGTCAACGCCAAGTCCCCTACCGCGCAACGGATGCTCAAGTACGCGTTCAACCTGATCGACGACGGGCTGGTCGGCCAGCAACTGTTCGCCGGTGAGTCAACCCGGTTGGCGTACATGACTGATGAGGCCGTCGAAGGGCGCGACTCGTTCCTGGAAAAGCGCCCCCCCGACTGGTCCGCGTTCCCCTGGTATTACTAACGGGCTTACTCCCCGATCAGGTGGCCAGCGGGAACGGCCTCTAGGGCTGTTCTGAGCTGGAAGAATCGGTGCGCTCCCCGGGCGCAACCCGAAGGCCATGGTCAAGATTTGGCGCTGACCGGGGTAGCGTCTGGGGTGGCGCGCCATGGACCTTTTGCGCTGTTGAACACCTGCTCCAGGGCCTGCTCACCCGCTGTCGCTTGGATAGACACGCCAGTCAGGTCAAGAGGCTTGGCGGTGCCGTTGGTGACCGTCACCTTTATGGCCACCGACCGAGCGGCGCCACCCGCTGTGGGGCCCACTGCTTACCCACAGGAGTTATTCCCCCGACGCCTCCGAACGATCGAGCCCGGGGACACCACACCCGAAGAATCAATGAGCGACCGTGACCTCCAGCGATGGCTGTTAACCTCCGGCCAGCTCGCAGCGATGAACACAGTGCCGAGAGGAGTAACCAG
>DASVWA010000453.1:0-5558 GCA_036389855.1 Pseudonocardiaceae bacterium
CGCCAGTCCTCCGGTAAAAATGGGCATCATAGAGATCCCCAGACCGATGCCTTGCAGGAACAGCATCCACATGACCTGTTCGCGGGAAGTGTCGATGGTCATCATGTGCATCCTATAGGTACTGGCGGCCACGATCGTCAATCCGACGACCACCAGCCAGCGGGGCCCGATGCGGTCATAGATCAACCCAGTAATCGGCATCAACACCGCCAACACCAGCGCCTGGGGCAGCAGAGTGAGCCCCGAGTCGAACGCTCCCAGCCCTTGGACCTGCTGCAGGAACAGCGGGATGTAGAACAGCACGCCGAACATCACAACCATCAGCACCGCGATCAACACCAGCGACTGCGTGTACGCCCAGTAGCGGAATATTCGGATATCCAGTAACGGGTCGTCGACCTCCAGCTCAATTACCACGAACAATGCCAGGCTCAGCACGCCAAAGGTGATCAGACCTAGGATCCGGTAGGAACTCCATCCCCAGTCCGGTCCCTCCGATACTGCCAAGAGCACCGCAAACAACCCACTCGCCACGGTGAGGAAACCCAGCACGTCGAATCGCCGCCCCGGTTGTACGGGGAACTTGGGCAACACCAACGTTGCGGCCACCATGCCCAGGATGCCGATCGGCACGTTGATGAGGAAGATCAGCCGCCAGTCCGCGTACTCGACCAGATACCCGCCCAGGGGTGGCCCGAGCGCTGGCGCAGACACGACTCCCAGGCCATACATGCCCATGGCGGCGCCGAGCCGGTCCCGCGGCACGATCCGAAACAAGATCGACAGAGTCACAGCCGGCAAGATCCCGCCCCCGACCGCCTGCCCGATCCGGAACATCACCAGGCTGTCCAAACTCCAGGCCAGGCCGCACAGCGCCGATCCGGCGGCGAACCCCAGCAGCGCCAGGTTGTACACCCGGCGCAGTCCGAAGCGATCCCCCAACCACGCGCTGACCGGCACCACCACACCCTCAGTCAGCGCGTAGGCCGTGACGACCCACTGCGCGTCGTCGGTGGTCACTCCAAACTCATTCTGAATGGTCGGGATGGCCACATTGACGATGGTGATGTCCAGGATCGACATGAAGACCCCGGCGATCAGTACCGACAGCGGCAGCCCCCAGCCCGTCGATCGCTGCTGGTTTGCCGAAGTGGACACATCCCGGGCGGCCCCACCTCTGGGGCTCGCCTCGGCTGTCGCGCCGGCCATGCCGTCACTGTGCCATCAGCACCGCCTGGGCCACCAGGAACGCCGCGTGCCCTATTCTGCTGCTTCCAAGGGGAACACTTGGCATTACCCTCCAGCGTGGGAGGTGCAGACCGTGAGCAGCCTCGGCGAGAGCTGTGACGCTATGAAGGCTGCGGTCGACCACCGTAAAGGCCCTCGACGCCGCGGCGACGCACTCTACGCGGCGATCTTCGAAGCCACCCTCGAAGAGTTGACCGCAGTCGGGTACGCCGAGCTGAAGATGGAACATGTGGCCAGCCGGGCCCGCGCCAGCAAGGGATCTCTGTATCGGCGCTGGTCAGGCCGCGCCGAACTGGTGGCCGATGCAGTTCACCACACCCTGCCTTGCTGTGGCGAGCGACCGGACACCGGGAGTGTGCGCGAGGACGTTCTGGCCTGCCTGCGCGGATTCGCCAATCTGCTCAATGGTCCCTCCGGCGAGGCGGTCCGTGGTCTGATGGCCGAGACCATCCGGAATCCCGATCTCATGGAGGTCATCCGGATGCGCTTCATCGACCCCAGCGTCAACCTCTTACTCGACGTACTGCGACGAGGCGCCGTTCGCGGCGAGGTCCGCGCCACCGCGCTGACGCCCCGCATCGCCAGCGTCGGGCCCGACCTGCTGCGTCAGCACTTCCTGCTGCACCGTCCACCGGTCTCCGATCAGGTACTGATCGAGATCGTGGACGACGTGATCATTCCTCTGATCCGCGCATAAATCGGTTCCGCGGCCGATTCCCCAAAATAAGGTACGGCACGTAGTCTATGGGTGTGGCTCGCCTGAGCGAGCTCAATCACATCGATGGGGAGGTGTGAGCGTGGATGGCCCAGTGCAGCCACCCTCCGCGCTGGCCGACCAGCAGCCCACCGACGGCACGACGACCGCCACACCAGGACGGCGCACGCTCAAGCGCTCCACTCGCATCGCGCTGGTCATCATCCTGATCGTGGCGCTGGCCGCGGGCGGCGCTTTCGCCACAAGTTACTTTCTCAATGCCCGTAACTTTGTCAGCACCGATAACGCTCAAATCGATGGCGACAAGATCTCGGTCAATGCCCCGACCAGCGGTACCCTCGTCGACTGGCGCGTCACCGAGGGCACCACCCTGCGGGAAGACCAGGTCGTGGGCCGTATCGAGATGCAAGGCGGGTTTGTCCAGCCTCTCATGAGCATCCGTGCCCCCGCTGATGGCACTGTGGCTGTGGACAATGGCGTGCCCGGTGTGTTCGTCACCGCCGGCACCGAACTCGCCGTCGCCTACGACTTCGACAGGATCTTCGTTACCGCCCGTGTCGATGAGACTGACATCAAAGACGTTCGTCCCGGTCAGGAAGTGGACATGACCGTCGACGCCTTTCCCGATACCCAGCTCACCGGCTACGTTCGCGAGATCCAGGGCGGTGCCGCCGCGGAATTCTCCCTGTTCCCGCAGAGCAACAGCTCAGGCAACTTCCAGAAGGTCACCCAGGTCATCCCAGTCAAGATCGCGCTTGAGGACGCTGAAGGCCTCAACCTTGTTCCGGGCATGAACGTCACTGTCCATATCCACAAACGCTGATCGGTGGCTCGAGTCGATACGCCCATCGGGTGGTTCGGGCACTGCCGGGAAGAGGGCCACCATCAGCCTGGATCGGCCGTGTTTCGGCTGACCGGGCCGGTGTCGGGCACGCTGTGGCCAACTGAGGTGAGTGCGGCGCGGTTCGACTGTTCCCACACGCTCACCACCAGAGCGATCATGACAGCCCACGCGGCGCCCAGCGTCCAGCCGGCCATCACATCACTGGGAAAATGCACCCCCAGGTAGACCCGTGAGATTCCGACCGCGATGATCATGATCAGTGCCCCGATCCATAGCAGGTCCCGGCTGGTGTGACCGCGGATCACCCAACGGCTGGCCATCCATGCCGACAACAACCAGACCGCCGTGGTGCCGATGGTGTGCCCGGAGGGAAACGAGTAGCCGTCCTCACCCAGCACTGCGATGGCCACCGGTGGGCGGCTTCGACTCACGAGCCACTTCACTGTCAAATTGATCATTCCGATGCCCGCCGCACCGAACCCGGCGACCAGCAGTGGCAACCACGACCTGCGGACCCATGCCACCGTCACACCCACCACGATGGCCATGATGCTCACCCCTATAGGGCTGCCCACATCGCTGATCAGCTGCATCGTGGTGACCAACCAGGGCTCGCGGTGCGCGGCGAGGAACCGCAGCACCGGGCGGTCGGCCACCGCGATGCCGTCACTTTCCAGCACGTTGTCCAACAACTGCCTGAAACTGAGCCCCAACGCCAGCACCATGCCTACGCCCAGCGTCAACGCCAACCCGGTGGCCTCTCCCGGCGCCAACCGGCGATCCAAGAACCGCCACTGCCTCGGGTAACGCGACCGCACCCAGACCACCGCCGGTCGTTCGGCCACCCATGCGAGTCCGGCCCGGATCCGTTCCGGATGCCCCACAACCCACCGCGCGGTCAGGCCGGTCAGCGCGAGCACGCTCCCCACGAGGACCGCCAAGACGATCGCCGCCAGCTGCCCACTCAAGCCTTCGCCCCTCCTCCTTGCTCGTGAGTGCGATCTAGTGCTGGAACACTGTTACCCACTCACGAGCTTGACGTACACCGCCGAGGCCGATAGACGAATGACTGTGACGGTGACCTCGTCGAGCATGTCCGACTTGCCACACGCGCTGCGCGATGGCCAGCAGTTCGCACGGCATCTGGATGGTGGTCAGCCGGCGGTGTTCCTAGACTACGACGAAACGCTGACGCCCATCGTGGACCGGCCTGAGGACGCCGTCATCTCGGAAAGTATGCGAGACGCCGCGGGGTGGCTCACCGAGCGCACCATCATCTGGGTGGTCAGCGGCCGGGATCGACCACTCGTCGCCCAGTGGATGGGCATCGAATGCTTGGTGCTGGCCGGTAGCCACGGCTTCGACATCCGGAATCACCAGGTCGGGACGATCCCACGATGCGGCGGTCGGTTTCGAGGCTCTGCTGCCAACCGTCACCTACCGTTTGCGCAGCGACGTGAAACCGGTCGGCGGCGCGCTGGTGGAGCCCAAGCGGTTCTCGGTGGCGGTGTCTCGGTGATGACATCACCGATGAGGACGCCTTCAGGGCTTTCAAAGGGTCGGATCGAACGGGCATCGGTGTCGTCGTCGCAGACTCCGACGAGCCCCAGCAAGCTGGCCGGATCACCGCCACGGACTTTGTGCTGGAATCGATTTGAGGAGGTGCAGCAGTTCCTGAACACATTGGCGCGCTGACCACAGGCCTGACCATCGGTGTGGACATCGGTGGTACGAAGGTTGCGGCCGGCGTCGTCGACGAGCGCGGGGCGATCGTCGCCACCATGCATCTGGACACTCCGGCTGACGACGTGTCGCGGATTGAGGATGCGATCGCCGCCGCAGTGGGTGAGTTCGCCAGTAAGTACGACATCGAGGCGGTCGGCATCGGGGCGGCCGGTTTCATCGACGCGAAGCGGGCGATTGTGATGTTCGCCCCGCATCTCGCCTGGCGGGATGAGCCGCTGCAGGCGTCGCTGGAGCACCGGCTGCGGCTGCCCGTGGTGGTCGAGAACGATGCCAACGCGGCCGCCTGGGCGGAGGTCCGTTTCGGCGCCGGGCGCGATGCAGACCATGTGGTGGCGATCACCTTGGGCACCGGGATCGGCGGCGGCATCGTGGTGAACGGGCAGCTGATGCGGGGTCAATTCGGTGCGGCTGCAGAGTTCGGTCACCTCACCGTCGTGCCTGACGGGCGGCGCTGCGAATGCGGCTTGCAAGGTTGCTGGGAGGAGTACGCCAGCGGCCGGGCGCTCGAGCGCGAGGCCCGGGACCTGGCCCGCGTCTCGCCCGCGATGGCGGCAGACCTGCTGAGTCTTGCCGGTGGCCGTCCCGAGAACATCACCGGCCGGATGGTCACCCAGGCAGCTACCGCCGGTGATGCGGCGGCGCTGCAGTGCTTCGAGATCATCGGGACGTGGCTGGGGCGCGGCCTGGCCGGGTTGGCCGCGATCCTCGATCCGGGCCTGTTCATACTTGGGGGCGGGGTATCCGCGGCCGGCGAGGTGCTGCGCGCCCCCGCGTCGGTCGCCTTCCGCGAGCACCTCACCGGCCTCGGCCACCGGCCGGTGGCCGAGCTGCGGATCGCTCAGCTGGGCCCGGAGGCCGGTCTCGTCGGCGCTGCCGACCTGGCCCGCTCTTGGCGAGCTACCAGGTAGGCCGAAGCTGGTTGCTCTTCATGGACCACCAACCCCCCGTAACGCTGCTCATAACGACGGCCAACCCCGCCAGCACACTGGCGGGGTTGGTTGATGG
>DASVWA010000454.1:0-1789 GCA_036389855.1 Pseudonocardiaceae bacterium
TCCGCATGGTCGTATTGAACCGCTCGAATGGAGCAATATATGCTTGATCTGTGATGACCTGCGCACTTTCCGTGCGACGGGCTCTGCCGAGGATTACTGAGTGAACGCGCCTTGTAGCGCAGTGTAGGATCACCAGATAAGATGTAACCATACTCGGAAAACGGCAAGTCTTCTACGAAATGAAACGCGCGGAACGCGCGGAACGGGCGACGGATCGGGCCCGCATGGCCAGCTTGGAAGACATCCCACGCCTTTAGCTTGTCAAGCTGCCGCGTTGGTTGAGTTGGTGTGGGTGGTGGGAAGGCGATGTCCTCGTTGTAGTGCTGTCGGGTGTGCAGGCAGTGGTGCAGGCAGCCGAGGAGCCGGTTGAACAGGTTGCGTTGAGCGGCGGTGTGGCGGTCGCCGGTGGCTTTGCGCTTGTCGTAGTGGGCTCGGGCACCGGGTGAGGCGGTCAACGCGGCAAAGGCCCAGACGTAGCCGGCGGCAGCCAGGCGTTGGTTCTTGACTCGGCGGTGGGTGACGGTGAGGCTCTTGCCGCTGGCCCGGGTTACGGGTGCGCTACCGGCGTAGGCCTTGAGGGCCCGGGCGGTGGTGAAGCGGGATCGGTCGTCGCCGATTTCGGCCAGTACCCGGGCGCCGGTGAGAGATCCAAGTCCTGGCAGGCTGGTGATGATCTCGGCGTCGGGGTGCTTGTCAAAATGTTCGATGGTGGCGGTAGCGAGGTCCTCGGCGTTGGTGGCGGCGGTGTCGAGCGCTCGGAGCAGGGCTAGGGCTTGACGGCCGAAGGCGTCTTCGACCAGGGGCAGATGGTGGAGATGTTCGGTGCGCAGGACCTGCTGGAGCCGGGCGGCTTCGGCGTCGATGCCGCGCTGGCGGCCCGCTTGGCGCAGCAGCGTGGCGAGCTGGGTGATAGTCAGTTTTGCCGCTGCTAGCGGGGTGGGGGCGGCTGCTAGGAGGGCCCGGGCTTCGAGACGGAGCAGACCGCCGCGTTTGTCGGTGAAGGCCTCGGGCAGGGCGGGGTAGTACTCGCGCAGCAGCGAGCGCAGCTTGTTGTGCGCGCAGGTGCGCTCCCAGACGGCGTCTTGCTGAGCCCGGGCCAGCACAGCGATCGCTTGGACGAGCTCGGAATCAGCGGGGAGAGGTCGGTGGGCGGCGGTGTCGGTGCGCAGAATGTTGGCCAGCACGAATGCGTCGCCGGCATCGGATTTCTTGCGCGCCACCGAGTACCGATCCCGGTAGCGGGACACCGCCATCGGGTTGATCGCATAGACCCTCCGCCCGGTGGCGCGCAGGCAGGCGACCAGCAGGCCGCGGCTGGTCTCGATCGCTACCGGGATGGGATCCTCAGCACTGTCCCCGGCGTCGGCGAGCAGCGTGAGCAGCGCGGCGAAACCGGCCGCGTCGTCGCTGATCCGCCGCTTGGCGATCAGCGTTCCCTCGTCATCGACCAGGGCGATGTCGTGGTGGGCCTCGGCCCAGTCGATGCCACAAAACACCCTCAAGATCTTGTTCCTCCTGTCCATCGTCACAGGTCTGATCCCAGGTTCAAGCCGGGTCCGGGACACGCACGCTCCCTAATGGCAGGGCTCCATTGGCCCGACATCCCACCAGCGGTTCGTGACCCCAGCGCACTATCAGGGCCCTCGGTCTACCAGCGGAGCTTTCCCGCTCCCGTGATGATCAGAGGTGATCCCTGCCAGCGGCTCGAACCACGACATGATCAGGACCCGGTCTGGGCTAATCACGACGACACGCCGACATCACCCACCAGCTCAGTGGCACCCATCCG
>DASVWA010000455.1:0-2498 GCA_036389855.1 Pseudonocardiaceae bacterium
GCCGGTGCGACTGCAGTCCGCCGGTGAGCGTGGCGATCCCGGAACCGCTGACCCCGGCGGCGCCTTTCGACGCGATGATCATGAATACCAGCAGGGAGATCTGCTCTCCCACCGAGAGCGGGCGATCCTGCGCCGCGGCGACGAACAGGGTGGCCATGGTCAGGTAGATCGCGGTGCCGTCGAGATTGAACGAGTATCCGGTGGGCACGGTGATGCCGACGACCGGCTTGCTGACGCCGAGATGTTCCATCTTCGCGATCAGGCGCGGCAGCGCGGATTCCGACGAGGAGGTGGACAGGATGAGCAGGAACTCGCGCGCGAGGTACCGCAGCAGCGCGACGATGCTGACTCGGGCGCCGAGCCACAGCACCGAGCCCAGCACCACGAAGATGAACAATACGCAGGTCAGATAGAAACCGAGCATGATCACGGCCAGGCTGCGCAGGGCGGACCAGCCAGTCTCGCCGACTACTGCGGCGATCGCACCGAACGCTCCGACCGGCGCCACCCACATGATCATCGACAGGATGCGGAATACCCAACGCTGGATGTGTTCGATACCGCGCCGGATCGGCTCGCCCTTCGGGCCGAGCTGTTGCAGCGCGAATCCAGCGAGCAGGGCCACCAGCAGCGCCTGCAGGACCTGGCCCTCGGTGAACGCGGATACCAAGGTCCTTGGCACAATTCCGAGGAGGAAATCGACAGTGCCCGCACCACCTTGTGCCTGCTGGTGCGCCTTCGCCGATGAGGCCGGATCGAGGTGCAACCCCTCGCCAGGCTGCAGCAGGTTGCCGACGATCAGGCCGATCAACAGGGCGAACATCGACATCACCAGGAAATAGCCCATTGCCAGCAGCCCGACCCTGCCGACCTTGGCCGCCGTGACAACCGATCCGATGCCGAGCACGATCGTGCAGAAGATGATCGGCGAGATCATCATCTTGATCAGATTGACGAATGCCGTGCCGAGCGGCTTGAGCTCGGCAGCGAAGTCCGGCGCGGTGAACCCGACGATGATTCCGAGCATCACCGCGGCGATAACTGCCAGGTACAGGTACTGCATGCGATCCCGGCGGGTCCGTGCTGGAATGGCGTCGCCGATGATCGGCGTGGCACCCACCGTTGCCTCCCGTGAAGTGCAGGCGCTGTTGTGGCCGCGTGTGCATGGTGACTATGCCGGCCGCACGCTAGGACCCTGTGCCTACACCGCTGGCGTCAAGGCCCGCGCCTGGAAAGAGATCATCGACCAGTGGAAGTGGAGCAACAGTGAGGTAGACCCGATAAGCCAACACGGCCGAAGTCAAACAACCGCTGCACGAAGCTACGTGTCGCGGCGGTCCTCGATGAGCTCGCTCAAGCAGTTTGACCGCAAACCCAGCAAGCACCTCCACGGCGACTGCGATCAGGCAACGTATCAAGCCAACGCCGTAGGCGCTGCTCACCGCCCTGAGGGCGGTGAATTGGGTCAGGTTGCCGCGCGTCCCGGCCCTACGTGCGCCGAGTTGCAACCAGGGCTGCAGGGGCGGCTCCAGGAAGCCCTGGTGCCGAACTCGGCGGTAGCCGAGCGGATCGTGGCCACCCGTATTTCGAAGCAAGCGACAGGCGCGGCGTCCGGGATGGCTGTATCGGCGCGGATGGTGGCGCCGCTTGAGGCGATTTGATCAGTGCTTGCCCGCCCGCTACGCACGGGTGATCGACTCTTCACCCTGCCGACAACCGGCTGAGTCATGTGGCCTCGATGTTTGGTGAGGCAAAGCTAACGTTTCTGGGCAGCAGATCGATGACGAAGGGGACACCGGAGGCGCATCCGGCTGTCAACGGCGAGTCGAGGAATGGACATGCCATACGGCCTCGGGATCGATCTCGGCACTAGCTTCACCACCGGTGCCATCAGCCGGGCCGGCGCTGGGCGCAGCAAACTTGAGATCGTGTCGCTGGGCTCCAGCACGCCCGCCGTCGCCTCGATGCTCTATCTCGCCGAGGATGGCTGGGTCCTCGTCGGCGAGGCGGCCGAGCGGCGCGTTCTCACCGAACCTGAGCGCGTCTACCGCGGGTTCGCTCGGCCTATTGGTGACGACGTCCTGACCGGCACAGCCGACGCGTCATCCCGCCCGGAGGTGCTTGCCGCGTGGATGGTGCAGTGGGTTGTCAAGAAGGTGGCCAAACGCGAGGGTGAACTTGCGGAGCAGATCGTGGTGGCGGCCCCGGCGGGCTGGGATGCCTCGATTCGGGAGCGCCTCGGCCAGAAACTGATCGAGTTCGAACTCGAAAATCTGATCTTCGTGAGCCAGCCTGGGGCGGCTGTGGCCGGTTGCGACACGATGGAGCGGGTCGAACTCGGCAGCGCGTTCGCGGTTTATGATCTTGGAGGCGGCTCATTCAAGGCTGCCGTCATCCGCAAGACTGGTGAGGACGAGTTCACGACGCTCGGCGCACCGCACGTCACCGAGCGACTCGGGGGCGCGCATTTCGACGAAGCGGTGTTATCCCACGTTGTG
>DASVWA010000456.1:0-2489 GCA_036389855.1 Pseudonocardiaceae bacterium
CGTGCCCTGGCCTATGGGCGGTTGCCACTGCAGATCCCGCTGGTGCTGTGGGCGGTGTTGGTGTACCGGCGCGCCGCGGTCAGGTCCGGCCGTCACACCGGTAACTCCGCTGGCCCGCTGCGCTAAATCCTCGGCGGTCGATTACCGGCATATGTCCGGTTAGCCCGATGGACCCTCTATTGGGTCAGTACCGGCAAATCGAGAGCAAATTATTACTTGCCGTGATTTATACCCGCCTGGCGGATGTGTTCTTTCCCCTAGATGGGTGAGGATAACACTCGGAGGGGCTTGAGTACGAACTGAGGGTGATGTCATGGGTGGCGAGCTGATTCCCCTTATAGTCATCGTTGTGATGGTCGTCGGGTTCTACGTCGGCCGGCTGTATGCCGAGATCCGTCGAGCTCGGTTTGACATGAGACGTACCCGGTACGGGCGTCAGAACTACCGCAGAAGCCCGCCACCGGAAAAGCCAGACCACTTGTGGTGGTGATGGTCCCCAACAAGCCGCGATGGCGAGCGCTGCCCACGCTGCAGCCCGCCGCTCGTCGTTGGCCAGATCGGCACCATCACCGCTGAACATGTCAGCGTCGACCGTTCGTCGCCTCAGTCACAGCACTTGGCGCAAGTGACACGCCTGCAGGTTTGCTGGGTTTGCCGCAGCCGTGGCCTTACCGTTACCTTTCCGTCGGCCGTAGATCATGATCTGGTTTGCAAGCCAGCGCCGTCCTTGCACCTACGCTGGACGGCCGCTGGGCAAGCCAGGTCCCCGCCGCGAAAGGGACCCACAGTTGGCGAGTCACCGCTCCCCCCGCGGTCGTCGGCGGCATCCCGAGACCGCCTCCACACTTGCCTGCACTCCCACCTCCGCCTCTGGCCCTGGATCCCGTGGTGCGCATCGCGTGCCACGGCCAGGTCCGGCGCTGCGCTGTCGGGCCGTAACGGCCGCCGTTGCCGCAGGTGCCTTGGCGGTCGCCGGTAACTCCTTGCAGGCCAGTACGGCAGCGGGATCTGAGACGACCGCCGAGGTTGCGCCCGCCGCCGTGAAGAGCCCATCGTTGGAACCCGAGCTTGTGCAACTCAGGCCCATCAGCAACCCCGCCGTCGGAGTGCAGGCGTTGCGCCGCGCCGTCGAGAAGGCTGAGCAAGCGGCACAGCAGGAAGCAACAAAAAATCGCCTGGGCGCACCGTATAAAGCCGGCAATAGCCACAGCCTGGACGGTTGGATCGCCAAAGCGCTCGGGCTGATGGGTCTGCCCCAAGCGTTGGCAAAAGGCGTTAAGACGATCATCATGCACGAATCCGGTGGCAACCCCGGCGCAATCAATAACTGGGACAGCAACGCCAGAGCGGGCATCCCCTCGCAGGGTCTCATGCAGACCATCCCCAGCACCTTCAAAGCCTGCGTGCTGCCGAGCCTGGCTGACCGCTCGATCACCGACCCGGTGGCCAACATCACCGCCGGGATTCGCAGCATGATCACGCACCACGGAGTCGGCGCCGTCATGAACGGCGGGCGGCGGGACGCCAGCGGCAACTACCTTGGCTATGGCGGAGCTGGCTGCCCCTCCTATGACCTCGATAAGTACGCGTCCCAACTACACAAACTATGGACCGACGAGCCGCTGCCCGGCGCGGTAAAGGCAGAGAATGCCCAGGAAGCGGCTCGGGCCGGCTCAGGTGGATGACACGGCATTCGCCCAACTGCTGTAGCCGATCATTTGCGGTGACGGTCCGCCGTGCTGCTGCTGGAGCATCTCGCTGCGTCAGCCTGCACCTGCGCGATGTGCTGCGACCATTTCGCCATGACACTCGCGGTGGAGGTCAGCGGAACGTGGCGGTCCCACCGCCTGCGCCGCGGTAGCCATCGTGACCAGCCGGCGCCGCGGCGCGCGGATCACCGCCAGCTGCTGATCGACATGCGCCAGCTGTTGTCGCAGCAGATCAGCAGATGTCCCGGGAAGGCTCCCGGGATGATTCTCGTTGGCCGGGAGTGACCCCTAGATCGGGTGTCTCAAGAGTAGGAGCGTGTCTTGACACGAGAGCAAGTAGAGCGGGTGCTGATGGTTGCGGCACATCCCGACGACGTGGACTTCGGGTCCGCCGGCACGATCGCCACCTGGACTGACGCTGGTATTGAGGTGACCTACTGCATCGTGACTGACGGGGACGCCGGTGGTTTCGATCCCCAGGTTCCTCGCTCAGCGATCGGCAGTATCCGGCAGGATGAGCAGCGCAAGGCAGCCGCCACGCTGGGCGTCGCTGATGTCGAGTTCCTCGGTTACCCCGACGGCAGGCTCATGGTGAGCTTCGAACTGCGGCGCGACATCGCCCGCACCATCCGTCGGGTACGCCCGGACCGTGTGGTGATCCCCTCCCCGCAACGCGACTTGCGCAGTCTTTACGCGAGTCATCCCGACCACCAGGCTGCCGGGGAAGCTGCGCTGTGCGCCGTCTATCCCGACGCCCGCAACCCGTTCGCGCATCCCGAA
>DASVWA010000457.1:0-8213 GCA_036389855.1 Pseudonocardiaceae bacterium
CGGCGCCGAAGACCGGGCTTGCGCAAAGGTGCAGGAGCAGGTGGACGCGCATGCCGAGGCGGAGCGGACGCTGGCTCGGATGGCGGCGATCCGCACATTGTCGGTAGCGGTCGGTGGCTGGCTACCGGTCGTGGGCCTGCTGGTGGGAGCGCCCTGGCTGTTGGCGACCGGCGCGACACTCGGCACGATCGCCGGCGGCCTAATCTACCTGACCCAAGGCCTGTTGCCGGCACTGAAGGCGCTGGTTGACGGGCTAGGCATCGGTGGTTTGAAGCTGGTGGCCACCCTGGATCGCCTCGTGGAGGCGGGCGAGCGCCCGTCGCCGATCGGGACCCGGCAACAGCACGCGCCCGCGGGGTACCGTCTGGTGCTCAACCGCGTCACCTTCTCCTATGGCAGCCACGCCGAACCAGTCGTGGACAAGCTGGATCTGGTGATCCCGGAAGGTCAGCACATGGCCATTGTCGGGCCCAGCGGGGCAGGGAAGTCAACCCTGGCCGGGCTGATCGCCGCAACGCACATGCCGCAGCGGGGTGAGGTCCGCCTGGGTGGGCTGCCGGTCGCCGACCTCGACCCACAGGTCCTTGCCCGCCACCGGGTGGTGATCCCGCAGGAGGCCTATGTCTTCGCTGGGACAGTCGGGGAGAATCTGCGCTACCTGCATCCCACAGCGACCCGAGGTGAGCTCGACGCCGCGGTCGACGCGTTGGGCTTGCGTTCCGTGGTGACCCGCCTGGGTGGATACGATGCCGCGGTCAACTCCGGCATGATCTCGGCCGGTGAGCGGCAACTGCTTGCGCTGGTCAGAGCGCACCTGACCGCAGCGCCCGTGCTGATCCTGGACGAGGCCACCTGCCACCTGGACCCGGTCGCCGAGCAGCGAGTCGAGCGAGTCCTCGCCGCACGTGGTGGCACCTTGATCGTGGTCGCGCACCGGATCAGCTCCGCGATGCGGGCCCATCGGGTCCTGCTGATGGACAGCACGCCCGGTGGTGCCACGGCAGTCGTGTCAGGTAGCCACCGCGAGCTGCTCAGAACTGCACCGTTGTACCGCGAGCTGGTCCACCACTGGGATGACGGGCCGGAACTCCCCATCATTACCGGCCCGTCAACACCCAACTGTCAGATCCAGCCCGCCTCATGAGCGATGCGAATGGCGTCGATCCGGGTACGAGCGTCCAGCTTGGTCATGACGCGCGAGAGGTAATTGCATACCGTGCCGCGGCTGAGGAACAGCCGTTGGGCGATCTCGGTCGGCGACGCCCCGCCTGAGGCAAGGTCGAGAACCGTGAGTTCCCGGGGTGTCAATGGGCTACCTGCCACACCGATCGCGGCGACCGCCAGGGTGGGGTCGATGGTCCGCTTGCCCTTGGCGACCTGGCGGATAGTTGCCAGCAGCCGCCGGGGCTGCGCATCCTTGTCCACCGCACCGGCCACCGGTACATCCAATGCTCGACGGACCAGGCCCGGTCGGTGCGCGGTGGCCAGTACGACCACCCGGCACTCGGGTAGCTGCTTGTGCAGCGCGTGGGTAGTCGCCAGTACATCGGGTCCACTCTGGTCGACGTCCACCACGACGATATCGGGCCGATAGCGGATCGCGGTGGGAATGACCCGCTCTCCCAATGCCATTCCGGCGACCACCTCGATGTCGTCCTCGCTGGACAACAGCGCGGCGAGCGCTCCGCGAAGCAGACTCAGGTCGACGACGAGCAGCACCCGGATTGCGTTCGGAACGCGACGCCCGGCCACCGCCGGCTGGTCGGGGATGTCGGGATATTCGTCGCAAGCGGCAACGGTGCTCGCCGCGAGGTTGCGCGGCATCGGCGAGCTTGCCCGGTGTCGTGAGATCATGGGATACGTACGAGGTCGGTGGTACGACGGTATGCGCATGGTCGCCAACGTGCTGCCATTGGGCTGTCCTCTCCCCCAGTGCCAGGGAGGACACGGGATCCGCATCCATCCCAGACGGTTGACCGCGCCCTGCTGCCCCCTACTCGTGGTCCCGGAGGATCCACTGCACAGGATCCCCGCGAGGATCCTGTACAGCTTGTCATCGCCGCTTCATCGCGGAGTGTTACACCGTGTACATACTGTTACCGTTGTCACTCTCCGTGTATGATCGATGCACTGGTTCGAGGGCGACCGTAGGCTTGCGAGCTGTGAACTCGGTGCAGGATCTGCTCGCCGCGGACCGCGCGCACGTATGGCATCCCTACGGGCCGATGCCGGGTCAGGTCGATCCGCTGGTGGTCCGCTCGGCGGCCGGGGTTCGACTGCAGCTGGCCGACGGGACCGAATTGGTGGATGGAATGTCGTCGTGGTGGGCGGCCATCCACGGTTACGCCCATCCGGTGCTCGACGCCGCGGTGCGGGTCCAGCTCGGCCGGATGAGCCACGTCATGTTCGGGGGCCTGACCCACGAGCCCGCGGTACGGCTGGCGCGCCGCCTGGTGGAGATCACTCCGGAGCCGCTGCAGCACGTGTTCTTCACTGACTCGGGCTCGGTGTCGGTCGAGGTAGCGATCAAGATGTGCCTGCAGTACTGGCGGTCGTTGCGACGACCCGGCAAGCACCGGCTGCTCACCTGGCGGGGCGGCTACCACGGCGACACCTTCGGTGCGATGAGCGTCTGTGATCCCGACGGCGGCATGCACGCGCTGTGGACTGACATTCTGGCTTCGCAGGTGTTCGTGCCGGCGCCGCCGGCTGAACTGCAGTTGGCGTACGTGCAGCTGCTGGCCGACACCGTGGTGCGCCACGCCGATGAGCTGGCCGCGGTGATCGTCGAACCGGTGGTTCAGGGAGCGGGAGGCATGCGCTTCCATGACCCGCGCTACTTGCACGTGCTGCGCGAGATAACCCTGGCCCACGACGTGTTGCTGGTTTTCGACGAGATCGCCACCGGGTTCGGCCGCACCGGGATGCTGTTCGCCGCCGACCATGCCGGGATCAGCCCCGACGTGATGTGCGTGGGCAAGGCACTCACCGGCGGTTACCTCACGATGGCCGCCACGCTGTGCACCCCTCGAGTCGCCAACGGCATTTCGAATGGTGAGGTTGCGGTGCTTGCCCACGGGCCGACGTTCATGGCTAACCCGTTGGCCGCGGCGGTGGCGTCGGCGTCGATCGACTTGCTACTCGGTCAGGACTGGCGCGCCGAAGTGCGGCGCCTGGAGGCGGGGTTGCGGGTGGGGCTGGCGCCGGCACGGGACCTACCGGGCGTGGTCGACGTTCGGGTGCTGGGAGCGATCGGCGTCGTGCAGCTCGACCATCATGTGGACGTCGGAGCTGCCACCTCCGCCGCGGTGGCCCGCGGCGTCTGGCTGCGCCCCTTTCGTGACCTCATTTACACCATGCCGCCCTACATCACCGGCAACGACGACCTTGCCCGGATCACCCGCGGGGTGCTCGCGGCGGTCGCCGCCGGCTGACGTCGCAGCCTGTGCTCCGTGAGTGCTCCAGTTTTTCCGGCGACCGCAAGGCGGGCAGCCCCTGTTCGATGGCGAGGGGTCGATGCCGAAAGGGTGATCATGGAGCGTTTTAATCTATGTCTCACCTCGACTTCATACTCGATCTGGACGATGGTGGTGACGGGGAGGAACAGGTCAGTAACGGGCAATGACGTCCGCCGCCCCGGACGGTCGGTCATCGTGGGGGTATCGCAGCGCGGCGATGCACGTGCAGCGGGTGGGCCGTTGCCGCCACTCGCACCATCGCCGACCTGGAGGCCGTCGCATGCGACCCCCGCCGCTGGCCCGCGTCCCGCTACCTACCATGCACCATCACGCGTGGACGGTGCTGCGCTACGACGTCCCGGCGTCGCTCGTGGTATTCCTCGTCGCCGTGCCGCTTTCGCTCGGGATCGCGGTGGCGACCGGTGCTCCGGTGATGGCAGGGCTGATCGCCGCCGTCGTCGGCGGGATCGTGGCCGGCCTGCTCGGCGGATCGCCACTCCAGGTCAGCGGTCCCGCCGCTGGGCTCACCGTGGTGGTGGCCGACCTGATCGCGAAGTTCGGCTGGGGTGTCACGTGCACCATCACTGTGGCGGCGGGGCTGCTGCAGGTGGTGTTCGGGATCAGCCGGGTGGCCAGGGCGGCGCTCGCGATCTCCCCGGCGGTGGTGCACGCGATGCTTGCAGGCATCGGGATCACGATCGCGCTAGGTCAGTTGCATGTGCTGCTCGGCGGGTCCGCGGGCACCGACGCCATCACGAACATCGTCGAGCTGCCCGCTCAGCTCATCAACATTCACGATCAAGCTGCACTGGTGGGCCTGGCGGTGATCGCCGTGCTGCTGATCTGGTCGCAGCTGCCCCGCCCACTGCAGAGCATCCCGGCGCCGCTGGTGGCTGTTGTCGGGGCGACGGCGCTGGCCACGATGCTCGCACTCGAGGTTGAGCGAGTGCTGCTGCCCGGCTCACTGCTGGACTCGTTGAGCCTGCCGGACGTGCCGGGTGACATGTGGGGTGGGGTGCTTGTCGGTGTGTTAACCGTGGCACTGATCGCCAGCGTGGAGAGCCTGCTCTCCGCGGTGGCAGTGGACAAGATGGGTAAGGGTGGCAAATCCAACTTTGACCGGGAACTGGTCGGCCAGGGTGCGGCAAACACCGTGTCCGGGATGTTGGGTGGCCTGCCGATCACCGGCGTGATCGTCCGTAGCTCCACCAATGTCGCCGCGGGAGCGCGGACCCGTGCGTCGGCGGTGCTGCACGGTGGCTGGGTGCTGCTGTTCACGGTGCTGCTCATCGGGCTGATCGAGCTGATCCCGCTGGCCGCGCTGGCCGGTCTGCTGGTGGTGATCGGTCTGCGTCTGACCAAACTCGCGCACCTGCGCTCGGCCCACCGGCAGGGCGAGCTGGTGATCTACCTGGTCACCATGGCCGGCGTAGTGTTCCTCAACCTGCTGGAAGGCGTGCTCATTGGGTTGGGGCTCTCGTTGCTGCTGGTGTTGCGCCGGGTGGTCTGGTCCGAGGTGCACGCGCAGCAGGTGCGCCCGGCGTCGGCTGGGGAACCCGCTTGCTGGCGGGTGGTGGTCGAGGGCACCTTGAGCTTCCTGTCCGTTCCCCGGCTGACCCGGGTGCTGGCGCAGGTGCCGGCCGGTAGCCATGTCGTCGTGGAGATGGTGGTCGACTTCCTGGACCACGCCGCCTATGACCACCTTGTCACGTGGCAGCGACAGCATGAGGCGAACGGCGGGACTGTCGTCGTGGACGAGGTGGGGCCGGTCCGGCGCAATGGCGATGACCGCGACGGGCCCGCCGGGCGGGTGCGGATGCCCGCGCTGCCGCGCGCCTTCTCGCCGTGGTCGGTGTGGCAGGTGCAGCACGCAGACCACGACCACGGTGGGTTGCATGCGCTGTTCGCCGGGGTGCGCGAGTACCACCGACGTTCGGCGCCCGAGGTACTACCGCACCTGGAACAATTGGTGGACGGGCAACGTCCCCGGGCGCTGTTCCTGACCTGCGCTGATTCCCGGGTGCTGCCCAACGTGCTCACCAGCAGCGGGCCTGGCGACTTGTTCACAGTGCGCAATCTCGGCAACCTCGTGCCGTCGCCTGGGCACAAGTCCGACTCATCGGTCGCTGCGTCGCTGGAGTACGCGGTGCACCACCTCCAGGTGCCCACGATCCTGGTCTGCGGGCATTCCGGCTGCGCGGCAATGCACGGGCTGCTCAGTAACAGGGCCGTCACCGGGTCCCTGGGCCGGTGGCTGCGGTGGGGCTTGCCAAGCCTGGCGGCCATGCGCAGCGGGCACCCGGTTGGTGTTGCGGCCGCCGCGGAGGGCCGGGATGAGGTGGACCAGCTCTCCATGGTCAACGTGGCCTGCCAGGTAGACATGCTCAGCATGCATCCTGCGGTGCGTGATGCCGTCGCGAGCGGCCGGGTTGAGGTCGCGGGCTTGTTCCTGGACATCCGCACCGCCCGGCTGCTGGTCCTGGACTCCGCCGGGGACCCAGCCGCCCGATTCGTGCCGGTGCCCGACGATCAACTGCCCGGCGGCCTGGTGCTCCCAGGCCCAGGGACCCAGACACCGATGCCAGGGCAATGATGCCAGGCCTGCGGCAAGGCGCCGGTCGGTCCCGTGGCCGGGCCGCTTGCCGAGGTTGCGAGCGTAGGCTCATTGGCCGTGGGCGGGCCCCTGGATTGGCTGGACGAGGCAGCGGCTGTTCGTCGCACCAGCGGGTTGCGGCGTGCGCTGCGGCCGCGGCCGGCAGCAGAGTCGGTGATCGATCTCGCTTCCAACGATTACCTGGGCTTGGCCAGGGATCCTCGGGTTGTCGAGGGCGCGGTGGACGCGGCGCGCACCTGGGGTGTTGGGTCGACTGGGTCGCGCCTTGTCACCGGATCCACCGAGCTACACGCGCAGCTGGAGGACGAGCTTGCCGCGTTCTGTGGGGCGGCGGCGGCCCTGGTGTTCTCCTCGGGCTACACCGCCAACCTCGGCGCGGTGACGGCACTGTCAGGCCCGAACGCTCTGGTGGTGTCCGACGCCGCCAGCCACGCCTCTCTGGTGGACGCCTGCCGGCTGTCGCGGGCCCGGGTCGTGGTCACCCCGCCGGCTGACGTCGCAGCAGTTGATGTTGCGCTGGCAACCCGGTCCGAACCGCGCGCGTTGGTCGTCACCGATTCGGTGTGCGGCATCAACGGTGACCTTGCGCCACTCATCGAATTGCACCGAGTGTGCCGGGACAACGGGGCGGTGTTGCTGGCCGATGAGGCGCACGGTTTCGGGGTGCGCGGGCCCGGCGGACGAGGGCTGCTCGCCGAATGCGCGCTGGCCGGTGAGCCCGATGTGGTGGCCACGGTCTCGCTGTCGAAATCGCTGGGCGGCCAGGGCGGCGCCGTATTGGGTTGCCGCTCAGTGGTCGACCATCTCATCGATTCGGCGCGCACTTTCATCTTCGACACCGGCCTGGCGCCCCCAGCCACCGGCGGGGCGCTGGCTGCACTGCGCGTGCTGCGCGCCGAGCCTGAACTGTCCGGCCGGGTGCTCGAGGCCGCCGCCGCCATTGCTGCCGCGGTGGGCGCACCCCGGCCAACGTCCGGCGTGGTACCGGTTGTCCTTGGTGAAGCTGCGCGGGCCGTTGCGGCGGCCGCGGAGTGCCTGCGCCATGGCGTGCGGGTGGGATGCTTTCGCCCACCGTCGGTGCCTGCCGGAACCAGTAGATTGCGGCTGACTGCTCATGCCGGGCTCACCGGCAGCGACCGGGAGCGGGTCTCGCGGATTCTTGCTGCGGTCCTGTGCCGCAGCGGCCAAATGACCGTCGAGGCGGCTTGGTGACCCTGCTGGTGGTGACGGGGACAGGCACTGGGGTTGGTAAGACGGTGGTGACGTCGGCCATCGCGGCGCTCGCCATCGCCGCCGGCCGCCGGGTCGCGGTCGTCAAAGCCGCGCAAACTGGTGTCACCGCTGGCCAGGCGGGCGACGTCGATGAGGTGCAACGTCTCGCGGGCCCTTCGGTCACCTGCCGGGAGTTGGCCCGTTACCCCGAGCCGTTGTCGCCGGCAACGGCGGCTCGCCGCGCTGGACTGCCCCCGGTGACGCTGGCGACCGCTACCGCAGTGGTCCGGGAACTCGCCGCAGTGCATGACCTGGTGCTGATCGAGGGCGCTGGCGGGTTGCTGGTACCCCTGGATGGCAAGGGCGCAACACTCGCCGATATCGCCGTCGGCTCGGCCGCTGCAGTGCTCGTGGTGACCGCTGCCGGGCTGGGCACCCTCAACCACACCGCACTCACCGCCGAGGTGTTGCGCACCCGCGGCTTGCGCTGTGTCGGGATCGTGATCGGTGCTTGGCCCGCTGAGCCCGACATTGCCGCCCAGTGCAATCTCAGTGATCTACCGGCTGTGACCGGCCTTCCGCTGCTGGGTGCTCTACCCGCGGACGCAGGTCGCCTCACCGCCGCCGAGTTCCTACCAGTGGTTCGGCAGGGACTCGGATCAGGGTTGCAGGCGCTGGGTTGGTGGCCGTTGGAGACCGGTGTTACCGGGGTTGGTAGTCCTTGAAGGGCTACCGTCAGTCGAGGTAGTCGCGCAGGACTTGGGAGCGGGAGGGGTGGCGTAACTTGGACATCGTCTTGGACTCGATCTGCCGGATCCGTTCCCGGGTCACTCCATAGACCTGACCGATCTCATCAAGCGTGCGTGGTTGGCCGTCGGTGAGCCCGAATCGCAGCCGCACCACACCGGCCTCGCGCTCGGACAGCGTGG
>DASVWA010000458.1:0-2867 GCA_036389855.1 Pseudonocardiaceae bacterium
CAGCGAGATCACCACTGGCATGTCGGCTCCGCCGATCGGTAGCACGACCAGCAGCCCCAGCACCGCGGCGAACACCAGCGCTCCGATGATCAGCAGCTCTGAGTCGTTGCCCAAACCGATCGCGACCGCGCAGGCCAGCGCCGCCAGCAGCGCCAGCAGGTTGAGCAGCTGCTGCGGCTTACCCAGGCTGATCGGTCGGCCGGGAAGGAGTTCCTGCAGCTTGCCGTAGGCCACCAGGGAACCCCAGAACGACACCGAGCCGACGATTGCGCCGAACAGTGAAGCCACCATCACGTAAGCGGGCTCCCCGGCAAACCCGTCGGTGGTGCGGAACTCAACCCAGGCGATCAGCGCGACGGCGCCACCGCCGACGCCGTTGAACAGCGCCACCATCTGCGGCATCGCGGTCATCTTGACCTGTTTGGCAGCCGGCACCCCAAGCAGCGTGCCGATCACCACACCCAGCACGATGAGCACCCAGTTGCTCACCCCAGGGATGAGCACGGTCGCCACCACCGCGAGGCCCATTCCGACTGCCGCGATGAGGTTGCCGCGCACCGCCGTGCGCGGCCCGGTCAGCCCCATCAAGCCGTAGATGAACAGCGCGAAGGCGACGAGGTAGAGGACCTGTACCAGGGTCGTCATCGTTGCTCGTTCGCCTTGGATGCGCCTCTGGCAGGTTGCTTGCCCTTGAACATGCCCAGCATCCGGTCGGTGACCAGGAAGCCACCGACCACGTTGATGGTGCCGAACGCGATCGCTACCACCGCCAGCAGCTTGTCGAATAGCGAGAGGTCGTGGCCCAAACCCAGCACGATGATGCCGCCGAGCAGCACGATGCCGTGGATGGCGTTGGTGCCCGACATCAGCGGGGTGTGCAGCGTGTTGGGCACCTTGGAGATCACTGCGAAGCCGACGAAACCGGCCAGCACGAGGATCGCCAGGTTGGCGAGCAGCATCAGCCGTGGTTTCCTTCCGGTTCGCGGGTGATGCAGGAGCGCACCAGCACCTCGTCATCGGAGTCTGGTGTCAACCGGCCCTGCTCGTCCACCATCAGCTCCAGCAGCGACTGCACGTTGCGCGCGTACAACTCGCTCGCGTGTTCGGGCATCGTCGCCGGCAGGTTCAGCGGCGAGGCGATTGTCACGTCGTGACGGACCACGATCTGACCTGGTTCGGTGAGCTCGCAGTTGCCGCCGGCCTCCCCGGCCAGGTCGACGATCACGCTGCCTGGGCGCATCCCCTTCACCGCCTCGGCAGTGACCAGGATAGGGGCCGTGCGTCCGGGCACCAGCGCGGTGGTGATCACGACGTCGAAACCGCTGATAGCCTCAGTCAGCCGCTGCTTCTGCTCGGCGCGCTCGTCTTCGGTGAGCTCGCGCGCGTAGCCGCCCTCACCGGCCGCCTCGATGCCCAGGTCAAGCCATTTCGCACCCAGCGAGCGCACTTGATCGGCGACCTCGGGCCGGACGTCGTATCCAGTGGTCCGGGCCCCCAGGCGCTTGGCAGTGGCCAGCGCCTGCAGCCCGGCCACCCCGACGCCGAGTATCAGCACGGTCGCGGGTTTGACGGTGCCCGCCGCCGTGGTGAGCATCGGGAAGAAGCGGGTGGACTGGTCGGCGGCCAGCAGCACCGCCTTGTACCCGGCCACGTTGGCCTGCGAGGACAGCGCGTCCATCGACTGTGCGCGGGAGATGCGGGGAATCGCCTCCATGGCGAAGGCGGTCACGCCCGCATCGCGCAGCTTCGCCGTGATTTCCGGATCGGATCGCGGTGCCAGAAAACCGATCAGTACCGAACCGCGACGCAGCCGCGCGATCTCCTCGTCGGTCGGCGGCGCCACCTTGACGACGACGTCGGCGTGCCATGGGTCGTCGATGGTCGCGCCGGCCTCGGTGAACATCTCGTCGGGCATCAGCGCGCCAACGCCGGCGCCGGGCTCGACGACGACCTGTATGCCGCGGCCGATCAGCTTCTCGACCATCTTGGGCACCAGGGCGACCCGGCGTTCACCGTCTCGCGACTCCCGGGGGACGCCGACCCGGATGCCTTGGTGGTCCTGCGATGAGGTCACCCGCAGAGCATCGAACATGATCGGGGTGACGTCCAGTGCGGGGTAGCAAACGTTGCCCGTCGCGCACCCGCTAAGGCGGTGTCGGCGGCATGGCACATGACCCCTCGATATTGCCGGCCGACCTGCCTGTTCCGCGCGACGATGGCGCGGCTGATCACCTGCTCAACGCCGCTGCGCGGCGATGTGGCCACTCTTCGCCTGCATCATTTTGAGTGCCACCTCGTAGCACTCGCTGTATACGGGGGACTATGCGTAGATGCTCGTATTGGCGAATTCACCGCTGGCGTAATCAGCATGAAGTCAGAGCCACCAAGCGCTGAATACACTGCCGAAAGCGGCGATGGTGGCGAATCTCACGAAGCGTCCAATCAGGCCGGTCGCGAGGAACGTCAGCAACCGGACCCGTGCCAAACCCGCGAGTACTGAGGTCGCAGCGAATGGTGGTAGGCCGGTCAACGCGCTCACTAACAGCACACCAACCGACCACACCCGATGTTGCTGGGAAAACTCCTGAATCTGCTGCAACTGAGGTGCCCACCGTCCGGCACGTTGCCGGTCCGGCTCACGACGCAAGCGGGCGGGCAACATCAGCACCCCCCGTCCCGCGTAGTAGAAGACGGCCTTGCCGATCATCTGCCCGACTGCCGCGGCCAATCCGAGCAATCCCCAATGCATCTGTGGTTGCGCGGCGGCCATACCAACCAGGTAGAGCTCGGTGTTGAACACGGGGATCAGCGCTGAGAGTACGGAGTACCCGAGCGTGAAACCTATCCACTCCATCCGATCACACCCG
>DASVWA010000459.1:0-5751 GCA_036389855.1 Pseudonocardiaceae bacterium
GACAACTCCCAGCGCACTCTTACCTTCCTCACCCCCGAGGACGACTCTCCGGCTGAGGCCGACGCGGTGATCTACCTGATGCGTCACCTGCACGCCACGGACGCCAAGTTCCTGGAGTCGTTCCGTGACCAGGGGGTGGGCCGCGCGACATCGGTGAACACCGTCGCGGTGCTGTCGCGGGCCGACGAGATCGGCGGCGGCCGGATCGATGCGATGTTCTCAGCGAAGAGCATCGCGCAGCGCTACCGCAAGGATCCCACACTGCGTGGGCTGTGCCAGGGCGTCGTGCCGGTGGCGGGGTTGCTCGCACAAACCGGACGCACGATGCGCCAAGTAGAATTCGACGCGCTGGCGGCGCTGTCCCGGGCGCCGCGGGACGAGGTTGACAGGTTGCTGCTGTCCGGCGATCGCTTCCTGCGAGCCGACTCCGCAGCGGTCACCGCGATCCAGGCGGTGGAGAGCTCCGAGATCAGGCACGGGCTGCTGCACCGTTTTGGCCTGTTCGGACTCCGGCTGTCGGTGACGCTCATCCGGCAAGACACCGACACCCCGGCCGCCCTCGCCGAGGAGCTGGTCCGCCGAAGTGGACTGGACGACTTGCGGGAACTCCTCAACACGCAATTCACCGAGCGTCGTGACCTGCTCAAGGCCCGTTCAGCACTGCTGGCACTGGACAGCGTGTTGCACGGTGACACCCGCGCAGATACCGGACCGTTGCTCGGGGATGTGGAACGCATCCTCGCCGGGGCACACGAGTTCGCCGAGCTGCGCCTGCTGTCCGTGCTGCGGTCTGGTGCGGTCAACCTGCCGAAGGCGGAGTTGGACGAAGCGGAACGGCTGCTCGGTGGATCAGGCGCAGCGCCAGAGGTGCGGCTGGGTCAGCCTGCTGGCTCCAAAGCCGACGAGCTTCGACAGGCTGCCCTGGAAGCACTCACTCGATGGCACCGGCGGGCGGAGAACCCGCTGTCCGGCCGGGCGACGACCGATGCCTGTCGAGTGGTGGTGCGCAGTTGCGAGGGCATGATGGCCCGGCTCGCCAGTGAGTCGTGAGTGGCATTGAGTGCTATGACACTGTTACCCACTCACGACCCCTCGATGACTGAGCGCAGCTGGTCGAACAGCTCGTTGCGGGTACCAACGCCGAGCCGCTGACGAATCCTGGCCATGTGATGCTCGACAGTCTTCGCGGAGATGAACAGGCGCTCCCCGACCTGCTTGTGGGTCAGGCCAGCGAGGATGAGCTGGCCCACCTCCAGTTCCCGCTCGCTGAGGACCGATTGACCCTCCACCGGCCCACTGCCCGCAGCCACGGTCATCTCGGTCTGGCCAGGAGCAGGGCTAAGGTTTTGACCCTGCGAGCAAGTCTCAGGGTCCAACTCCTCACCCGACCCCGGGGCGCTGTCCGGGCTGCTTGGCAGGCTGCCGTTCATGGCACGGGCGCAGGTGAGCAAGGCCGAGATCGCCCGGCGGTCAGTGGTCCGCGTCGCGGCCTGAGCGGGGAGCTGAGCGGCGTCCCACGCCAGGCCGACGCCGTGCAGGCGCCGCGCCGCGATCTGCACCGTCTCGGGGTCGATGTCACCGGACAGTACCTGCAGCCAACTGCTCGCCGCAGCTGCCAGCACAGCTGCATAGGGGCTGCCCGATGCAGCGTCGGTCAGGGCGGCGGCGTGCCGCTGTGCTTCCGGGAGTCGCTGGGCGACGATGGCAGCGTGCATCTGGTACCAGTGCAGCGGCACTGCCCACAGCACCGGGTTGCCCAGCTTGTCGAGCAGATTCTCGGCCTCCTTGAGGTGCGGCGCGACTGACTCCAGCTCGCTGCTCCGGGCGGCGGCGATGGCGAGCTCACCCAGTGGCTGCAGCATGTACAGATCGATCGGATGCCGGACGAGAGCACAGCGTGCCCGTCGCCACGCCGAACGCAGCGCGGCAGTATCACCTTCCCGGCGAGCCAGGCCCACTGCCAGCGCAGCAGCAACCACCTCGTCACGTGGTTCCAGCGCAGTGAACTGGCGGGTCACCCGCTCCAGGGTGCGGTGCGCCACATCCAGCTTGCCGCGGACCATCGCCATCCAGGCGTGCAACAGCAAGTGCCGGGGATGCGCTGGACGGCCACCGAGCTTGGCGGCGACGGCGCGCCGCAGCGTGGAGTCCGCGACGGTCAGCTCACCGCACTGCAGCGCGACCACGGCGGTCAGCGCTGCCGGCGTGTCGGGCAACAGGACGGTTTCACCCGCCGGCTCGAGCAGGACCGTGGCCCTGGCCAGCTGTGACAGTGCCCCAATGGATGCTCCAGTGACGGTGGCGAGCATCCCGCGCGCCATCAGGATTTCTGCGCCGGCCATCAGAGTGGCGCTTCGGCCGGCATCCGCCGCGTCGAGCACCGCACGAGCTTGGGCGAGCTCCCCGATACCGATCAGCGCGGGTACCGCGAGTGCGGCACCACCCGCCGCATCGGCAGGCAGGCTGCAGTACAGCTGTGCACTGTGCGCCGGTAGCCCCCGATGAGCGAGGATTGCGGCGACCACCGAGACGCCCCGCTGCCGATCGGCACCGGATTGGTCGGAAACAACCTGATCAGCCAGCCTCAACGCCTGATCGAGGTCACCGGCGAGCGCGACCGCCTGGGCGTAGCGCGCCGCCAGTGCACTCGGCGAGGCCCCAGCGTCGATTGTTCCCGCGTACAGTTCGGCAGCCAGCGCGGGGGACTGCCGCAGCGCCTCGTCGCCGGCCCGTTCCAGGACCGCAGCCACTCGATTACCGCTTGCGCCGGTGCCCAGGAGCTGGCGTGCAGCGGCGAGCACGGACCCACCCCGGTCGAGCTGGATGGTGGCTACCTGCCGCTGCATCGCCCGGCTTCGCAGCATCGGCATCAACCGCAGCACGATATTGCGGATGAACGGGATCAGCTCGCCGCTGTTGGTGAGCACGCCCGTTGCCATCGCCGCTTCCACCGTGTCGGTCAAGGAAGCCGGATCAGCGTCGAGCAACGGGCCCAGTACGTCGGCATCCAGCGCTGCACCGACGGCCATCGCCTGCAGCAGGCCGTAGATCGCGGGATTGAGTGCCTCCAACTGGTAACGCAGCCGTTCGGCCAAGCCCGCCGAGACGTTGACTCGTTCAGGGCGCCGAAACTGTTCAGGGCGCCGGGGATCGAATCTGCCGGTGTCCTGAAGTGCCTGGGTGACGAGATTGACGAGGGACGGCAGCCCGCCACTCTGTTCGTGCACGAGGTCAATCAGCGAGTCAGGGGGAGTGCACCCAACCCGCGCTGCGATGCGGGCGCCGACGGTACCGCGATCCAAGTGCCCTACGACCACTGGTGATCGACGGCGAGCGAGGCTCGCGCCGAGCGCCGAAAGCTCGCGAGACCGCGGCCACGGTCGGTAAGCCACGACGAGCCGGGCGGTCTCCCCTTCGGCGAACGTGCGCAGTCCTTCGAGCATTGCCCGGTCCAGTTCGTGGGCATCGTCCACCAGAAGGGGTTCGTCCGGGTCGACAGTGTCCAGGCGCAGGCCAGCAGCACGGTTGCCGCGCACCACCACGGCACCAGCCTTCTGGTACTCGCGCGCCAGCGCGTCGAGCAGCACTGATTTCCCGGTGCCCCCCGGACCGACTATCGCAGCAGTGAGCGGAGCCGATGGAGCGGCGGCGACCTGGCGAAAGATCCAGAGCGCTGATGGCGGTGCGCTGGGGACCGCGAGATCAGGCGGGGAGTGCGGTCGAACCATGCTGCCTCTCTCGAGACGTCCCTCGTACGAATCACTAGACGCATCGATCGCTGTCAGGTTGCGTAACGTTACATTTTCGAATTCATTGCGTGAGCGGTTAACAACTCCCTGTCGCGGGCCGATGAAGCCAACGGCACCGTCATTCGGTGGACTACCGTGGTCGAGAGGTCGTGGATCGTGAGTTACGCACTGGGGGTCGACGTCGGGACAAGCTTCACGGCGGCAGCCATCTGGCGGCGGGATGAGGACAAGACCGAAGCGGTAGCTCTGGGTAGCCGGATGCCATCAGTGCCCTCGGTCCTCTTTGTAGGTGCAGACGGTTCTGTGCTCGTGGGTGAGGCCGCTGAGCGGCGTGCGTTAACTGATCCTGACCACGTAGTCCGAGAATTCAAGCGGCGGATCGGTGATGACACGCCGCTGTTCGTGGGCGGGCGACCCTATGCCGCCCAGGACCTGGCGGCGATGATGGTCCGCTGGGTTGTCGATCGGATCACAGAGCGTGAGGGTGGCGCCCCGGACCGGATCGCGGTCACCCACCCAGCTGGATGGGGACCATTCAAGAAAGATCTTTTGTCTCATGCATTAAATGCGATCGGCCTCAACGATGTGACCTTGTTGGCAGAGCCAGAAGCCGCCGCGATCAATTACGCGGCACAGCAGCGAGTCGAGGCAGGCACCACGATTGCGGTGTACGACCTGGGCGGCGGCACCTTCGATGCGGCCGTGGTCCGCAAGACCGGCGCAGATTCCTTCGCCCTGCTGGGCTCGGCCGACGGCCTCCAGCAGCTCGGTGGCGCGGACTTCGACGAGGCCGTCTTCAGCCACGTGCGAGCCCTGCTCGCTGCCCAGCCGGGCGCAGTGCAGTGGGACACGCTGGACGTCGAGGACCCCAGCGTGCTCAGCGGGCTGGCACGGCTACGTCGGGAATGCACCGAAGCCAAAGAGGCGCTCTCGTCAGACACCGAGGTCACCATCCCCGTACTGCTTCCGGGCGCCAGCACCCAGATCCGTCTGGTGCGTGGCGAGTTCGAGGACATGATCCGTCCAGGCCTCGAGGACACTGTCGACTTGCTGTCCCGCGCTATCCGCGCGGCCGACGTGAGCAGCGATGAGCTCGGAGCTGTGCTGCTGGTCGGTGGGTCCTCCCGGATGCCGCTGGTGTCCCAACTGGTGTCCGCCCGGCTGGGCTGCCCGGTCCGAGTGGATGCCGACCCCCAAACCACGATCGCTCTGGGCGCTGCGTTGTCGATGGCTCCGGCCGCCCAACCGGTCACCACACCCACCGTGGCCATCGAGCCAGTGGTTGCCGGTCCTGAGCCAGAGACTCATGGGAGTCGGGAAAGTCTGCCCGACCATGCGCCACAACGGCCGCCGCTCATTCCCACTCAGCGCGAGTCCGTTGAGGACCGGGAATCCACCGGCAACAAAGGGCGGTTCCGCGGAAAGATCACCTCTGGGCTGGTGCTCAACATCACCGCGGTGGGCCTGCTCGCTGGTGTGCTCATGACCTCGCTCGCCGTCACCGCGCCAGGAGACGACCTCCCCGCTGCCAGCGACAGCGTGTCGGGCAGCGTGAGCCCACCCGGCGACGTGGTCACGAGCGACGGTTCCGGTAACCCAGCCGGCAGCGCAGAGTCCCCGAACGTTGCGAGCAATGGAACGAAAGCGACCAATGTGGGGCGGACCACCGCTCCCGCGCCACAAGCAACTGCTGGTCAACGCCGCCCGATGCCCCCGGGGACCCCAAGCGGACTGGGAGCAGGTGCTGGGGGAACCACCGATGAAGGCACCACGGAGGGTGGCAGCGTTGTCGGTGGTGGCGGCACCACCGAGGGTGGCGGCACCACCGGGGGTGGCGGCACCACGGAGGGTGGCGGCACCACCGAGGGCGGCGGCACCACCGAGGGCGGCGGCACCACCGAGGGCGGCGGCACCACCGAGGGCGGCGGCACCACAACCGACAACACCGGTGAGGACGCGGTCGTTGCGGAGACCACGGCTGCGGCACCCGCACCGCCGGCAG
>DASVWA010000460.1:0-2388 GCA_036389855.1 Pseudonocardiaceae bacterium
GCGGTAGTAGCCAGCACCGGCGGGGTCGACAGCCCTGGTGCGAACGGATCGCTGGACAGCGTGAGCGGCAGATCGGTGAGCTGCTCACCCAGCCGCGTCGGCGAGCTCGACCCGGCTGGAGCCGACCATGGCGAGCGACCCTCGTGTGCCGGACGACCTTCCATCGACCAAGCCAGGTCGATCATCAGATCGGCGACCGCAGACGGCGGCAGGATCGTCTCGTACCGGCCCGCGGGCAGTTCCCGCTGCCGCTGCGACCAGCCCAACCGTCGCCGCACTTCGGCGGTGATCGAAGTGAGGTCCACATCGGTGAAGTCAGCCGTGTAGGCCCCGGCCCAGGCGCTGCGGGCAAGATCGGCCGCGATCTTCCCGTTGACCTCCACGGTGCCGGTGGGCTGGACCCAGCGACGGCGCAGTCCAGTGGAGGACGCCAGCCAGGTGGTCTCCAGGCGGTGCTCGGCGAAACCGTAGAGCAGCTCGCCATGACCACGAGAGTCACCGAACGAGGTGGCCAGCTCATCGGCGAGTCGGGCGAACACTCCGATCTCGGTGGCCGCTGCCGGCGCGTCGAAGTCGTCGTCGGCCGCCCCTTCCACCAGCGGCGCGGCGTCTCGGGCCGGGCCGGACTGCCGGGCGGCATCCTCGCTGGCCGCTACCACGGCGTGCACCTCATCAAGGTCGACGCCGTTACCGCTGACCGTGCCTGCCGAGTCGCCAATAATTGAAATCACCGCAAATGAGCGGGTCGTGCTGTGCCCGTTGGTGGTCATCGTGTTGTTGGCCCAGCGCAGATTGACCTCGCTGGTGTCGGTGAGCAGCACGACACATCCGTCGGCTTTCGACGCGGCCAGCGCGGCCGCGGTCAGCTCGTCGGCCCCGATCATCACTGGCCGGCCTCCTCGCGGGCGTTGAGGACGTTGATATCGCGGAACAATGCAGAGGGGCACCCGTGACTGACCGCCGCGACCTGACCGGGTTGAGCCTTGCCGCAATTCATCGCGCCGGCGAGCAACCATGTCGAGGGGCCACCCACCGCTTCCATCGCGCGCCAGAATTCCGTGGTGGTGGCCTGGTAAGCGACGTCTCGGAGCTGCCCGGCGAGCCTGCCGCCCTCGATCCGGAAGAAACGCTGCCCGGTGAACTGGAAGTTGTACCGCTGCATGTCGATCGACCAGGAGCGGTTGCCGACGATGTAGATACCACGGTCGACCGCCGAGATCAGGTCAGACGTCGTGGTGTCGGCGTGGGGATCAGGCTGCAGGGACACGTTGGCCATCCGCTGGATGGGCACGTGGTGTGGTGAGTCGGCGTAGGCGCAGCCCGCCGAGCGGTCCAGTCCCAGCCGGCGGGCGAACACTCGATCGGTCTGGTAGCCGACCAGCGTCCCGCCGGCTACCAGGTCCCACTGCGAGGTGGCGACCCCGTCGTCGTCGTAACCGATGGTGGCCAGCCCGTGGGGCTGCGTGCGGTCACCGGTGACATGCATCGCCGGCGAGCCGTAGCGCAGGGTGCCGAGCTTGTCCGGAGTGGCAAAGGAGGACCCTGCATAGGCGGCCTCGTAGCCGATGGCCCGGTCGTACTCGGTGGCGTGGCCCACCGACTCGTGAATCGTCAACCACAGGTTGGTGGGATCGATCACCAGGTCATACCGGCTGGGCGGCACGCTGGGTGCCTTCACCTTCTCTGTCAACCATTCCGGGAGCTGCGCAAGCTCATCGTCCCAGTTCCACACGGTGTTGCCAGCCAGGTACTCCCACCCTCGAGCGGTCGGCGGCGCGCAGGTCCGCATGCTCTCGAACGATCCGGCGGCCCGGTCCACCGCGATCGCGGTGACCTCGGGATGCATCCGTACCCGCTGCTGGGTGGTGCTGGTGCCGGCGGAGTCGACGTAGAACTTGATCTCCTTCTCGGCGAACAGCAGCGCATTGGTGTGCTCGACCCCGTCGGTGGCCAGCAACCGGCCAGACCACTCCGACAGCAGCGCCACTTTCTCCTGCAGCGGCACCGTGAACGGGTCGATCTCGTGGTCGCCGACCCAGACGGCGCCGGCGTGCACTGGCTCAGCCGCCAGTTCCACCCGCTCGGCGTTGAGCTGGCGCAGCGTGCGGGCCACCTCGACGGCCCGCTGCGCGGTGGCCACGGCGGACTGCGGGGTCAGTTCCAGGTGGGAGGCGAACCCCCAGGTGCCCTCGACGATGACCCGGACGGCCAGCCCGACGGTGGACGAGTCCTGCGCTGTCGCCACCTCCCCGTCACGCAACCGCAGCAGCTGCCGGATGGTCCGCTCGATCCGGACGTCGGCGTGCTCGGCACCCAGCTCGCGGGCTTTACCAAGGGCAGCGTCGGCGACCGACCACAACGGCAGGTCAAGGAAATCGGGATCGATCA
>DASVWA010000461.1:0-2902 GCA_036389855.1 Pseudonocardiaceae bacterium
ATGCAGATCTGGCAGCCCCAGGTGGAGGTGCTTGCCGAACGGTTCCGGGTGCTTCGCTATGACCATCGCGGGCACGGCGGATCTCCAGTGGGGGCCGGGACGTTCGCGATAGCGGATCTGGCCATCGACGTGCTCGAACTACTGGACCGGCTGGAGATCGAGCGGGTGGCCTTCTGCGGGCTCTCATTGGGGGGGATGGTCGGGATCTGTCTCGCCGCGTACACCCCGGAGCGGCTGTCGTCGCTGGTGTTGTGCAGCACGAGCGCGCGTTACGACGACCCTGGGCCGTATCTTGAGCGGGCTGCATCAGTTCGTTGGGCGGGCACATCCGCGATAGCACCGCAGGTGGTCGCCGGCTGGTTCACCCCGGAGTGGGCAGCTGCGCACCCGGAGATGGTCGAACAGGCGACCCAGATGATCGCGGAGACCTCGGACGACAGCTACGCCGCGTGCTGCTCAGCCATCGCCGCCTGGGACGGTCGCAAGCTGATCGGCCGAATCGACACACCCACACTGGTGATCGCCGGGGCCCAGGATGAGCGGACACCGGTAACTCCGCATGCCAAAACCCTTGCCATCGGCATCCACCGGGCGAAGTTGGAAATTCTCGAAGGAGCGCACCTGGCGCCCATCGAGCAGGCGGAGCAGGCCAACCGCCTGATCACCAAACACGTCGCGGGGTGATGGCGCTGGGTGCGGCTACCTGTTGTTGCCGCCCGAGACCCACTGTCCCCACGGGATCTGCCAGTCCCCGAAGCCATCCCATGGCTTGAGGTTGGGGCCGCCAGTATTGACGTTGATGACAACGTCACCCTTCTTGACGTTGTCGAAGAACCACTTGGCGTTCTCCGGCGACAGGTTGATGCAACCGTGGCTGACGTTGCTGTTGCCCTGCTGGGCGACTGACCATGGCGCGGAGTGCACGAACTCACCGCTGTTGGATATTCGGGTGGCCCACTGCACCTTGGTCATGTACCCGCCGGCATCGAGCGAGAGGCCGAAGGTGGTCGAGTCCATCACCTTGGTCGCGTTGCGCTCGGTAACCACGTGCACCCCATTCGCGCTGGCGAAATCCGGTCGGCCCATAGAGATCGGCATCGTGCGCACCACCCGGCCGTTGATTTCGACGATCATCTGGTGGGTCGCGCCGTCGGCCCGGGCCACGAAGGCGTTGCCGATCGTGAATTGCGACTTTCGGTCCTGCTGGCCGTACACGCCGTTGCCTAGGTCCTTGCCGTAGAAGCGGATGTCCACGGTGACCTTGGTCCCAGGTTGCCAGAACTGTTGGGGGCGCCAGTGCACCTCCTTGTTGGAAAACCAGTAGAAGGCGCCCTCGACCTGGGGGCTCGTCGTCACGGTGATGGAGTTCTGGGCTTCCTGCTTGTCCGCGATCGGTTCGTCAAAGTACAGCGCCAGGGGCTGTCCCACTCCGACCGTCTGCCCGTCGGTCGGGTTGATCGACGGGTAGGCCAGGGTGCGCGGCGCGATGGTTTTGAAGCTGGACTCGATGGTCACCGGTCGGTTGTCGTCGCCAACCGCGTTGGCGTTGATCATGTATGCCTTGCCGTAGCCCAGCGGTTCGGTGGACTTCCAGCTTGTCCCATCGGGCTCAAGCTCACCGACGATCGGTGCTCCCTGCGGATTGGTCAAGGTCACCTGGCCGAGCTTGCCCTTCGCAACGGTGACGGTGATGGGCGCCAATACCGAGACGTCGGTCGCGCGATCCGGCGGATTGGTGGTGATGCGCGCGACCGGAGGTGGCGGGGGTGGTGGAGCGGCCGGGAGCTCGCCGGGCTTCGGCGCGCTGATACCCGCGCTGCAACCCGCCAGCAGCGTGCCGAGTATGCCGACGACCAGCAACACTATGATCATCAGAGTGTTCCTGATCAGCTTTGACACTGTGTTCCGACCCTCGACCGCCGCACGCGAACTGCTCGCCCCCACGGGCACCTTCCGTTTCATGATTCACTGCTACAAGAGGATTTGAGTCTGCCGCACCCGACCGACAGACTTGCTGGCGCACCCAGCGGGGTACGTGTGTACTGACGCGCGGCGGCGTTGTCCGGTTGCTTGTGGTCCTGGCTCAGACCAGCCGGCGCCAGCGTGCTAGCGTCCTGCACGTCACGCACGGGAGGCGTCGACACCAGCGCCGCTAGCTCAACTGGCAGAGCAGCTGACTCTTAATCAGCGGGTTCGGGGTTCGAGTCCCTGGCGGCGCACAAATTAGGCCGTGACCTGCGCAAACCTCTTGGGCTGGAGATCACGAGTCTCAGTCAGCGGGTGGAGTCGCCAAGTGCGCCCGCGACGTAGAGGCGGCGCTTACCTGGGCAAACCCGCCGCCACCCTCTAGCACAGCGCTCTTACAGCGACTGATTCGGCGCAGGCGGGGAATGACCCCGAAGGCGCAGCAAGGAACGGCCTATGGGAGCTATCCTTTATCCGCTGTGACCGCCTACGCACTTCGGCGGCCTTCGACACGTCTGGGTGCGTTCAGATGCGCAACCGGCAGCTCGACGGCTCCCCACCGGCTCCTACCTACGACACCGGCTACCCAGATCGGCATGGCGCCGATCGCGGAGTCCGGTCGTCCTGGGTTTTTCAACCCGTAGATAGTACTTCGCGGCTTCTCTTCACCATGGCAGACCCAACCGTCAACACGGCAACATCGCTCAAAATTCTCCGTCAAACCTATACGAAGCAAGTCTTCAATACCGCCATTCCGCGTAACGTCGATATCCGTGACGCGCACTTCACAAGAAATATATCTTTTCGTTTAACTCCGGCGCTAAAGCGGCGCACGCGTACAACAAACTCATTGATGAGTTGTTTCCCGGTCCATGAAAAAAGAAGCTTGACACTACTTCGATCACAAACGAATTCAAAGGCGCGTCGCTGTACTTTA
>DASVWA010000462.1:0-5649 GCA_036389855.1 Pseudonocardiaceae bacterium
GCGCCATCGGAGCTGTTGTGCGTGCCAGACGCTCCGTCAGAGTTGCCAGCACCAGCATCCCCGGTGCCGCAGCCAGCCAGAGCAGAGCCCTCGAAGCCACGGCCAGTGCGGCCAGCGGTAACCACTCCTAAGCCGCCACCGGCACCGGAACCACCACCACCAGCACCCCTTCCGACGCCGGCACCGGAACTGGAACCCCCGCCACCGGCGGCACCAGCTGGGCAGCAGGCCGCGGGAGAGATGACCTATTGCACCGAGGACGGCTGCGAGACCTATCCGATCCGCCAGCGCGGCCGGCCTTCGGACTGGAAACCATCCACGCGCTGACTCACTGGCGGGTCTACTGAACGTGGTGATCACCGCGGCTGAGTGTGCCGCGCTCACCGCCGGAGTCCGTGCCGGCGAATTCGACCGAGGACGCTTGGAACGGCCCGCGCTTGACCACCGGGCGTGCGGTGCCGCTCCGCCCGCGATGATCTCCGTAATGGACACTGGCGCGGTGGATCGAGCGGACACGATCAAGCTGCTCCAGTGCATCTTGGCCGACCTCCCGCGGCTGCCCGGGCCGCGTGCAGACCCGTACCGTCCCTGTGTGCCGTACATCGCCGAAACCACCGTCAAGTCGCTGCGGCTGCGGCTATACGCCAGGGCCCTGACACTCGCGTCTGCAACGGGCTTCATCGTCGTGCATGGCACACGCCCGTTTCTGGTCACCAATCACCATGTCGTCACCGGGCTGAACCAGATGACTGGCGAGTTCATGGGCAAGCACGCCGTGCACTCGGAGATGATGGAGATCAGTCACCACAAGCTGGGTCAGGTTGGGCAGCATGTCGTGGTCTCGGAGCCGCTCTACGACAGGCTGGCCGGGCTCGGTGGCTAGAGCACCCGGCCCACGGCAAGGCCGTGGACGTCGTCGCCCCTGCCGCTGACCAGAACCGACGGCGTACAGCTCTACCCGCACGACCCGTGGAAGACGGAGCCGCCCATCGCGCGCATGGTCGTGCCGCGTCAATGAGCAGCGGGGTGAACCGCTGCACCCACCGGTACACGGTCACATGGTCAACCTGGACGCCGCGTTCGGCCAGCAGTTCTTCGACGTCGCGGTAGGACAGGGCATAGCGCAAGTACCAATGGACTGCCACTGTGATCACTTCCGGCGGGGAATCGGAACCCGACGAAACCAGACTTCGACGAGCACACGAGCAGCGCGACGACGCATCAACCCAGCCTGCCCGACCCAGTCATCAACAACGCAACAGTGCCCCGGGGAGTCCTTCGGCGCCTGCACATCCAGGTCTTCAGCGCCTTCCATGGCCTTCCCCCTGATTCGGGGGCTCGGCACTCCCTGCACCCCAGCCTCACAGGCGGGACCTCTAACGACGCCGCGAGCTGTCGCTTCATGCTACGGACCGCTCAGTCGCTTCCCCTTCAAGGGCTTTCTACGCTGGGCTCCGACGCCGGACGTTTCGCTCCGACGCCGCCAGCCTGCTACCGGGCCACCTGGCAGCTACCCGGACCGGACTCCCACCGGCAAGCGACGACGAGCTTACGACCAAAGATCACCTACAACAGGTCACCTCCAGTCTGCTGGGCGCACGAAAGCGCGATGCTAAGCAGCCCGCAGCAACCGCCGCGCACTGGAAGCGGCGCTACTTCATCGCTGGCGAATCGCGGTTGGGCCGCGCGAGAAACAGCCGCACTAAGCTCACCGTGCGCTCGGTGACCGCCGGGCTGAACCGGCCGGCGGCGGCGGTCAGCGCTCAAACGGCAGCGAGCCGATCAGCTCATAGTCCGTGTCCTGAGGTAACTGCGGCGTCGACGGGCATGGAGGGCGTCCCTGCTGGTGACCCCGTGATGACCTATACAGGACACAATATCAATTGCACTATTACGGGTCATGAGCGCGCAAAAATCATGGTGCTTCTTCGATCTTGCGGCGCGTCAGGCCGTCTCCACCCCGCTCGCATGCCGTCGAGACACTTGGTGAGGATCTCGTCGCGCGCCGCGGCGGCCGTGGCGGCAGTGGTGCTTCTGATGACGGCGGCCTGCGGTGGCATCGGGCCTGAACAGGATATGAACGCGATCACGGTATGGACCCTGGAGAACCTGCCGGAGCGGCTGGCCGCCCAGCAGGCCATCGCCGCCGAGTTCAGTCGGGCCACCGGGATCGCGGTGGAGGTCGTGGGGATCGACGAGGGCCAGTTCAACCAGCTGGTCATGTCCGCCGCCGCATCGGGGAAACTGCCGGACGTGGTCGGCGCCCTGCCCCTGGCCGGGGTGCGCTCGCTCGCGGCGAATGAGCTGCTCGATACGGAGGTTCCCGGCGCGGTCGTGGCCAACCTGGGTACCAACACCTTCTCCGAGCGGGCGCTCACCCTGACCCGGGACGGCACCACCCAGCTGGCCGTGCCCAGCGACGCGTTCGCGCAGTTGCTGCTCTACCGCCGCGACCTGTTCGCCGCAGCCGGGCTGCCCGAGCCTCAGAGCTACGCCGACATCACCGCGGCGGCGCGCGCGCTGAACACCGGCGGCGTCGCCGGGTTTGTTGGATCGACAACACCTGGTGACAGCTTCACGCAACAGACCTTCGAGCACTTGGCGCTGGCCAACGGCTGTGAACTCGTCATCGCCGGCGGCGAGATCAGCCTGGACAGCCCGTCGTGTATCGCCAGCTTCGCCTTCTACAACGACCTGATCCGCAACTACTCGGTGGCAGGTGCCCAGGACTCGGACACGACCAGGGCCACCTACTTCGCGGGGAAGGCCGCGATGATGATCTGGTCGTCATTCATCCTCGACGAACTCGCCGGGCTGCGCGCCGACGCCGCGCCCAGCTGCCCTCGGTGCGTGGCCGACCCTCGGTTCCTGGTGCACAACACCGGCATCGTCACCGCGATATCAGGGGCAGAGGGCACGGCACCGGCGCAGTTCGGCGAGGTGGTGTCGTGGGCCGTGCTCGCCGACGCGTCCACCGAGCCAGCGCGCCGGTTCGTCGAATACATGATGAGCGATGGCTACCTCGACTGGCTCAGCTTCGCCCCTGAGGGCAAGTTCCCGACCCGCTCCGGCACCCAGGCGAACCCTCAGGAGTACGCGGACGCCTGGCGCACCCTGCCGGCGGGCGTGGACACCAAGGCGCCGCTGACCAACTTCTATCCGCCCGAGGAACTCGACGCGCTGGCCACCAGCGTGGACAGGGTCAGCCGCTGGGGCATCACCCAGGGCCAGGCGGGCCTGATCGGCGCGATTGCCGGTGAGCTGCCGGTGCCCCAGGCGATCAGCGCCATGACCAGTGGTGAGGTCGAACCGTCGGAGGCCGCGGAACAGGCCGCCGAGGCCGTCTCTGAGATCCAGGACTCCCTGCGGTGAGGCCGCGATGACGAGATCCACCCCAACACGGAGAATTGGGCGTCCGCCAACTTGGCCATCGCCGCGGGCTATGACGCGGGCCCAGCGCGACGCTCGCGCGGGGCGGACGCTGCTCGCGCCGACACTTATCGTCGTTGTGCTCGTGATCGTGATTCCGATCGCCTGGACGATCGTGCTGGCCTTTCAGGATCTCCGTTTAATCAGTCTTCGGCGCCGAGGGCTGATGGGCGACTTCACCCTGGACAACCTCACCGGGGTGTTCACCTCGCCAGGGTTCTACAACGCGCTGACCACCACCCTGCTGTACTCCGTGGTCGGCACGGCCGCCTCGATCGGCATCGGGTTGGTGGCGGCGCTGGCGTTGCGCGGATGGTTCCGAGGGCGCGCGGTGGCGCGGGGGTTCATGCTGCTGCCCTATGTCGCCCCGGTGGTGGCGGTGACATTCGTCTGGCAAACCATGCTGAACCCCCAGTTCGGCATCGTCAACGAGATCGGCACCTCGGTGTTCGGTTGGACGAACCCGATCGCATTCCTTACCCAGCGCTCGGCCGAAGTGTCACTCTTCGAGCTAGAGTTCGACGTTCCGGTGGCGTTGCTGACCGTCATGGCGTTCCAGGCGTGGCGGTACTTCCCGTTCGCGTTCCTGTTCCTCACCGCGCGCATGACGGCCATCCCAGCGGAGCTGGAGGAGGCCGCGCGGATAGACGGCGCGACGCCGACGCAGCGGTTCCGACACGTGATCTGGCCACAACTGCTGCCGGTGGTCGCGCTGCTCACGGTGCTGCGATTCATCTTCACCTTCAACGAGTTCGACGACATCTACCTGCTCACCGGGGGTGGAGCGGGCACCGAGGTGATCAGCGTACGGGTCTACGACCTGCTCACCGCGCGCGGCGACATCGGGGCGGCGTCAGCGCAGGCGCTGGTGCTGTCCCTCATGCTCGTCGTATTGCTAGGAATCTACTTCCGATTCTTTGGCCGCCACCTACAAGAGGCGTGATGGCCCAGACCGATCAGTTCCGGCCGACCGTATCCATGCCCACCCGACGCCGCTGGAACCGCGATGCCGTGGAGACCCGCGTGTTCGGGGTTCTGCGTTGGGTGGTGATCGCCGTGCTGGTACTGGTCACCGTGTTCCCCTTCTACTACATGGCGATGCTCTCGCTGCGCAATCTGGATCAGGTGGTGCTGCGGCCGGGGGTGCTGTGGCCCGCCGAGTTCGATGTGTCCACCTATGTCTCCGTGCTGACCTCGGTGGCCGATGGCGGCCAGGGTTTCCTGGTGTTCATGCGCAACAGCTTCGTGATCGCCGTGCTCACCGTCGCGGTGACCCTGCTCGCGGCAATCCCCGGCGCCTACGCGATCAGCCGGTTGCGGTTCGCCGGCCGCCGGCAGGTCAGCGCGCTGTTCCTGGCCGTCTACCTGTTTCCGGCCATCCTCTTGGCGGTACCGCTGTTCGTCTTCTTCGCCGGCATCGGGCTGCGCGGGTCACTGGGGGGGCTACTGATCGTCTACGTCGCGCAGACCGTGCCGATCTCGATCTACATGCTGCGCAACTACTTCGAAACCGTGCCGGTGTCGCTGGAGGAATCCGCGGCGATCGACGGCTGCTCGCGGTTCCAGATCATCCGCTGGATCAGTCTGCCGCTGGCGCTGCCCGCACTGATGTCCACCGCGCTGTATGTCTTCATGATCGCATGGAACGAGTTCTTGTTCGCCCTGCTGTTCCTCGCCGAGGACCGAGACCGCTGGACGGTATCGCTGGGGCTCTCCCAGCTCGCCGGCAGCATTGAGATCCCCACGACGGTGCTGATGGCTGGCTCGATCCTGCTGACACTACCGATCATCGGGATCTTCTTCCTCGCCGAGCGGATGCTTGTCGAGGGCCTGACAAGCGGGGCCGAGAAGGGATGAGCCCGGGAGGAAAACCACTAATGAGCACTGTTTCCTATGACGGCGTGTCTCGGACTTACCCGGGCAGCGATCGGCCCGCCGTTGACCGCCTTGATCTTCAGATCGACGACGGGGAGTGCGTCGTGTTGGTCGGACCTTCCGGCTGCGGCAAATCGACATCACTGCGCATGCTTGCCGGACTTGAAGACGTCGACGCCGGAACGATCACGATCGGTGATCGCAATGTCACCCACCTTGCCCCGAAGGACCGCGACATCGCGATGGTGTTTCAGAACTACGCCCTCTACCCCCACATGTCGGTGGCTGACAACATTGGCTTCGCGCTTAAGGTCGCCGGTGTCGGCAAGGTCGAACGGATGCGCC
>DASVWA010000463.1:0-10855 GCA_036389855.1 Pseudonocardiaceae bacterium
GCGATCACCGCGATCACCTGCCGCCGCGTCCCGGGCTGCTGGGTTGCGGTCAGCTGCGGACGCTGGGGGACTGCCTACGGCGTGTCTCGGCGTTTGCCGCGTGTGGGCTTCCGGGGGAAGGGTTGCTCGCGGTCCCCACACCCTGCTCGCTTGTTGCCCGTCGGCTGCTGGCCGACCCGAAAGGTATGTCCCCGCCCGACGGTGGTAGTTCGGGGCAAGGCCATCTCCTGGACCCGATGGCCCGAACACCGCCGCCGGAACCAGCGTGTCAGGGCGCATGCGGTGTTTGCCGTGGAAACCGGCCCATTGCGGGTCCGCCCGACTGGCCGGAACATCAGCGTGGATCCGCTCACCACGCACCTGATCATAAATCGGCGTTTCCCCCATGGCCGACACCGTAGGGGCTCGTCAGCGGGATCGGCATCAACATGGTGTGTACACACTGTGGATTGATATGGGGATAAGGACTCCGCTTCGGTGGTGACCGCCCGGCGCCCGTGCGGTTGGTGCATTGCGGTGCGGGTCTTGCCGACCCCGCCGGTGCCGACCAGCGTCACCAGCGGCCGAGTGGCGAGCGTGGTGCCCAGGCTCGCCAGTGCCTCGCGGCGCCCGACGAGCGGGGAGGGTCGTGCCGGCAGCCGCGCCTGGGCGGGCGCGGGCCGGGGCTTCGCCGACGGGGAGGCGTGGGGAACGGCCGCGTCGATCGGGTCCAGCTCGGACCGCAGGACGCGTGCGTGAAGATCGCGCAGTGCTCGTGACGGGTCCAGGCCGAGTTCGTCGCGCAGGTGGTCGCAGTGGAGCTGGTAGGTCGCAAGGGCCTCGGGCGTCCGCCGAGCGGCGGTGAGCGCCCGCATGGCGAGGTCGACCGGGCGTTCGCGCAGGGGGTGTTCGGCAGTGATGTCGACCGCACTTGCCGCCGCCTCGGTTGGGGCGCCCGCTCGCCGCAGCGCAGGCGAACCCGTCGGCGAACTCGCCGTAGGCCGGCCCCCGCCACACCGGGACCAGCTTCCCAGGGTCGAGCAGAAGTGCGGTCAGCAGAGCTCGGGTGCGCGATCCAGCCAAGACGAGTGGGCCGGTCTCCGGCTCGACCGCCAGCGGCCCGAGCACCCGGAACAGCATGGCTCCTCCGACGACGTGGCGACCTCCGAGCGGCGACGGCGCTCAGCAAAAAATGCCATGCAGCACCTCGGCAGCGGAACGACAGCGGGACGGCAGCGGGACGGCAGCGACGTCGATCACACTGGCGCTCGACGGCCGCACCGGGGCCGCAGACGACAAGAGGAAGTGACGACATGACCGTACAGACCCCAGCGATCACTGCCCGCAAGGTGCGGGCCGCCGACCGCGCCGCCGTGGTCGCCGCGATGGCCGCGGCCTTCTACGACGACCCGGTGTTCCGCTGGATGAGCCCGGAGGATGAGCACCGGAGGCGGCTGCTGCCTGACTTCTTCGAGCTGGCGACCGGGATCTTCGCGCGTCACGGCGAGATCTGGTGCGTCGGCGACCCCGTCACCGGTGGCGCGATCTGGTCGCCCGCCGGCGTCGAGCCGATGAACGACGAGGCCGGCGCGCTGTTCGAGGCGCGCTGCACCGAGATCGCCGGGCCGGATGCTGGCCGCTGGTCCGATGTCATCGCGCTGCTCGATGACAACCATCCGCACCACGCCGACCACGACTACCTGTGGCTGCTCGGCGTCCGGCCTGGTCTGCAGGGCCGTGGTCTCGGCACTGCGATGCTGCGGGCCGTGCTGGACCGGGCCGACCGGACGGGCGTGGCCGCCTACCTAGAGGCCACCAGCCCCGACAACCGGCGGCTCTACGAGCGTCACGGTTTCGTGGTGACGGGCGAGCTCGCCATCGTCGGCGGGCCCTCGCTCTGGGCGATGTGGCGGGAGCCGCTGGGGTAGCTCCGGCTGCCTCTGGCAAATGGCCGACGACGTCCGAGAACGTGGGTACGCCCCTTCGTGGCCCGACTACTTAAGTGAGGTGTTGGACGAGGGTGGCGGTCGCAGGCGTGAGCTCGACAGTGCCCAACGCGCCGTTGACGATCGCCAGCTGCGGCGGGACATGTCCGAGGTCGACGTCGTAGAGCACCGGCACTGACAGATCGCCAAGGGCGTGCACGAGCGCATCGTGCTGACTGAAATGACCCGACGGCGGGCCAGCTGAGCGGCCGACGAGCACGGCGTTGGCGCGATCAAACCAGCCGGCGAGGCGCAGGTGGTGCAACATCCGCGCCGCCGTGAAGGCCTCAGCTTCGGCGACCTCGAGGTAGATGAGCAGCCCCTCGGGCGCGTGTCGCGCGGCGAAGTCGGCAACGTCGCCGTAGGGCGAGCCGGGCAGCATCGACACCGTCTCCACACAGCCGCCGATCAGCCGTCCCGTCGCGCAGACCGCCGCCGCACGGCCCTGGGAGCCGAGCAGCTTCCACCGCCCCGGGGTATTGAGTGTCATCTCCCGCACCTGCGGGTGGAAGGCGTAGTGGTCGTGCCGGCCGCTGCGGTAAGCAGTCGCGTCACCCTGCCGCAGCACGCTTCCGGCGGGCGCGGTGGCCGCGGCGAGCCAGGGCAGCAGCGGCTCGGGCACCGCGCACGGGGTGTCCATGAGGTTGCTGCCATGCAGGGTCGCGATCCCGGTACGCAGTGTCAGGGGCACCATCACCGTCGTGAGATCGGAGTAACCCACCAGCCACGTGGGCTCCGCCGCGCTGATCGCCTCGAAATCGAGCAGCGGCAGCAAGTCAATGGCCAACTCCCCACCCCAGGGCGGCACAACGGCGCGGATCGCCGGGTCGACGAGCATCGCGGTGAGCTCGGCAGCCCGGGCGGGCGCGGGGGCGCTGGTGACACCGGATCCGTCCATGCAGTCGCCGACGACCACCTCATAACCCACGTCGCGCAGGTGCTTGATGCAGAACTCCAGCCGGGGCCGCATCTGCTTACCCACTCCAGCGGACGGTGAAGTCACCGCGATGCGGTCGCCGGGTCCCAGCGGGGTGGGGTAACGAATGCTCACGCGGCCACCCTGCCAAATCTGGTGATCGACGCGAAGTCGTGGCTCATCGGTGTAGGGCGAGCCTGCCCGCTTCCCAGCCGATCGTGCTGTCATGGACAGCGTTGGTGGGTGTAGTTGCCTCATTGGCAACCGGCTGTTGAGGTCGAGGGTGAGCTCACTGTATGGGGTGACGTGGGTCTAGGGCAGCGGAGTCAGGCCGCCCCCGCTTACGGTTCAGCGATTGTGACCGGTTATGCCTCCCACTTCAGCTCGAATCCCAGAAGGGACTTGTATCGTTCAAGGAGTTCCTCATCGCTCAACTCGGACCGAGGTGAGCGAATACCCTTGGGCCCGGGACCGTAGACCTCTGCTGCTATTTCCATCTCCTGCTCGAGAGCCCACCCCGTGGGGGTGCGCCGGAACTCGTCGAGAGAGTCGTCGCTCATGACACCTCCTGGCGAAGCCAAGGCAGCTGCCTGCACACTACCTATGGTTTCACGCTTACGCTGGTGCGCGGTCCACCCGGGGGCGGGGCCGGGACGACTGGCTCGACTGGCGGGTCGAGCTGCAGCTGCTTGGAGTCACCGGCAGCAGCAGCCGCCAGTTCAGGTACTGGTCGGCGGCGCCGGATAGCGTGGTTGGCGTTTCGCTTACCGCGATGATGGCGCTACTGGGCGTCTCTGTGGAAGCGCCGAACTAGCGTTTCCGCCCACCGTTCTGCGCCCTCAGCACCACCGTGTACCTCGTGGGCCAGACGAGCGGCGAACTCTGCGAGCGCCATAAGGAAGTACCAGGTGTCCAAATCGCTGCGCATGTGCGGTGTCGCTAGCTCAAGCAGCGCTTCCTCGTCCTGCCTCAGGTAGTGCCGCATAAAGGCGGCGGCTCTGCGGCCTGTTTCGACCTGCAGACGGTGAATGTCGTCATCATTCATGCACCGCTCCCGCTGTCGTCGGAAACAAGATCGCGCACAATCGACGTGCCGGCCACCTCGACGTATACACCCGCCGACAACTGAGCAGAGACGCCGCCACACCGAGCTGATCGGGCAGCTGATCCTACCGGTGCAGTCGCCTACACGGGCCGGCTGGCTTCGCGGATCGCCGCGGGCGCGAGGACGCGCCAGGCCCGTCGGTGCACAGTCCATTTCCGGTGGCTGACCCCGTCGCCGAGCTCACCGTCGCTGTTGATCGGTATGGGCGGACCGGCCAGCTCGACCCTGCGGCCCCGGGTCACCACGACATCGGGGTGGTCGGAGTGCCTGCCCTGGCGGAGCAGCCATGCGTATCGCACGCGGGCAATCGGGCCGACCGCGGTGCAGACGACCACATCGGCCAGCCCGTCATCCGGCTCGGCGTGCGGAGCCAGTGGCGTGCCACCGCCGATCGTGCGGCCGTTGAGGACGCCGATCTGCAGTACGCGCCGGTTCCCGTCGGTGATCGTTGCGCCGTCCACGCTGACCTGCACCGGCCACCCCGGCGAGCGCATCCCCGCCAGCAGTGCACCGATCCGGTACGCGAGCATCCCGAATACAGGTTTCAGCGGCTCCCCCTCGCGGGCGCTCTCGGCGCCGATGCCCAGGTGTACTGCGTTGATCACCACGCCGCCGGCGTCGTCGGTCAGCAGGTCCATCTCGTGCGGCGCGCCCTGTAGCACGACACGGGCGGCCGCGGCAGGGGCCAGCGGAACGCCCACCGTGCGCGCGAAGTCGTTCCCGGTACCCAGCGGCACTAGACCGACCACCCGGTTCGCCAGCTCAGCGCGGGCGTGCAGCGCGGCGACGAGCAGGTGCAGCGTGCCGTCGCCGCCGGCTGCCACCGGGAGCCGGCGCGGATGTGCACCGAGCAGGGCATCGAGCTGGTCTGGGCTGCCGAGCGTCTCGCTGCACACGTCGGTGCCGCCACGGCGCAGCACGGCGAGCACCTCCTGCAGCACGCGCTCGTCCGCACTGCCGGCCTTGGCGTTCGAGATGACCAGCAGGTCGTGCTCCATACCACCCAGCGAAGGTCGATACCGCTGACACAGATCGCTGATTAGGGTACAAATCCCCGGCACACAGCGGTGGAGGCGGTTATGGCGCAGCTCGTTCTCGGTCCGATGCTGCGCTACGTCGACTCGACCAGCGCCGTGGTGTGGGTCGAGACGGACGCGCCGTGCCGGGTAGAGATCCTCGGCGTTTCCTGCCCGACGTTCGCCCTGCACGGGCACCACTACGGGCTCGTCGAGCTCGCCGACCTCCAACCGGGGAGCTCGCTGGCCTACACCGTGAGCCTGGACGGCGAACGGGCGTGGCCGGAGCCCGGCAGCGAGCTGCCTCCCAGCCGCATCCGCACAGTTGACCCGGACATGCCGGTCCGGCTGGTGTTCGGCTCCTGCCGAACCAGCGTGCCGCACGACGTGAAGCACAACCTCACCCACGGGTTCGACGTGCTGCGATGCTTCGCCAATGAGCTCCGGAACATCGACGAGCCGCAGTGGCCGACCACGCTGATCCTGCTCGGCGACCAGGTCTATGCCGACGAGCCGCCCGACGCCGTACTGGACTTCATCCACAAGCGGCGCGGCGCTGATAATCCGCCGAACGACGAACTGCGGGACTTCGCCGAGTTCGCCGAGCTCTACCGGATTGCCTGGATCGACCCGGACGTCCGCTGGCTGCTGTCCACCGTGCCGACCGCCATGATCATGGACGATCACGACCTGCGCGACGACTGGAACACCTCGCGGGCGTGGCGGGATCAGATGGCCCAGGTGCCGTGGTGGCGGCAGCGTGTGATCGGTGCGCTGGGTTCGTACTGGATCTACCAGCACCTCGGGAACATGTCGGCGAGCGAGCGCGCCACCAACACGCTGCTCACCGCGCTGCGCAATGCCGAAGGGGACGGCGGCGAACTGCTGGACGAGTTCGCCGAGCGGTCCTATCACCAGCCGAGCGGCGCGAACTTCAGCTACGCCCGCGACTTCGGCCGGACCCGGTTCGTCATGCTCGACAGCCGGTGCGGGCGGCTGCTGACCCCGGGTGAGCGGGCGATGATGGACGATGCCGGGTGGAAGTGGTTCGTCGAGCAGGCCACCGGCCAGTACGAGCACCTGGTGATCGGCACGTCGCTGCCTTACCTCCTGCCGGTTGGGCTGCACTACCTGGAAGCCTGGAACGAGGCCGTCTGCGATGGGGCCTGGGGCGACCGGGCGACCTGGGTCGGAGAGAAGGTGCGACAGGGCATCGACCTGGAACACTGGGCGGCGTTTCGCCGCTCTTTCGAAGCAATGGCACATCTGCTGATCGATCTGGTGGCGGGGACGTACGGGCGGCCGCCGACCAGCATCGGGTTCCTGTCCGGCGACGTGCATTACGCCTACCTGGCCCGCGCCTCGCTCCCGGCGGCTGCGGCCGGTTCAGCGACGAACGTGTACCAGGTCGTCTGTTCACCGATCCGCAACCCATTATCCGGGCCGGTCCGCGTGCTGAACGCAGGCGCAAGTTTCGTCGTCGCTGGGCTCGTGGGTCGGGCACTCGCCAAGACCGCCCGCGTGCCACGGGCGCCGTTCGACTGGACGGTGACCAGTGGCCCCTACTTCCGCAACGTGCTCAGCACGCTGGAGATCGACGGCGGACGAGTCGACGTGCGCTGGGTCGCGCCAAGCGCCAGCACCGATGACCCTCCCCCACTGCAGGAGATCAGTACTCAGCGCATCCATTGAAGCGACCCACCACACGACCACTTGTTGCGTGCGGCTTCCACCCACGCCGGGATGCGCGGCGGAGCAGGGGGTGCCGGGGAGGCAGCGGGTTTCGACCGGCTGGTGGGCCGGCTGTCGCGGGTGGACCGGGTGGTTCGAGGTGCTGGTACCGCGGTGTCTTTCGGCTTAGCGGGGCGGCCGATCGGTTTGCTCGGTACGGCGGGGGGTATCGGATGGGCGATTTCGGTGGAGTCTGCGCTGCGTGGGCTGTTGCCGTTGCCGGGGTTATTAGGTGCCGGAGTCGTGGTCGCGACGTCGAGCGGGATAGCAGTCGGAGATGGCCGGTTCGGGACTTCGGCCCGGGCTGGCGGGGGAGTTTCGGATCCGGCGAGTCCGGCAACCCCGACCGTTGTCGGGACTGGCGTGTCCTCGACGCCCGCGCCGACGGTGACGATATCTGCCCGGTGGGCAGTGTCGGCTCGGTAAGCGGTGTCGGCCGGAAGCCCGGACAGGGCGGCGCCGAGCGCGATCGCGGCCTGGGGATCTGCGTCGACGGTGACCGGACGACCGAGCTCGGCTGAGACGAGTTGCGCCACGAGTGGCATCCGCGAGGACCCACCAACCACCAGCACCGCGTCGAGATCCTCCAGACTGACGTCGGCGGACCGCAGCGCCCGGCGCAACGCCTCGACGGTCTGGGCTAGCTGCGGGCGGATCAAGTCTTCAAACTCGGTCCGGCTCAGGCGCACCTGTGACTGGATCTCCGGCAATAGCACCGGAATCGTCACGTCGGTGGCGTCGAGAGGGTTTCTTTGGCCTGGGTGCACTCGCGACGGCACAGCACGACGCTGCGTCGTTGCCGAGCGGTCGCTGCGACCGTGGCGGTGGTCTCCGGGTCGGGCTGACCCAAGGCGGGGACTGCGGCGGTGAGGTGTCCGAACACGGCGTCGTCGAATTCCGCACCACCCAGTCTTGGGATCCGTTCCGGGACACCGAGCACGGAGAACGTCCCGGTGTGGGTCTTACGCACCACAGTCGCATCAAAGGTCCGGCCACCGAGGTCATAGACCGCGATGGTGCTACCGCTGTCGACCCGCTGCTGGATCGAGTAGCTGGCTGCCGCCGCCTGCGGTTCAGTGCAGAACATGAGCTCCGGAACATCAACGGCGCGCAGCGCATCGGCCACGGCCTGGATCTGGTGCACGCCCCAGCTGGTCGGATGCGTGATCGTGATGCCCTGGGCAGGTCCGCGCTCACGCTGCGCAACTCGCTCGACGACCCAGCTGACCACCAACGCTGTGATCTGCGATACCGACTGCGAAACACCGCCGATCACCATCGGGACGCCATCACCGATACGCCGCTTGAACTCGCGGACCACCCGATCAGGATCTGTCACGGCGCGGCGCTCGGCGGCTTCCCCGACGACCGCTTGGCCGTCCGGGCCGAGGTAGACCACCGAACTGACAAAAGCAGACCGGCCACCCAGCGGTACCACCTCGGGCAGCGCGCGCCGTCCGGACTCCTCGCGGCAAATCGCCGCAACGGTGAAAGCGGAGCCCACGTCGATCCCGAGCCAGTAACTCATCCTGGCTTGCCCCCATCTCCTGCAGCGGCGCTCGAGCAATCCGTCACAGCGCCTGGCTGCCTATCGCCACTACGAAGCGCTCTGTTAGCGATACGGACCGTCAACACCCAAGTGGCGCAGCCGGCACTGATGCCCGGCCGTTGGTGGTTCTCCGCCCCGCAGCGTCGCTCAGGACCGGTGGCTCTGGGCGAGGAAGAACCGGACCATCTCAGCGGACGCGTCGGGGCCCATCGGGTCGGTGTAAGACCCGACCGGGCTCCCCCCGTACCACGCGTGCCCGCCGCCGTGCACAGTCCAGGACTCGACGAGCACCGCGCCGTCGACGTCGGTGTGCACAGTCCGAGTGCAGGCGTGACCGGTGCGCTCAGTGAGATGCGTCGTGTCTGACACCGAGGTGTCGGACGTGGCCAGCCGGGCGGCGACGAGGTTCTCGGCGTTCACCGGCGCTACGACCTCGTCTCGGTCGCCGTGAAACACGATCAATGGCACTTGCCCGCCTGGCGCCGGTGAGCCGCCCGTCTGCATGGCAGCGAACGCCGACGCGACGTCACGTGCCGCACCGTAGGCGATCCCGGAATGCACTCCGACCCCGGCGTAGAGCTCCGGGTAGGTCGCGGCCATCACCGCCGCCATTGCGCCGCCGGCGGAGAGTCCAGCGACATACACTCGGGCGGGGTCGACCCCGTGGTCGGCCAGGATCTGACGAGTGATGCCGGCGATGATCGCTGGCTCGCCTGCACCGGCCTGCTGGTCGGCGGGGGAGAACCAGTTCCAGTAGCCGCCACTGTTGGCCGCGGCGGACTGCTGTGGGTAGGCGACGAGGAACGTGTGCTGCTCGGCGAGGTCGTTCATGCGGGTGCCGGCGGCGAAGTCGGTGACGTCCTGCTTGCCGCCGTGCAGCATGATGACCAGAGGGATTGGCGCACCGGTGTATCCGGTGGGAATGTAAAGGTCATAGCTTCTCGTGCCAGCTGGCTCGGTGTGGTCCAGGTGGCGGATCTCACCGCCGGGTGCGGTGGCTGCCGCAGCGGTGCCTGGTTGCGCGGTCCTGTGATTTGGGGTGGGCAGGCCGGTCAGCCCACCGGCCAGACTTGCCCCGGGCTTCGAGGTAAGCGGGCCCCGGAGCTTGTCGAGCAGCCCGCCGGCACCCGGCATAGCGTGCAGCCCCATGGGTGGGACGTGGTGGTCACGGGGGAGGGGGCCGCCGAACGGCAGCCCGCGGATTCCCGGTCCGGTGCCGCCCGATCCTGCCGGAGGTGCTGCGCCGAGCGTGCGCTGCAGGACCGCGAGTGCCTCCGTCAGACGTCCGGCGCGGGTGAGCCTCAGTGCTTCGGACATGCCAGCGGCGCGGTGGTCGTCCATGGGAGCCCCTTCGGGAATGTGATGTTGACGTTGACGGGTCGGTCGGCGCCATATGGCGGCTCAGGCGGTAGTGCGGGTGGCGAGGGCTGCCTTGACCGTCCTCGGCGCCCGGAAGGCGCCGAGGACCTCGACCGAGGCGATCGTCGCCAGCGCGAGCTCGGGGGTGACGTCGTCGGCGATGGTCGCTAGCCCGAGGACACGCAACTCGACTGTCTGCCCCGCGTCGCGGAGTTGCTCGAGATCACGCCGGCTGAGGTGCTGCGTGCCGAGGGTCAGCGTCCGGCGCGCCACCGTGTCACTCACCGCGGTCGCCCGGCTCTCGAGCTGGCGCCGGATCGCTGTGCGGATGAAGTCCGTGCGGTTGGCGAAGAAGCCCTCATCGACGAGCAGATCAATCTGGCCGAGGTCGACCAGTCCCACGTTGATTGTGATCTTCTCGCTCTTATCGATTTCGGCCATCGTCCCTCCTTCACCATCCTAGCACCATCCAGTGGGATGGTGCTAGGAGCGCAGCGGCAACCACAACACCCATCCCGCAGCTGAATCGCCTGCAGATGTTCGGCGACGACACCTGGGAGATCATGAACTGACCCGAGGCGATCGCGGATCTCTACCGCATCAGCTGGGTTCGGGTGATCACCCAAGTGAAAGGATCTGCCAGAGGGGCTACCGGACGTGACCGTGGAGGCGTAGATGCGGAAGTGGCTGCGGCTTGACAGTGCTGACTACGGGTGCTACAAAATGCGCCCAGCGGTAAAGTGCAACAGTCCAGGAGCGCTCACCCGAGGCAGCGCAAGGGCAGACTAAGGAACACAGGAGGTCGAGGAACGGTCGAGATGGAGGTGGTCGCCACGATATTTCGGCGTACATCGGAATCAAGACAGGTTCATTCCCTTCTCAGGGGCCCAGCCATTCGGTTGGGCCCCTTTTCTTTTCATCGTTCGGCGCCCCCGGTGGATCTGCCCAGGTTTGACGCTGTGGCCGGGAATGCGCGATCTGACAGCGCGGTTCCCTCACCCGGGCAAGTAGGCGATGCGGGTGACGAAGCCGAGGAAGAACGTCACTTCGCGAGCGGCCTCCGGTGGGGCAGCACCCCTTACGGGATTCGGCGCTCACGGGAGATGCTTGCTTGCGTGGGTACGCCGACGCAGGGCCCGGTGCACGTCATGGACGACGGCATCATCGGACGGCGCCACGAGCTCGACGCGTTGCGAGGGTGGCTCGGCGCCGCCC
>DASVWA010000464.1:0-3895 GCA_036389855.1 Pseudonocardiaceae bacterium
GGCCACGCCCGGGCCGCCACCATCACCGACCTGGAACAGCTCGCCCAGCGCTACCAGGCCCTCCACGCCACCGCCGACCCCGCCGCGTTGCTGACGCCGGTCGCCGCACATATTCGGATGGCGATGGCCACGCTAGGTCAGGAACACACTGCCCCGCAGCGGCGTCGGCTGCTGCGCAACCTGGCAACGGTGGCCACCCTCGCCGGCCGTCTGGCCTACGAGGACCTCGGCGACGCTGCATCCGGCCGCTCCTACTACAGCCTGGCCGCAGACAGCGCCCGAGAAGCCGACGACCACCAAGCCGCCGCCACGGCGCTTGGCTACACCGCCCAGCTTGCCCACGCCCAAGGCATGACCGCCGCCGCGCTCAACCACCTCTCCACCGCCCTCACCCATGCCGAGCACGCACCCACCGTCCCACCCTGGCTCGCGACCATCCAAGCCACCATCCACGCCGATTCCGGCGACCACACCGCAGCCGCCCACGCCCTCAATCGTGCCAAGACCTCTCCACCAGTCACGCAGTCGCTTTCACTGATCGACCACAGCCCCGCTCACCTGCTCGCTGCCACCGGCCACGTTCACCTCCAAGCCGGCGACCACCGCGCCGCCCGAGCCGCACTCACCGCCGCGTTCGATCAACTGCCCTCTACCGCCTGCCGTGCCCGCATCATCACGCTGACTGATCTCGCCATGGCGGAGCTGCGCGCGGGCAATCTCCCCGACGCCTGCCGCCACGCCATCACCGCCCAGCTGACGTCGCTGTCGCGCTTGGTTCTTGTCCGTATAGAGCCGAACAGGAAGGATCTGCCGCCCATGTTGCCGATCCGTGCCGTCTGGTTCGACCTCGGAGAGGTCCTGATCAACGAGACCCACGAGTACGGCACCTGGGCCGACTGGCTGGGAATCCCGGCACACCTTTTCGGCGATGTTCGGCGCGGTCATCGCCCGCGGCGAGGACTACCGCCATGTGTCCCAGCACTTCCGCCCTCGCTCACCGAGCTACCCGACGCGCTCAAGACCCTGCCAGCCGGCTGATACTGGCGCGTTTCCTGCGTGGGACCGGCCGGCCGCCGGGAGCGTCGGGGTGCTCAGCTGGCGGCCGACCGGAAATCCGGGGACATCAGTCGGTAGACCCGTTGCTGCGTGAGCTGCCACCGCAATGAAGCTCTCCAGAAACATCAGCCGGCAGGACTCGCATGGTGGGCCGAGTGGTGGCTGATCGTGCTGGACGACGTCGGTCGACAACACATGGCCGCAGCGCGCCGTGAGCCCGTCCGTCGAATGCGCACCTGCTAGCGCGAGGACGTGCACGCAGCAATCACGGGTGGACATCGCAAACCGAGTCAAGTCGATTACCGGGACCGCTGGGGGTGGGGGCTGTCCTTAACGTGCACCGGTGTCCTCGCACTGTCCCTGCGCGGCTCACCCCGGTGTACGTGCTTGGCCACGATGTGCAGGTGCCCGTTCACCCGAGCCACTCGCCGAGGATGTCCAGCAGCTCCCTCGCGGCCTGCTCATCGAGCCGTATCACGCAGCAGTTCGCCACGTGCGAGTTCAGCACGATGGCCCCGTGCTCCTTGGCCACCAGCAAGTTCGTGAACCCGGCCGCACCGTGTGCCTGGCAGGTGGTCATGACCACACGACGATGGCCACCGCACACACCGTTGTCCACGCGCGGAAACATCGCGGGAACCTCTGCCGTGCTATCGGTTATCGGGCGCACATATGACATGAACTGATCAAAACGGCCCGAGAGGTGACCCGGAAGGTCCCCCAGCTAGTCCGTCGTCACCGGCCACAGCTAGTCCCGGTGACATCCCGATTTCCTGTCAATGCTGGTGCCTCCGGCGGCCAGGGCGCTGCCCTGGACCCGGCGACCGCTTCGGGAGGATGGGAGACGTTCGGGTGGGGCTCTCCCTCGCGACGCACCAATGGCTACCCGATGACGCAAGGCCAAGCCGCTACGCGGTCGGCGATGCCGAGCCCTGCCCCACCGGGTAGGGCTATGCCTGCGCCGCGAGGGAGATCCCCACCCTGCAGGGTGGGCTGACCAGTCAAACCAATGGGCTGCATGACCGCAGTCCGTGAGCACACGATGACTGTCTGATCCCACCTGACGCTTGACGTGGCGGGTTCAACCGATCAGCGCAAACGATCTTGGTGGTTCAACGAGAATCTGTTGATCTATCGAGGGAGAGGTTGATGACCGCCCATCTGACGGTGGAGCAGCGGCAGTTGGCCCGACGGCTGCACGCGAAGGGCTTGTCGCTACGGGAGATCGGCCGGCAGGTCGGCTGTTCGCATGAGATCGTCCGAACCGTCGTGCGCCGCGAATCGAAACGGCCGGTGCGGTCAGACTCGTGGCAGCCGGGGCCTGGACGGCTGACCTTGGCCGATCGGGAAGAGATCAGTCTCGGGCTGCGCGCTGGCGACTCGTTCACCGCCATCGCGACCCGCCTCGGCAAAGCCGTCTCCACCGTGTCGCGGGAGGTGGCTGGCAACGGAGGCCGCGATGACTACCGCGCCTGGCGCGCACACGAGCAGGCTCGCAACCGTGCTCGTCGCCCCAAGACACCAAAGCTGAACTGTGCCAGGCTCGCCGCCCAGGTCACGCAGTGGTTGCAGGAGTGGTGGTCGCCCGAGGAGATCGCCGGTCGGTTGCGGGTGGAGTTCGCCGACGATCCGATGATGCATGTGAGCCACGAGACCATCTATCAGGCCCTGTTCGTGCAGGGCCGCGGCGAGCTGCGCCGCGAGCTGGCGCGATGCCTGCGGACCGGACGGGTCAGACGGCGTGCGCGGCGGCGCCTGGAGAACACCGGCCAGCTCCGAGACATGGTCATGATCAGCGAGCGACCAGCGGAAGCAGCTGACCGCGCAGTCCCCGGTCACTGGGAGGGTGATCTCCTCATCGGCGGCGACTGCCGCTCCGCGGTCGGCACGCTCGTCGAGCGGACCACCCGATACGTGCTATTGCTGCACCTTCCCGACGGGCGCGACGCCGTCGGTGTCGAACGTGCGATGCGGCAGGCGATCAGCACGCTGCCCAACGAGCTGCGGCGAAGTATCACCTGGGACCAGGGGAAGGAGATGGCCCACCACGCTCAATTCACGATCTCCACTGGCATCCAGGTCTATTTCTGCGATCCGCACAAGCCTTGGCAACGCGGATCCAACGAGAACACCAATGGACTGCTCCGCCAGTACATGCCCAAAGGAACGGACCTGTCCATGCACACCGCCGAGGACCTTGCCCGCTTCGCCCGAAGCCTGAACAACCGCCCGCGCAAGACGCTCCGCTACATGAAACCATCAGAGCGGCTCGCCGAGCTCCTTGCGCACACCGGTTGAACCCGCCGTGTTTGGTCCCAGGTGATGCTTGACGTTCGGGCTAGGAAACGTATGGGCCCCCGGGTTCCACGCGGGCTGGTTGTTGATCTCAGTTCTTGAGTTCGGATGAGCTGGGGTGGCGTGTGGACAGGGGGCAGGCCGTGGCCTGCCCTTGAGTACGCCCATGCCGGGCGTACTCAAGACGCCGCCTGCGGCGGCGTGCAGGTGACCGACGTGGTCGTTTGACTCACCTGGCCGGCCGGTCCGGCTCCGCTTGCTGCGCGCGGCCTGCGGCCGTGCTCGCGCGGGCCGTCCCGGCGGGCGGCGGTGGATCGCAACGCGCGCCGCCTCGCCACCGCAGCTGACGTCCGATCAGCAGCTCGTTGGTTCTCCGCGGAACCCGTCCGCGCCATCTGATTGAACAGCATAGTGGAAGATCTCGTCTGTTTTCCGCCTACGCAACAAACCGGCTACCACGCTTAGTGGCGTAGCCGGATAATGGGTCGGCAGGTGGGCTTGGCGTGCACGCCCCACTGTGCACGCCAAGCATCGACCCCTACTT
>DASVWA010000465.1:0-1712 GCA_036389855.1 Pseudonocardiaceae bacterium
CCTCGGTGTGCTCCTCGGTCTCGGATTTGCTGGAGCGGTGGCGGGTAGCGGGTTTCTTGCGATAACCCTGGCCATCGTTCGGCGTGTTGTGACCCTGGTTGCCGTCGCTCCGAAGGAGGTAGGCGCTGGTGTCCAGTGACACGCTGCGATTCATCCTCCAAGTTGCCGCCATCGCCACAGGTGGAGGATTCGTCCAGCTGCTCATCTTCATCCTCAAGCGCCGCAGTGAGTTACGAAACCTCGACGCCACATCTGACTCAACCGCTCTACCCAGCGCGAATAGTTACAGTGCCACACTTCCAGGGGGGGAGAAGGCGGTACGCGAAGAGCTGGACAAAAAGCATGCCCACCTTGAGTCGTTGCAGAAGCAGTGGGACATCGAGCAGGCTAAGTTGACCGATGCCCTGAACAACCAACGACGCGAGGTGGAGCGTCTTGCTGCGGATCTCGCGAGGTGCCGAGCTGACCTTGCCGTCGCTGACGCCCGGATTGCCGAGTTGACGAACAGCCCGCCACGTCACAGTCGTTGGTCGTAACTGACCTACATAGTCTGGGGTACGCGAAAGATCTACGTCGGTGGGATACCCCAACGGTCTTCGGACACGCAGCAGGGCACTGTCAACTTGCTGAAGTTGTCCGGCGGTACGGGCATGGTTGGATCGGACGGATCGATCTGCGTGGCCTGGGTCAGGCCGCTGTGGCCGTGCCGGTGACCTCGTTCCAGGTGGTGAATCGGCCGGCCATTTCGCGTCGGTATTCCCGGGCGCCGAGCCGGTGGCGGCGGGGTCGGAAGTGCGGTGATATCCCGCTGAACGCGGACAGGAACCGCTGCGCGTGACCGGGTGAGGTGAACCGTTTCATGGCTCGTTCACGTTGGCGGGTGGGCTGATGGGAGTTCTCCGCCCGGTTGTTCAGATACTTCGATCGGCGATGCTCCACGCTGCGCATCAGCCGTCGGTGCGCCACCGGGTAGCTGGCCAGCTTGTCGGTGACCAGAACCCGGGGCACGTAGCGCAGTCCCGTGAGCAGCTTGCGGAAGAACCTGGTTGCCGCCTTGGCGTTGCGCCGGGACTGAACGAGGATGTCCAGAACATTCCCATCCTGGTCAACCGCACGCCATAAGTAATGAGTCTTCCCGTTGATCTTGATGAACACCTCGTCAAGGTGCCACTTGTCACCGGGGCGTGGCCGACGACGGCGCAACCCGTTTGCATAGGCCTGGCCGAACTTCCCGGTCCGCTGGCGGATGGTTTCGTGAGAGACCGTGACGCCCCGCGCGAGCATCATCTCCTCGACCTCCCGCAAGCTCAGCGGGAACCGGTAGTACAGCCAAAGACAGTGGCTGATGACCTCCACCGGAAACCGGAACCCCTTGTACGACGGCGCACCGGTGCCCACCAGCCAGCCCCCCTCGACCCACCACGCAGACGACCGCCGATCATCCCAGTCGCCAGACCGCGGCCCAAGTTGACGATGCCTCACCCTCAGTCCGCAGGGGCGTGCAGCACTCGAAGAGCTGCTGCCGCTGCGGCTGCCCTGCACCCTGCAGTCGTCTAGATTGGATGGCTCACCAGTCGAGCTTCAGGAACCTCGTGCTGGATGCTGTGGCCGCACCGGCCGCACCGGCCGCACCGGCCGCACCGGCCGCAGATGTCGCGGGCTTGGTGTTACCAAGTGGCTTCGCCGCAGCGGGCGCAGCGTCCGACCGCGAC
>DASVWA010000466.1:0-5854 GCA_036389855.1 Pseudonocardiaceae bacterium
TTGTGCAGCGTGACGGCCCCGGGGTGGGCCGTGCTGAAGGAGTAGCACAGGTCGGTGGCGCCGTAGGCCTTGAGCACATCCCGCGACCCGGGCCGGTGAGGTCGAAGAATGCCAGTTCGTTGCGGCGCTACGGATCGCCGATCGCACGGACGAGAAAGTCATCGGGCATGCCGACACTCCAGCGCCTGTGCGCTGATGCCGGAATGCTGTTGGGCCCGCACCCAGTATGCGAGGCAACCTGAGCTAGGCCCAAGGGCGGTAACGCAGGACTAGCGGCTTGTCGGTCAGTGCTCGCACTTCGAGGTCGGTGCCGGGAATGCGGGTCCCGTGTACCCTTCGACGACCATCGCTCGCTCGGTTGGTCCGGTCCAGGTGACGATGCGGGTAGATCGTCCGGCGCCCTGCACGGCCTGACGGCCCTGGTGGTGCTTGCCGTCGGTGTGCGGCCGGAGCGTGCAGGCTGCGCCGGTGGCGGGGTCGACGATGCGGCAGCACCAGTGCAGGCTTTTCAACGCGGGTGGTCGCCCGCGGTCCAGGTCGCCCTCGGTGAGCAGAGGCTTGGTCATGTCTGTGCACGTTCGGAAAGCAGCCAGCTGTCCGGCACCGCCACCCGGAGCACTAACCATCCCGGACTTCAGAGCGGGAAAGACCCGGCCGCGTTCGGACAACTCACGGACGAGTTCGTGCGAGATCACCGCTGGGAATGCGGACGGCAGTCGACAGAGCGTGCCCAAACAATCACTAACATGAACACACTACGCCATTGGTGTGGTAGAGTTATTAGTCAGGTCACGTTGGACATTTCCTCGCGATCAACTATTGCAAGCTTCACCACTATTACCCGAGGAAAAACTCCTGCCGCTACGGCGAAGCTGCAATCCCCATTGGAGTCGCCTGGTCCGATGGCCGTCTACCGGCGCAGATGCCCAACCTTGCGCGCCTCGAGCATGCTCGGATTCACCCTGCTGCTCGCCGGATGCGCCGGCCAGGGCGCCGCCACCCTGCACACCCAGCAGCAGCGCCCGCTGCCGCGACACTCACAGCATGGGCGACCGTCGTGCAGGGCCGGTAGTGCCCAGGGTCAGGGACTGGCGAACTGTTATGAGTCAATCCGTGATGCGAACGAAGGCCTTGACAAAGTGACTAAACTGGCGCGGTGAATGATGCCCTGCACGGCCATAAGTGGGACATGCGCCTGATGAAAATCGCCATCCATGAGGCTCAGAAGTCGCTTTCCGAAGGGGGAGTGCCGATTGGTGCTGCGCTGGCCCGCGGGGATAATCTGTTGGCGTCCGGGCATAATGAACGGGTTCAGCGTGGCGACCCAATTGCGCACGGCGAAATTGCTTGCCTTCGGAATGCTGGTCGTCAGGAGACCTACGGCGACACAACTTTATATACTACTTTATCCCCATGCGAAATGTGCTCAGGAGCAATCCTACTTTTCAAGATTCCCCGTGTGATAGTTGGCGAATCCACGACGTTTCCTGGAAACTTGGACCGTCTTCGTCGAAAGGGCGTCGAGGTGGTTTTGCTAGAAGACGACAGTTGTGCACAACTGATGAGGACCTTTCAGCAAAAACATCCGCGTATATGGCTCGAAGATATCGGAGAAGCTAGTCAGTGTTAAACTCGGCAGCACCGTTCGACCTAGTGGGACGCTGGCGAGGTAATGCGCCAGCTGCGAAGCGGAGGTGGGCCATTGTCTATGGTGACAAATCCCCGTTCTACGCGAACAATAGCTTACGCTTACGGGGGAACCCAACAGTAGATACGGCCGGGGTATCTGAAGGGCCTGCCTCCCCACTTTGCTGTATGGCGAGAGGACGCCCTTCGCCTTAATGCACAGCCCCCCGAGGGACCGCAGTTGCACGAGGTGACGCTTCTGGCCACGTTGATGCAGTAGTGGCAGCTAGTGTCCTGTAAGCTTGTGAACTTGTGACTGGATCCAACAGGCCTTGGCGAGTATGGTATTGGGGCCGGCAATCCAGGTAAAGGGTTCGGTATCGGCATTTCAGTAGTGATGTGCTCCTGTAGTCGTCACGAGGTGTTTGACTGAGCTGAACGTTCCCTGTCAAACTTAACGGCATTGGGCGTCCTGGTGCCTGCGGTGCGTTTGTCTTATTGTGACTTGGAGGAGTATTGCCGAACGACTCATGCCAAATGGAGGAATTGCTGTGGCTGCGACCCCGCTGATCATCGACACCGACCCGGGAGTCGACGACGCGTTCGCAATTGCGCTGGCCGCCGCCAGCCCCGAGGTCGACCTGCGCGCGGTCACCACGGTTTTCGGCAATGTGGGGATTGAACAGACCACCAGCAACGCACTGCGTTTGCTGGCCTTGTGTGACCGCAAAGACGTGCCGGTAGCGCAGGGCGCCGACCGACCGCTCGTGTACCCGCATCCGTTCCGGGCGACGTACGTGCACGGATCCGATGGCCTCAGCGGTCGACGTGAGCTGCTTCCCATGCCCAGCCGCGGACTCGATCCCGCCGATGCGGTGGATCTCATGGCGCTGGTACTGCGAACCACGGAGCAGCCGGTGACGATCGCCGCGATCGGTCCGCTAACGAATATAGCGCTACTGCTGGCGACGCATCCCGGTCTCAAGCCCGCGATCGGCCGGCTGGTAGTGATGGGCGGGGCACTCGACGGCGGCAATGTCACTGCAAGGGCCGAGTTCAACGTCTGGAGCGACCCTGAGGCAGCGCGACGGGTGCTGACCGAGGAAGACCTCCCCACGGTGCTGGTGCCGATGGACCTCACGATGCGCTGCGCGGTGGATAAGGACTGGTTAGCTCAGCTGGAAGTAGCGGGCCCAGTGGGCAGCACGTTAGTCTCCCTCACCCCCATCTACTTGGACCATTATCGGCGGGTCCTCGGGCGAGAGGCACTGGTGCTGCACGACGCGGTGGCACTGGCCGAGGCGGTGCGGCCCGGCATCCTCGGCTGCACTCCGCTGCCCTTAGACGTTGAGTGCTCGCTTGGCCCGGCCCGCGGAGTCGTGCTCGCCGACCGCCGCGTGATCTCAATGGATGAACCCCCCACCGGCCGCCCTGTGGAATTGGCCTTGGACACGGACCTTGCCGAGCTGCACAGGTTTCTCCTCGATCGCCTCGGTCGCTAGAAGTCTGGCCTAGAAGGCTCCGCCGGCGCGCGGCGCTGCTTCCCGAAATCGCCCAACGCTCCGCCCAGGCGGGGTTGAACGCGCCGTCGCTCACCTCAAGGCCTGGCTGATGCTCAGCGAAGAAGGCGGCCGCTATCGAGCCTCCAGCAAATACGAAAGCCTGCCCGAGCCCGCCATCGGACTGTCCTTCTTTGCGCTTACGAACAGGCGTCCAGGATGCGTCGACAGCACCTCCTCATGCGGTGCGTAGGCTTACTCAGGCTCCACCAAACTGTCGGTCTCCCGCATCACCCAGACCTGGAACAATGAACCCGTTATCATTTAGCCGATCGTCCACATTTGCTGTTACAACCCGCTTAATCGGAAGCCCAGAGTCCTGAATAAGGCGCAGTCCCTCAGGAGAAGCTATCGCACAGACAACTGTAACATGTGATGCACCGCGCTCGACCAGCAAGCGGGCCGTATACGCTGCGGATCCACCCGTGGCGAGCATCGGGTCCAGAATGTATGCGGACCGACCTCCGAGTGATTCCGGGAGCGACACCATATAGCAGGACGGAGCCAAGGTCGCCTCGTCTCGAGATAGCCCAACAAATCCAACTGTCGCCATTGGCATCAGCGACAGCCCTGCATATAGCATTCCAAGTCCAGCCCTGAGTATCGGTACTAGCAGAGGCGGGTTGCTTAGCTCGACACCAAAGGCTGGCGATACCGGCGTCATTATTGGCACCTCGATAACCGCCTCATGCCGTCCTGCTTCAAGGATCACGATCGTTGAAATATCCGACAACGCCGATCTGAAGCCCTCCGGGTCAGTCCTGCTGTCGCGGAGCTTGCCGACAGCCGCGGAAAGAAGCGCGTTCTCTACCACGATAACATCCACCGGCTCAACGTACTATGACATCGGTCGCACGCCTAGTGCGACTCGCAAGTTTTGGCATGTCAACCTCACCATGCATCTCCCTGAACCCGCGTACCTTTACCAGCTAACCCCCACGCGCGTGCTACGACAAAACCTGCTGACACTCCAGAGCATAGGTGCACAGAAAACGCTGCGGACGGCCGCCGACTTCGATGTGATGGAAACCGGACCGAGGGTCTAAACGCATAATTCGAGTACCCGGTAGCGTTACGTATCTTGGATGCGCTAAATGACCGCATCGGGCACTGCGGCCAGTAGGGCCGACCGGGCGACGGGTGAATACTCCCGCCATAAACATGATCATCGCGCAGAGATGACCAGGGCAAGACGCCCTCGTCCTACCAACCATCGGCGCCTTACATGTGCCCCGGGGGCCTGACTTGGGTGACTATCGCCAGACCGACTGATCACATAGCTGAGTGCCACCACGGTGAGGTCGTGATTTTCCCGAGTTCTCGGTCGTCTAGCTGGCACCATCAGCTGAGCAGCCGGTGCTTACCTCATCTGAAGAGGAGCCCACAATGACCCGCCTGACCGCTACCAGCCCGCGACGCCTGCCGGGTCCCCCGGTATTCCGCTGCTCGGCTCAGCCCTGGATCTGCGCCGCCACCAGCTGGCGACCTGAGAGAAGGCCCACCGCGGCTACGGCGACGTTGTCGCATCTCCGCGGGTCCACTCGGGCTGCGGATCGTGATGTACGCCGTGTTCTCCCCTGAGGGGGCGCGGCAAGTGCTGACCGGCACGGGCGGGCGCTACACCAAGGGCAACCTGTTCTACCGGGAGACCGCCGCGATGCTCGGCGACGGCATTCTCACCAGCGAGGGCGACCGCTGGCAGCGTCAGAAGCGGTTCATCCAGCCGCTGTTCACCCGTCGCCGGGTCGCCGGCGACGTGATGGCCGAGGAGACCGCGGCACTGATCGATTGCTGGCACGCCACCGCCCGCCACGGCGGCACGGTGGACGCAGCCGAGGACATGACGCACCTCACGCTGGCTGTGATTGGGCGGGTGCGGGGTGAAGCTGGACGAACAGCTGGCACTGCACGGTAGGAAGACCGGTACTCGGCTGGCGGGCGCGATCCGCAGGAATGGCACACTGGCCGGAAATAACCGGCCTCCTACGCTCGTGGCATGCATCCGACACAGGCAAACACTCGGACTGCGAGGAAACCGACAACGACAATCACTAATCGCGGACTGGTACTGCGCTCAACTTCGCTGTTGACTTCGTTACTTACTCCGCAACCGGCACAACTCGGGTGCTCAGGAGCCACGAGTAGGTGGGTGCATTCTCCGCACACCACCAGGTCGGGTAGCCACAATGCCAGATGCACCGGCTCCGGCTGCTCTGCCGTGGGGTTGTGCGGACAGGTACGCGCCTGGCCGTCCACCCAGCGAGCGCCAGCCATCATGATCCCGAGTCGCAACCAGCCAGGCTGCTCAGCAAACCCGAGGTCCCGGTGACCAGCCCCGGGCTTGTTCAACAGCCCCCCGATCAGATCGTTGCGCGCCGCGTCGAGTTGATCCTCCCGCTCGACCGGAATGTCGAGCTCTGCCAGCAATTCAGCTTCCCGGCCCTCGGCGATGACCGCATCGATCCGGAGCACTAGGTCGCTCAGATTTGGTTCGGGGGTATCCATGATAGTTTCTCCTTGGGTGGGTAAGGAGCCCAACGCGCTCCGTGGGTGTGTGCGTGTGTCGCTGGACTTACGCACTGACGCATACACGTTCACCGGCTCGGGTGAGCCGTTAGCGCCCTCTGACGCATTAACGCATACCCGCTTTGGCCAAGTATTTCATAGTT
>DASVWA010000467.1:0-27097 GCA_036389855.1 Pseudonocardiaceae bacterium
GTGGCTCAGGTGCCTCCCATCCACCGACGGGCCCTGGTACCAGCCCTGCGGTGCTTCGCTGCCGCTGGGGACGTCTCTGGGCACATCCCGGACAGCGGGGTGTGGGCGCTCGGGTGGACGTCACGGCCCGGCAGCGGTGCCTCGCGCCGGCGCGCGCAGGCCGATGCACCTGCCGACGCCGCCGGGCAGATTTCCCTGATCTGAAGACCAGAGGTACCGACACGGGTACATGGGCACCCGACACAGCGGGCACTGGAGCCGGACACGCCGGGGATAGCGTGTGCACTGTGGGTCGGCTGGTGGTGATCGAGGGGCTGGACGGGGCTGGCAAGCGCACCCTGGCCGACGGGCTGGTCAGCGCGCTGACCGCGCGGGGCGCGAAGGTCGCCCAGATGCAGTTTCCCCGCTACGGCATCGACGTGCACGCCGACCTGGTCCGCGACGCGCTCTATGGTCGGGTGGGTGACCTGCCCGACTCGGTATACGCCATGGCTGTGCTGTTCGCCCTGGATCGTCGAGACGCCGTTGCCGAGTTGTGCGAGCTGCGGTCCCGCTATGACGTGGTACTCCTGGATCGCTACGTGGCGTCCAATGCGGCGTATAACGCGGCGAGGTTGCACGAAGACGCCGGCGGCGCGTTCGTCGAGTGGGTCCGCACGCTCGAAGTGGACCGCTTCGGTGTTCCGGTGCCCGACATCCAGCTCCTGCTGCGGGTGCCGGTGACCGTCGCCGCGGCCCGCACGGACGGGCGGGCCGCGGGCGACAGCGCCCGAGCGAAGGATCTTTACGAGACCGACACCGGACTGCAAGCCCGGTGCGCTGCCGTCTATGACGGGCTCGCTGCCAGCAGCTGGCTGGCCCCGTGGTGGGTGATAGACGGTAGTGCCGCAACGGCCGCAACCGGCACAACCGGGCTGAACCCGATCGACGTGGCCGCCCGCTTGTGGGAAGCGTCCAGAGCAGTGCCACCATGGTCTCCATGAGGGCTCGTGTGCTCGTGGTTGACGATGACCCCGCGCTAGCCGAGATGTTGACCATCGTGCTGCGCGGGGAGGGCTTCGATCCCGCAGTGGTCTCTGAAGGTACCAAGGCTTTGCCTGCGCTACGCGAGCTGAAGCCGGACCTGGTGCTGCTGGATCTCATGTTGCCGGGCATGAACGGTATCGATGTGTGCAAGGCGATCCGTGCCGAGTCCGGTGTTCCAATCGTGATGCTCACCGCCAAGACCGATACCGTCGACGTGGTGCTGGGTCTGGAGTCCGGCGCGGACGACTACGTGGTCAAGCCGTTCAAGCCCAAGGAGCTGGTGGCCAGGCTGCGGACCCGGTTGCGCCGCACCGAGGCGGACCCCGCCGAGCAGCTCACCATCGGCGACCTGGCCATCGACGTGCCCGGTCACCAGGTCAGCCGCAACGGAACGCCGATCTCACTGACTCCGCTGGAGTTTGACCTGTTGGTGGCTTTGGCCCGCAAACCCCGCCAGGTGTTCACCCGCGAGGTGTTGCTCGAGCAGGTCTGGGGTTACCGGCACGCCGCGGACACCCGGCTGGTCAATGTGCACGTCCAGCGTCTTCGCTCCAAGATCGAGTGGGACCCTGAGCATCCGGAGGTGGTGCTCACCGTACGCGGCGTGGGATACAAGGCCGGTACGACGTGAGCTTTCCCGCTGCTCGGATCACCCCGCGTTGATGTCGCTTGCGGTCCGGGTGACCGATCTCCTGCACCGGGCCGCGAGCCAGACCAATGAGCTCGCCACGGTGGCAGGCGCGATCTGGCGCCGCTCGCTTCAGGTTCGGGTAGTGGGAAGCACCGTGGCGCTGTCTTCCACTGTGGTGCTGGTGCTGGGCATGGTGCTGCAGGCCCAGATCGCCCAGCGGCTGATCGAGAATAAGACACACGCCGCGCTGCTTCAAGCCGAGAACAGCAGGGTCGTGTTGGAGTCCGAACTCAGCGCGGTCGATCCCACGTCAACGTCGCTGACCAGCAGGCTCACCACCGCTGTCGATCGGCTAACCCACTCCGATCCCACCGGTGAGCGTCCTGCGGCGGTCAGCGCCGGAGCTTACGAGCCGGTATTGGTGGACGGTGGCGGCCCCTCGGGGGTAGCGGGTACCGGGCAGAAGATCGGCCCGCTGGACGACGTCCCTGCGGTGCTGCAGTCTGCCGTGGAGCGCGGCGTGCTCGCCCACAAGATCACCACGGTGCAACGGGACTCGACCGCGGTGACCATGCTGGCCGTCGGCATGCCGGTCGCCAGCGCGGGCCGCACCATGCAGCTTTACCTGCTATTCCCGCTCACCGCAGAGCAGCGCACGCTGCACCTGGTGCAGTCCACTCTGGTGGTCGGCGGCTTGGTGCTGCTGGGGCTCATCGCGGGTATCGCCAGCTTGGTGACCCACCAGGTGGTGATCCCGGTCCGGCAGGCTGCTGAAGTGGCCGAGCGCTTCGCCGATGGGCACCTCTCCGAACGCATACCGGTGGTCGGAAGCGACGACATGGCCCGGCTGGGTACCTCGTTCAACGAAATGGCCGCGAGCATCCAGCGGCAGATCCGCCAGCTCGAGGAATTCGGTGAGCTGCAGCGCGGTTTCACCTCCGATGTCTCTCATGAGCTGCGTACCCCGCTGACCACCGTGCGGATGGCGGCCGATGTGCTTTATGACGCGCGGGACATGCTGCACCCAGTGCTGCATCGGTCCACCGAGCTGCTCGTCAACGAGCTGGATCGATTCGAGGCGCTGCTGGGCGACCTGCTGGAGATATCCCGGCTCGACGCTGGGGTCGCCGAGCTGCACAGCGAGACGCTTGACGTGCGCACCACCGTGGAAAACGCGGTGGCTGCGGTGCGCGCGGTCGCCGACCAGACCGGCACTTCGCTGGAACTGGAGCTGCCGGACACGGAGGTGCTCGCCGAGATCGATCCGCGCCGGGTGGAGCGGATCCTGCGCAACCTGCTCACCAACGCGCTAGATCATGGGGAGGGACACCCGGTCGAGGTGGTGGTCGCCGCGGACTCCGACGCGGTCGCCGTGCTGGTGCGCGACCACGGCGTCGGGCTGCACCCAGACCAGCACGAGCTGGTTTTCACCAGGTTCTGGCGCGGTGACCCCTCGCGTGACCGGCGCACCGGGGGTACCGGTCTGGGACTGTCGATCAGCCTGGAGGACGCTCGGCTGCATGGGGGCTGGTTGCAGGCGTGGGGTGAACCCGGGCGGGGCAGCGCCTTCCGGCTCACCTTGCCCCGCAGCCGGGGCACTGAGCTCAACGGCAGCCCGCTACCGTTGGGTCCCAGAAACGTTCCCGGCGGCCTCCTGCCAATGATCGACTCCGCAGTGTCGGCCGGACCCGGTACCCGGTGATGCCAGTGACGTTACGGCGCGCCGTCGTCCTCGCCGCCGTGTTCGCCTCGCTGGTGGGCTGTGCCGCTGTCCCGGGTACCTCCGACATGCAAGTGGTGCGCTCGATGCCGGTGGGCTCGGCAGCGGCCCCTTTGGCCGGACCGGAACGAGGCGCGGATCCCTTCCGGCTGGTGCGAGATTTCATCGAGGCCACCGGTAGCCCGGCGAACGGGCATGCCGCCGCGCGTGCCTTCCTGTCCCGGGAAGCGGCGAGGAGTTGGGACGATCGCGCCGGCCTGACCGTGATCGAGGACGCTCCTGGCGCCACGCCGCAGGCTGGTCCGGAAGACGATGTCCGTCGCATCCGGATCGGGGGCCCGCGGCTGGGCGTGCTCGCCCCGGACGGCAGCTTCACTCCGGAAGCGGGCCAGTTCGCCGTCTCGCTCGACGTGGTCAAGGAGCAAGGTGAGTGGCGGATCACCAATCCACCACCTGGGGTGGTGGTAGAGGCCACCGCTTTCCAGCGCAACTACCGCCAGGTTCGGGTCTATTTCGTCGACCCCAGCCGCGGCAAGCTGGTACCCGATCTGCGGTGGGTGCCCGCGCAGCCGGCGTCCACCCTGCCGGGCCAGGTATTGGACCTGCTGCTCGCCGGGCCGTCCCAGCGGCTGGCCGGAGCCGTCAGGTCGGCGTTGCCGGAAGGGACCCGGCCCAGATCCAACGTGCTGGTCAACGGCTCTGGACGGGCGATGATCAATTTGACGGGTCTCGCCGCGCTGGCCGAGCCGGATCGCCGCCTGGTCGCGGCGCAGGTCGTCAGCACGCTGGACGGCTTGCTACCGGCCCCGCTACGGCTACTGGCCGATGGCGAACCGCTGGTGCCCGAGAAGGTCGAGTGGAGCACTGCTGATGTCGCCTTCTACACCTCGGCGGTCGGGCCGCGGCCCGATGTGGCCGGGCAGGTGGTGGTCGGCGGTCGGCTGCTTGGTCTCGATGGTGCTCCGGTGCCGGGGCCTGCTGGCGACGGCCAGTTGGCCGTGCTCAGCGCCGCCCGCTCGAGCCCCGGTGGAGAGCATCTGGCGGTGGTTGTCGTCGGTCCGGACGGCCGCCCGCAGCTGCGGGCGGGCCGGGTCGACGGGGAGCTGGGTGCCGCGGCGCTGGATGCGGTGTCGATGACCCGGCCCACCTGGCGGCCCTCGGGTGCGGAGGTGTGGACTGTAATCAACGGCCGCACGGTGGCGGGGGTGGTCATCTTGGAGACCGGTCCCTCGACGAGTTACCAGGTCAACGCTACTGAACTGGCCCGGCTGGGTCCCATCTCCGAACTGCAGCTGTCCCAGGACGGAGTGCGGGTGGCCGCGGTGGTCGGCGGGCGTCTCGTGGTGGCCGCCGTGGTCACCGAGTCCGGCGTGGTGAGCCTGCGCCATCCGCAGGTGTTGCGGGAGGGCAACCTGCCACCTACCGCGGGCGTGGACTGGGCACGTCCAGAGCTTCTGGTGGTGGCCTCGGCCGGGACATCCCCCCAGGTGTCCTCGGTGTCCGTGGACGGGTTGACCCGCCGGCAGGTGTCCAGTACCAACCTGACCGGTCCGCTGACCGACATCGCCGCCGCGCCTGGTCGTGAGATCGTGGTGGCCGACGCCACCGGGCTGTGGGCGTATTCGGAGACTCAAGAGGTGTGGGAACCGCTGCTCGGCGGGATTGGACCCGGCGCGGTCCCCCTCTACCCTGGCTGACCTGCTGGCGCAAGTCCGGCTACTGCAAGTGGGGGTAGTCGGTCCGTTGGGCACAACCAGGCCGCTGGCGGAGTCATCAGCCGATGGCGCGCTTCGCCAGGGTCCATGCTGGCTGGATGGCTGGATGGACCCACGCGCTGCTGGATCTCCTGCTGCCCGTCGAATGCGCCGGCTGCGGGGCGCCGGGCGCGCCGTGGTGCCGCGACTGCGCGGTGCTGCTGGGCCCGCCGGTGCAGGTACATCTGCCGTGCTTCACGGCCGGTCCAGGGATGGCTGCTGCACCGGTATATGCACTAGGCGCGTACCGCGGCCAGCTCCGAACCGCACTGCTGGCCTACAAAGAGCACGGTCGCCGCGATCTCGCTGGTCCGCTGGGTAGCGCGCTCGCCGCCGCACTGTTGCAGCTAACCCCCGTAACCGGCACCGGAACCGGACCCGAATCCAGCGGCGTATGCCTGGTGCCGGTGCCGTCTCGCCGATCGGCCGCGGCTCGCCGCGGCGGGCAGCACGTGACGCTGCTGGCGCAGCAAGCGGCTGCTGCGCTGGCCAACGCAGGGATGACGGCTGCGGTCGCTCCTGCGTTGCGGATGGCGGCCGGGGTACGCGACTCCGTCGGTCTGCATGCCGCGGCTCGGCAAGCCAACCTGGCCGGACGGGTGCTGCTGCGGTGGACCGGGATGCCGCCCACCGGTATGCCCGTCGTGCTTGTCGACGACGTGGTGACCACCGGCGCAACCGTGGCGGCGTGCGTCGCGGTGTTACTCCGGGCGGGTATCGACACGCCCGCGATCGTGGTGCTCGCCGCAGCCGGCTGTCACCGGCCGTCGTATCTGAAGGCCGTGAATGCCACTCACAGTGTTGAGGATCCGAAACGACACGTCAGGCCCTGGCGACGGCACCTTTAGCGGACTACCGTTCCCGCATCAGCACTGACGCTGTTGACTCAGAAGGAGGCGAGACAGCCATGATTTTGGCGCCGGCGGCCTAGTGATCAGGCGGACGGTTCCCCCTGCCGTTCGAGCATCATCGCTGTGTCCCGGCGTCGCCGAAGTCCTGCTGGACAACGCGAGGAGGTCGCACGCGTGAATATAGTCGTGAAGGGCCGTAACGTGGAGGTGCCCGATCATTATCGGGTACACGTCGCCGAGAAACTCGCTCGCGTCGAACGTTATGACCACAAGGCCATCCGTTATGACGTCGAGCTGTTTCACGAACGCAATCCTCGGCAGTCCAAGAGCTGCCAGCGAGTGGAGATCACCGGGCAATGTCGTGGGCAGGTAGTCCGCGCTGAAGCGTCTGGTCCTGACTTCTACGCCGCCTTGGACGCAGCCACAAGCAAGCTGGCGAACCGGCTCCGTCGGGTTGCTGATCGCCGCAAGGTCCACCATGGACGTCGTCAGCCCACCTCCGTCGCTGAGGCCACTGCGCCGCTGGCGGCCGTCCTGGCCCCCGATATCGATGCAGATATCGAGACTGGACCTGCAACCAATGGTCAGCGCCACCAGACGGCGGTGCTAAATTCACTCGACCACGAACTCGAGTACGAGCTGCCTACCCAGCGGTGGCATTCCCCAGACGCGGACGGACCGGGTCGCATCGTGCGGCGCAAGAAGCACTCCGCCGAACCCATTACCGTCGATCAGGCGCTCTACGAGATGGAGCTCGTGGGCCACGACTTCTACCTGTTCTTCGACGCCGACTCCGGCCTGCCCAGCGTGGTGTACCGCCGGCGGGGTTTCCACTACGGCGTGATCCAGCTCGTCTGACGCCTTTCCCGTAAGCCATGATCGCCGTCTGTGTGCGGGCAACTACCCTGCGGTGTCGTTCCCGTCACACAGGCGGCGATCATGCATTTTGTGCGCGCAACTGACCTGCGCTGATGACGGCGCCACTGGTGCAGGGCATACGATGGCGCGCAGACCGGCGGTGCACGCTGCCACGCAGCACCCCACCAGCAGCCCGCCCGCCGAGCAGTGTCCCGAGACGAGTGAGGTCTTCCACGGTGGTCCTGTCCCGACTTCTCCGCGCCGGCGAGCACAAGACGGTGCGCCGGCTGCGCGCCATCGCCGACCACATCAACGGCTTGGAGGACGACGTCGCCGGCCTGTCCGACGCCGGCCTGCGCGCCAAGACCGATGAGTTCCGCAGCCGTTGTGACAAGGGCGAGTCGTTGGACGAGCTGCTGCCCGAGACGTTCGCGGTGGCCCGCGAGGCCGCCAGGCGCACGCTGGGGCAGCGGCCCTTCGACGTGCAGCTGATGGGCGGCGCGGCGATGCACCTGGGCAACATCGCCGAGATGCGCACCGGTGAGGGCAAGACGCTGACCTGTGTGCTGCCCGCCTACCTCAACGCGATCGCCGGCAAGGGTGTGCACGTCGTCACGGTCAACGACTACCTCGCCAAGCGCGACGCGGAGTGGATGGGCCGGGTGCACCGGTTCCTCGGCCTGGAGGTCGGGGTGATCCTGTCCCAGATGAGTTCGGCCGAGCGGCGCGCTGCCTACCACGCCGACATCACTTATGGCACCAACAATGAGCTCGGTTTCGACTACCTGCGCGACAACATGGCATGGAGCCTCGACGACTGCGTTCAGCGCGGGCACAACTTTGCCATCGTCGATGAGGTCGATTCAATCCTCATCGACGAGGCGCGCACTCCGCTGATCATCTCTGGGCCCGCCGACCAGTCGTCGCGCTGGTATGGCGAGTTCGCCCGGCTTGCTCCGATGCTCAAGCGCGACGTGCACTACGAGGTGGACGAGCGCAAGCGCACCGTAGGTGTCTCGGAGGAGGGTGTCGCGCTGGTCGAGGACCAACTGGGCATCGAGAACCTCTACGAGGCGGCCAATACACCTTTGGTCGGTTTTCTCAACAACGCCCTGAAGGCCAAGGAGCTCTACAGCAAGGACAAGGACTACATCGTTCGCGACGGTGAGGTCCTTATCGTCGACGAGTTCACTGGCCGGGTACTGCACGGCCGGCGCTACAACGAGGGTATGCACCAGGCCATCGAGGCCAAGGAGAAGGTGGAGATCAAGGCCGAGAATCAGACGTTGGCCACGATCACGTTGCAGAACTATTTCCGGCTCTACGACAAGCTCGCCGGAATGACCGGTACCGCGCAGACCGAGGCCGCCGAGCTGGCCCAGATCTACAAGTTGGGTGTGGTGCCGATTCCGACCAATAAGCCGATGATCCGCGAGGATCGGGGCGATCTGGTCTACAAGCATGAGGAGGCCAAATTCGCCGCGGTGGTGGCCGACATCGCGCAGCGCCACGCCAAGGGGCAACCGGTGCTGGTGGGCACCGCGAGCGTGGAGCGGTCCGAGTACCTGTCCAACGCCCTGGTGGCCGCCGGTATCCCGCATTCGGTGCTCAACGCAAAGCAACATGAGAAAGAGGCGATGATCGTCGCTGAGGCCGGCCGCAAGGGCACGGTCACGGTGGCAACCAACATGGCTGGTCGCGGAACCGACATCATGCTGGGTGGCAATCCGGAGTTCCTCGCCGATACCGCACTGCGGGCCCGCGGGTTGGACCCGGTAGAGACTCCCGAGCAGTACGAGGCCGCCTGGGAAGCCGCCGTGAATGAGGCCCGAAGCGAGGTCGAGGCCGAGGCCAGGGAGGTGGTCGCGGCCGGTGGACTGTACGTGCTGGGCACCGAGCGGCACGAGTCGCGGCGGATCGACAACCAGTTGCGTGGCCGCTCCGGGCGTCAAGGTGACCCCGGCGAGTCCCGGTTCTATCTCTCCCTGCGTGACGAGCTCATGGTGCGGTTCAACGGCCCGATGGTCGAGTCGATCATGACCCGGCTGCGGATGGAGGACGACATCCCGATCGAGGCCAAGATGGTCAGCAGGGCGATCCAGTCCGCGCAGACCCAGGTCGAGCAACAGAACTTCGAGATCCGCAAGAACGTCCTCAAGTACGACGAGGTCATGGACCTCCAGCGCAAGGTGATCTACGCCGAGCGCCGCCGGGTACTTGAAGGCGAAGACCTGCGCGAGCAGGTCGAGCACATGATGACGGATGTGATCACCGCCTACATCGACGGCGCTACCGAGAATGGGTACGCCGAGGACTGGGATCTCGACCAGCTGTGGACTGCGTTGAAGACCCTGTACCCGGTCGGTATCAAGCATGAGGACCTCGGCGACGATGCTGGTGACCTGACCCGTGAGGTGCTGCTGGCGGCCGTGCTCGACGACGCGCGCGCCGCCTACGCGCGCCGTGAGGCAGCACTCGAGCAGGCGGCAGGTGAGGGCGCGATGCGGGAGCTCGAGCGCCGCGTGGTGCTCTCGGTGCTGGACCGCAAGTGGCGCGAGCACCTCTACGAGATGGACTACCTCAAGGAGGGCATCGGGCTGCGCGCGATGGCGCAGCGCGACCCGCTGGTGGAGTACAAGCGCGAGGGCTTCGAGATGTTCACCGCGCTGCTCGAAGCGTTGAAGGAGGAGTCCGTCGGGTTCCTGTTCAACGTGCAGGTGCAGGTAACCGAGCCGGTCGCTGCCGACCCTGCGCAAACCCCCGCGCCCGCTCCGGTTGCCCCGGCCCCGGCCACCCCGGCCCCGGCCGAGCCGGCGCTCGCGCAGCTCGACGGGCAGGCAGAGCCGCCGGCATCCCGGCCGCTGACCTATACCGGACCTGCCGAAGGTGGCGGCACTGAGGTTCGGGGGCGTGGTAGTGGTCCCCGGCACGCCGGCAACGGCGCCAAGAAGCAGGAACCCTCGCGCAACGCTCCCTGCCCGTGTGGTTCGGGCCGCAAGTACAAGCGTTGCCACGGCGCGCCCACCACCGCCCGCTCCTAATCCAACCCGCCCGACGTGTCCGGCGTTGTTGTACGGGGTGTACGGCCCGCCAGCTCGGGGAGGTGCGCAAACCGCCGTGGGTAGGCGCTCTGACTGTCAGCCAGCTGGTCGCTGCCAGGTCGCTGGGTCGGCTTCGCGCTGGTCACCGGAGGCCATGTCCTTCACCTCATGGGGCTGGCCGTCCTCGAACGGCGGGAACCACACGAAGGGAATACCCTTGCGCGAGGCGTAGCGGATCTGCTTGGCCAGCTTGTCGGGTTGGTGGTACAGCTCGGTGTTGAATCCACGGGTGCGCAGCTGGGCGGCGGTAGTCACCGCATGGGGGCGCCGCTGGTCGTGGGGAACCACGACCAGCACATCACTGGGACAGCTGGGACCGGTCTGCAGGAGTCCTTCGGCGACGAGCTTGGCGAAGATTCGAGTCAGGCCGATGGACAACCCGATACCCGGCAGCTTGCGCCGGATGAAGGATCCCGCCAGGTTCTCATACCGGCCACCGGAGCAGATGCTGCCGTAGTAAGGCCAGTCGGCGAACTTTCCCTCATAGACAGTCCCGGTGTAGTAATCCAGCCCCCGCGCGATGGACAGATCGGCCACGACACTGCCGGTCGGCAGATCCGACAGCGAGTCCAACACGAACGCCAGCTCATCGAGGCCCTCGGTGAGCAGGTCGGATTTGGACCCGAGCCGGATGACGTCGTCGATCACCGACATATCAGTGCCTCGGATCTGCGCCAAGTCCAGACATGCGGCGACCTGCTCAGTTTGCAGGCCGAGCTCGGAAGCGAGCAACGTCTCCACGCCTCCAGTGCCGATCTTGTCGATCTTGTCGGCGACGCGGATGACACCGAGGGGGTCGCCGATGCCCAGACCCTGGTAGAAACCCTGCAGGACCTTACGGTTGTTGATGTTGAGCGACCAGGCGGGTAAGCGCAGGTCGGTCAGGATGTCGTGGATGATCCGCGGCAGCTCGGCGTCGAAGTGCAGCGGTACCTGGTCGACGTTGATGACATCGATGTCGCACTGAGTGAACTCGCGATAGCGGCCTTCCTGGGGGCGCTCACCGCGCCACACCCGCTGGATCTGGTAGCGCTTGAACGGAAAGACCAGGTCATTGAAGTGCTGGGCGACGTAGCGCGCGAAGGGCACCGTGAGGTCGAAGTGCAGCCCGAGACGAGCATCGCTGCCGTCGTTGTCGTCGCCGGCTTCGGCTTGCAACCGGCGCAGCGTGTACACCTCCTGGGAGGTCTCGCCCTTGGCGACAAGGACCTCGAGTGCCTCGACAGACGGGGTCTCGATCGAGCAGAACCCGTAGCGTTCGAAGGTCTGACGGATCCCATCAAGCCATTGCAGCTCAACGCGTCGGACCTCGGGCAACCACTCCGGGAAGCCACTGATAGGGGCAGGTCGGACGAGCTGTTGGTCGCTCATCGACGGGGATGCCTCCTCATCATGCGAACTGCGACTGGGTTTGCTCAGGGTATCGGTCGGCCTTTTGGAGTTTCGACGCACTTCAAGGCCGACGAAGCCGCGGATCTCGACGGATTGCCACGTCTCCGGCGGTGAGGCGTAGCTGCAGTGCCGTGCACCGCCATCGGCGGCCCCTGTCGTCGACGTGCTCCTCGAAGCGAGCAGCCAGCGCGCGTACTCCGGTGTTCAGCGTCACCAGCGCGACCGCCTCCAGTGCCCCGGCAGATTGTTGCCGGGCGAACACCTTGTGCATCCGCGGCTCCAGATGCCCCGCCACCGCCTGCAGCGTGGTGAGGTAGGCCAGCAAGTCAGGACTCAAAACCGGCGACAGCTGCCGCAGCGGCCGCCGACCGCCGAGGATCTCCACCGTGGCCCGCAGCACCCGCTCAGCTAGGGTGGACGCTGCGGGATTCGCCGTCGGCGCCGGTGGGGGGACGGTCGGCACCGCTTGGGGGGTGCTTGGCATCGGGGGCGGCAGGAAGTCCGTCAACCGGCGCAACACCGGCCGGTGCGGTAGCTGTGGACACGACTCGGCGATGCTCGTGGTCAACGTACCCTCCTCGTCTGGGACCACGCTGGGTGAACGCGGTCGATTGACGGCGGGGCCGAAGACGCCGTAGGGGTGGTCCGCAGCGGTGGCTGAGACCGTGGGCACCGAATCGGAGGAGGGGCAACGATCCGGTGTGGGAAGTATGCAAGACCTGCAGGAGTGTTGTCCTGGGTTTCGACAAAATTAGCGCGGTCTGTGGATAACCTGCTTACTCCGGTCTGCGCCGCCGGGCCCATTCGAAGCACACCACCGCTGCCGCGCTGGCCACGTTGAGTGACTCGACACCCCCGGCCATCGGGATGGCGACCCAACCGGTGAGTTGCGCAGCGACGGCCGGCGAGATTCCCGATGTCTCGTTGCCCAGTACATAGGCCACCCGGGGCGGCGGTGGCTCACGAAACAGTGAAGCGGCGCCCGAGGCCGAACCGGACAGCCCGAGCACCGTGAAGCCGGTGGCGCGCAAGGCGGCGCAGGCCCGCTCCGCGGTGGCCGCCCGCAGGACCGGAGCATGGAAGGCGACTCCGGCCGAGGCCTTGACCACCAGCGGATCGATGGCGGGAACCCCGCGGCGGGGCAGCACCACACCGTCGATCCCGGCTGCGGTCGCGGTGCGCAGGATCATGCCCACGTTGGCCGGATTGGTGATCGCGTCGAGCACGAGCACCGCGGCCGGGCTGCGCAGCGTTTCCAGCGCGCCTTCCAGCGGACGCATCCGGGGCGCCACCACGTCGGCCAGCACACCTTGGTCGTGCCGGCCGTTACCGGCCAGCACCTTCACCCGATGTGCCGGCACCCGCTGTACCGGCACCTGCCGGTGGGCCGCCACGTCCATGATCTCCTGCAGCGTGTCACCGCGGGCTTGCTCGGACACGATCACCTTGTCGACGGTCAGCGCCGAGTCGGTGAGTGCCTCCAGCACAGGTTTGCGACCGTAGACGGTGATGAACACGTCCCGTGGGCTGATGGCTTGCCGCCTGGAGGGCTGATCGGAAGGGGCCACGTAGCCAGAATGGCAGGTTCGGATACGGCCGTGCGGCGTGCCAGGATGCACGGCATGGGTGATCGGTTATTGTGCTGGACGCCTCGTTGGTGTGCCGAGAAACCCACTCTGCCGATGCACGTAGGTGGCGTCGGCGTCTACCCCCGGCTCAATGCCGACCGTGATGTGATGCCCGATGTCGACACGGTGGCTGTGCTGATTGAGGAGCTGGTGCCGACGGTGCGCGCACTATGAGGGTTTACATTCCCGCCACACTCACGATGCTGCAAGCGCTGGTCGACTCCGGGGAGTTGGTCCCCGTCATGGGCACCGCCTTCGCGCTCACTCCCATGCTTCGTGAGTCCTACACCGCCGGGGACACCGAGGAACTGGAGTACGCGGCGATGAATGAGGCGGCCCGGGCCTCGCTGCGGTTGCTGTCCGCTGAGCTGGACGGTGATCCTGCGGTGCTGCCACGCCGTGTCGTGGTGGCCGCCGATGTGGAAGCGGTGCGGTTGCGTCCCGATCTCGACGACGCGGCCGTCACGGTTGCCGATCCGGTGCCGACCTGGGCCGTCGCCGCCGTGCACGTCGACGTCGCGGAGGCTGAGGACGCGGTGCGTACCGCGGCGGCAGTGGTGGACGCTGCCGATCTTGGTGATCCGGACGCCGAGTTCATCCTCGGCGAGGCCGAGAGCCACGAGATGGCCTGGTACGCCACCCAGGAGATCCCCTTCTTACTCGAACTCCTCTGATTCCCTCCCTTCTCCTCCGGCGTGTCCCCCTTCCCCCTGGGCGCGTCGCGCTCCTGTGCACGGTGTGTCGTATTTCTGTGCTGCGGCGGGCAGCGCTGGGCAGGAGCACCGGACACACTGGGCAGGAGGGCCCGACACACTGGGCACAGGAGCCCGACACGCCGGGCACAGGGCAGAGCAGGAGGTGCCGATGGACGCGATCACGTCCACTCCGGCCCCGCGCAACGAGCCGGTCCGTACCTATGCGCCGGATACACCGGAACGGGATTCGCTGACCGGCAAGCTCGCCGAGCTGGCCACCCGGCGTCTCGAGCTGACCATGACCATCGGCGGCGTGCAGCGGATGGCGGGCGGAGAACCGTTCGACGTCGTCACCCCGCATCGGCACGCCCACGTGCTCGGCATCAGCGCACAGGCCACGGCCACCGACGTCACCGCCGCTGTCCGCGCTGCGATGCACGCTGCGCCGGGCTGGCGCGAACTGCCCTTCGACGAGCGCGCCGCGATCCTGCTACGTGCCGCCGATCTCGCTGCCGGCCCGTGGCGCGACACGCTCAATGCCGCCACCATGCTCGGGCAGTCCAAGTCGGTGCAGCAGGCCGAGATCGACGCGGCCTGCGAGCTGATCGACTTCTGGCGATTCAACGTGCACTACGCCCGGCAGATCCTGGCCGAGCAGCCGAACTCGGCACCCGGCGAGTGGAACCGGATGGACTACCGCCCGCTGGAGGGCTTCGTCACCGCGATCACCCCGTTCAACTTCACCGCGATCGCAGGGAACCTGCCCACCGCGCCCGCGCTGATGGGAAACACGGTGGTATGGAAGCCCACTCCCACCCAGCAGCTTGCTGCGCACTACACAATGCGGCTGCTTGAGGCCGCAGGGCTGCCGCCTGGGGTGATCAACCTGGTGACCGGAGACGGAGCAGCGGTCAGCGAGGTGGCATTGGCCGATCCGGACTTCGCCGGGTTGCACTTCACCGGGTCCACCACGACTTTCAAGAAGCTTTGGCGCGCCATCGGTGATCATCTCGATAGCTACCGCAGCTACCCCCGCATCGTGGGGGAGACCGGCGGTAAGGACTTCGTGGTGGCGCACCCTTCGGCCGACCCAGCGGCGGTGGCGGCGGCGCTGGTCCGCGGGGCGTTTGAATACCAGGGCCAGAAATGTTCCGCGGTCTCCCGGGCGTACCTGCCCCGGTCGTTGTGGGACGGCGGCCTTGCTGAACAGCTTGCTGACACCACGCGGACGATCAGCTACGGCGACGTCGCTGATCTGTCAAACTTCGGCGGGGCGGTGATCGACGCCCGGGCCTTCGCCAAGCACCGTGACCTGCTGGCCCGGGTGGCCACCGATCCGTCGATCGAGGTACTCGCCGGTGGCGGTTGCGATGGCTCGCTGGGGTGGTTCGTGCACCCCACGGTGCTGGTCAGCGATGATCCCAAGCACGAGGTTTTCGCGACGGAGTACTTCGGGCCGATCCTCGCGGTACACATCTACCCCGACGAGGATTACGTTGCCATCCTCGATGTCGTCGACTCCACCAGCCCCTACGCGCTGACCGGCGGGGTATTCGCCACCGACCGAGCTGCGGTGGCGCAGGCCCAGGCGGCGCTGCGCTTCGCCGCGGGCAACTTCTATGTCAACGACAAACCCACCGGGTCGATCGTGGGCCGCCAGCCCTTCGGTGGCGCCCGCGCCTCGGGTACCAATGACAAGGCCGGCTCACCTATCAATTTGCTTCGTTGGGCCAGCCCACGGACGATCAAAGAGACCTTCGACCCACCAACCGATCACACCTACCCGCACATGCATCAGCGGTCGTGACGGCTCCAGGCACATCCTCCTGAACTAGCCGGGCTGGACTTCGTCGGCGCCATCGGGCTCGGCGTGCTCGTGGACGCCGACCACGCGCTGCAGGCAGCGAGGCGAACCTTGATGCTGATCAATCCGAGCCGGATGATGCCTCGGCTGCTGTCGCTCACTGAGCTGGATGCTGTGCTGAGCATCGAGTAATCGTTGCAGAGATGACGCATAGGCAATGGTCCGGTGGGTACTTCGGCGGTGTAGGTCCACGAGTGCGACGCAGGGGGCGGGGATATTCCCATGATTGTTCGCTGGTCGATCACCCTGGCCCGTTGGACCCTGGGTGTTCTGCTTGTCTCATGGCGCTACCTGTGGGCGACCACGCCGTTGCACCGATCTGTGGAGACTGGCGATGCCAGTGATCTTCCTCCGCTGCTGCCCGATCAGCTGGTGGACGAACGGAGCCAGCCCATGGAATGCGGTGTGGGGCCGCTGTTCCGCCGGCTATTCGCGGTGGAGATCGAGGACTCGTCGTTGACCGCGGCGGACTTGACGGCCAAGGTCGCGGCCGACCTCAACCAAGCTGTGCCCTCCGAGGTGACCGCGGTGGAGAGAATGTCCGGCAGCCCTGGCGAGCTTGCGATCGGTGACGAGATCGTGGTGCGCATGCCAGGTCCCTGGGATGGTCCGGTTCGGGTGGTGCACCGGACCAGCACATCATTTCGCCTCGCCACGTTGACAGGGCATCTGGAAGCTGGACAGATCGAGTTCCGGGTCCGACCGGCGGGCTCCCGGCTGCGGTTTGAGATCGAGGCGTGGGCGAGGCCGAGCAGTCGGGCTATCGATGTGCTCTACAGCCGGCTTCGGTTGGCCAAGGAAATTCAGCTGAACATGTGGGTCCGGTGCTGCCTGGCCACTGCCGATCTCGCGGGTGGGCGGGCCCGAGGGGGCGTGACGATCCTGACCCGAGTGGTAGATCAATCACTGTGGGTGAGCGACGACAGCGCGACCAATGCGTCAACCGTTGCGAGCCTGATGCGTTAGATCGCCCGTAATGAGGAAAGACTTGCCGGCTCTGTCGCGGTGGTCTAACGCGCGGCGATGGGGTGACGAGGCAGAGCCCGCGTGGGCTTCGGGTGGTTGCGCGCCACCTAGGGGTGGCGCCGTCTGCGCACCTGAGGCCGGCGATACGGTCTCGATCCGACCCGGCACGACTCCCGCGCTGGCCCACGCGGTGCAACGATGCAGCCCCGGTGTGGTGGTGCTCTGGACCCAAACGACGACCGCTCGCCCGTCCCAGCTCACCGCACGGCAGCAGCAGCCATCGGCCGGCACCGTAGTGGTCGCGGCCGGTCCCGGCTGGGCGCAGCGGCGGCTACCTGCTGGAGTCATCGGATCCAGTTCGCTGCAGGCAGCGGTGCTGCTCACGCTTGCTGCCGCCGCCCTCCTCGCTGGCCGCGCGCGACACCGATCCGAACGATCGAGTGCGCCAGCAGCGGAAGATAGTCGATAACCTCAGCCGAGATTGCCGCGTCGTCTGCGTATCGATGAGTGGGCAGACGCATTAGTCCGGATGTGCGGCCCCGGGCTGGCCGCGTACTGGCCAGAAGTACGGCATGTCGTGCTCGACATCGTCGAAGCGGCCTCGGTAGTGCTGCGGGTCTTTGCGGGCCAGTGCCGCACGATGGCTGCGGTGCAGCCGCTCGTCGCCGAGCCAAGGTGGCAGCCGCCGCGCCGCGGCGAGTTCCAGCTGGGGCCGAGGCGCCGGCAGGCCGGCCGCGACCAAGTCAGTGCAGATGCTGGCCGCACACGTGTCGGCATGTCCCCGGCGGACCCATTCCGCGCAGATTTCCATTGCATAGGAGGCCAGGGTCTCCTCGTGACCGGCCCACATTCGCACCGCAGGGTGATGCTTCCAACCGTAGTGCTCCCGCGTGAGCGCTCGCAGAATTTGCAGTGCCTCGACGCGCTGCTTACCGAGCCGGCGGTCGTCCAGCACGCTTGCGCTAGCCGCGAAATCGGGATACGGCAGGAAGGTCTGCACAACGTCAGCAGATGCCCAGCATTCAACTGACGCAAACCAGTGGTATCACGTGCCGGCACACCACACCAACAACCGAGCGCCAGATGACGTGAGCTTGCCAAGCAGGGGATACACGGGCCTTCCTGTCGCGCCCGTGGGCGGATGCGCGGCACACTGAGGGAGGGTTCCGGCCAGTGATTCGGCAAGCACAGTGTGGAGGCGCGGATGGTGGCTCAGGTGTTACACCGTGTCGGACTACGCAGCGGGCACCTTGAGCTCATGTCTCTCGGATCGGTCGCGCTGTGCCTGAGCATGTGGATCCGGGCCAAGACGGTCGATCAGGACGAGCGGGGCAATGCCGAACGCCGAGCGCTGTTCACCGGCTTATGGCCGCCCATGCTGTGGCTGATTGGCGACTCGCTGCGCAGGTACAAGTGACCCGCGGTGCGTGACCGGCAGCTGGGCAACGTCGACGACGTCGCGGCGCTGGCCGAGCTGCGCGATCGTGAAGTCAACTACGACCCCAGCGAGGTACGTCCACCCGAATGGAACTTTGACGTGCACCGCAGTCTGGTGGGCTGCGAGCGACCCGGCCCACCAGAGGCCGGCGGGGTGTGGGAGGCCGCTCGCGACCTAGTCCGGGACTACGAGTTCACTCCACCCGAGCTCATTCGCGCGGTGTACTACCGTCGAGATCCGTTGCTGGGGCGTAACCTGCTACTCGAAGGCCGCTTCTCGTTGCTGCGGTTTTACATGGGGGTACGTATCACCGCTCTCATCGACGAGACCCGCCACCAGCAGGAGAAGGTGTGGGGGTGGACTTACGAGACTCTCGAGCACCATCTCGAGCGCGGGAACGTGACTTATGAGGTGGTCAAGCATCTGAACACCGGTAAGGTCGAGTTCGTCGCCTCGTGTCAATCCCAACGCTCACCTGCTGTTGGACCAGTACTACGGATGGGTTGGCGATTTTTCGGACGCCGTACTCAGTTGCGATTTTACCGTCGATGCGGGCAACGGTTACACGAGCTGGTGCGGGCGTCGCTGACCGGAACGCCGGTCTCAGCGGGCGCACAGTCCCCGTTGGAGATGGACGGTCTGGTGCTGGTGCCCTCCGGGGTTGCACCACACCCACTAGATCGCTTCACCATCCGCCAATATAACCCGGGCCGGTGAATCTTCTCGGATGCACAGCGTGCCGCATATGATCCCGTCATACCGCAGGTTGTTGCATCAAGACGGTGGATCAAGACGAACGGGGCAACGCCGAGCGACGGGCGCTGTTTACCGGCTTATGGCCGCCCACACTGTTGGTTGATCGGCGACTCGTTGCGTAGATACGAGTAACGACGTTGAAGATCAACGACGTGGTGCTGGTGCCGCCGGGTGGTGCCACACTCGCTTGATCGACTCACCGTTTCACAATACAACCGGGCCGGTGCATCTATTGGGATAGAGGGCTCTTGCAACACGCTATATGCTGCCACCGCATGTTTGATCCGGACATTATTGGGTAGCTCCATGCAATGGCGTCGCAGACCTTCTCGTTCCTGTTCACTGCTCCTTACCGGCTGGCCGGCCTGCCCTTCGGTATCACCCCGGCCACCGCGGCGGTTCAAGTAGGCGATGGCGAGCTTGCCATCCGATTCGGACCCTGGAAAGTACGAACAGCCCTCACCAACGTGGCGGCTACCACTGTTACCGGACCATTCGGCTTTCTCAAGACGGCAGGGCCGGCACACCTGTCCTTCGCCGATCGAGGACTGACCATGGCTACCAACGGTGCCCGTGGCCTGTGCATCACCTTCCGTGAGCCGGTCCGCGGCATCGAGCCAACGGGTGTCCTGCGCCATCCCGCTGTGACCGTCACGGTCGCCGACTGCCAGGGACTCGCCGCGGTGCTGGCATCAAAGTGACGGTGAGGTTCGGTGGTGCAGAACTTGAATAGCTCACCCTGGCATCTCGCGGGGTCTGTGCACGACGTGGAACTGGCGGAACCCACGGCTGCGGTAGTTGTGCAATGCATGCGGATGATCGAACGTGGAGGTGTGCCAGGGTGAGCAAATGGCCGCCGAATTCCCGGCCGACGAACTCTGGAACCAATCCGAACTTGATGATCTCGACGTCATAGCCGGGATGGATCTTCAGTGCACCAGCCCGATGGCTTCTACACCGACGTGAGCGATCCGGGATCGCACGCCGGGCCGGGCCAGAAGATCCGACCACTGTTGTTCCGATCAGTCCAGGCTCGACCAATGAGGCGGTGTGGCGATCCGGTCGTGGGTTGAGCGGATCAGTGCCAGCGCGGTCGCGTCCACGCTGTCGATCGTGACCTCAGCGGGCGGTACCCGACCGGCGCGGAGCTGGTCGGGGGATGTCATCTCCAGGTAGGTGATGGTCTGATCGACGAGCACCACCTGACGATGCCACGAGCCAACCGAGTCCTGAGTGCGTAACAGTGTTCTAACACTGTTACGCACTCACGAGCTAAGCGAGCGTAGCGAGCAGCACCCGGACGGACATCGCCCGGCGGCGAGCAGCGCCGTCGAGCTCGTCTAGCGCGCACTCCGGGTCGGCGGGTGGGCCGAGATGGGTGCAGCCCCGTGGGCAGTTCGCGATCGCGTCGGACAGGTCGGCGAAGGCGCGGACCACGTCGCCGGGCGTCACGTGTGCCAATCCGAAGGAGCGAATCCCCGGGGTATCCACCACCCACCCGCCGCCGGGCAGCGGCATTGCCACCGCGGAGCTGGAGGCGTGTCGACCCTTGCCCACCCCGCTGACCGCCGCGGTAACCCGAAAGGCGTCCGGCACCAGCCGGTTGACCAATGTCGACTTGCCAACCCCGGAGTGCCCGACCAGGACCGAGACCTGACCAGCCAGGCGGCTGCGCACCGCGTCCACCCCGGTCTCCGGCGCGGTGACGAGCACCGGCAGGTCTAGCGCGGCGTAGCGCTCCAGCACGGCATCCGGTGCGGCGAGATCCCGCTTGGTCAGGCAGAGCACCGGCTTCAGACCTCCGGCGTAGCCGGCGACCAAGCACCGGTCGATCAACCCGGTACGCGGCGGCGGATCGGCCAGCGAGGCCACGATAAGCAGCTGCTCGGCGTTGGCCACCACGATCCGCTCGTAGGGGTCGGTGTCGTCGGCGGTGCGGCGCAGCACGCTGGACCGCTCGTCGACCCGAACGATCCGGGCCAAGCCATCCGGTGCGCCACTGACCTCGCCCACTAACCCGACCCGGTCGCCCACCACCACCGGGGTACGTCCGAGCTCGCGGGCCCGCATCGCGGTCACCCGGAGGGTCGGATCGCCGTCGGGTGCGCAGGTCCACCGGCCGCGGTCCACCGCCACCACCATCGCGCCGGTCGCGTCGGCGTGTTCGGGGCGGCGCTTGGTGCGCGGACGGGAACCCCGACGTCCGGGTCGGACCCGGACGTCGGATTCGTCCAGGCGGTGGTTCCCAGGCCGGCTCAGCCGGCACCACCCGCCAGCATTGCTGACCAGCTCGCGCTGAACTCCGGCAGCGTCTTGGCCGTCGCGGCGATGTCGTCGATGCCGATTCCTGGCACCACCAGGCCGAGGATCGCGCCTGCGGTGGCCATCCGGTGATCAGCGTAAGCGGCCCAGGGCCGTCCGGGATCGGCGCGCAACGGCCGGGGGCGGATCTCCAGGCCGTCCGGGATCTCGCGGATGTCACCACCCAGGGCGCCGATCTCGGTGGCCAGCGCAGCCAGTCGATCGGTTTCGTGCCCGCGGAGGTGGGCGATCCCGCGCAGCCGCGACGGTCCGGCAGCCAACGCCGCCAACGCGGTCACTGTCGGGGTGAGCTCCCCGACGTCGTGCAGGTCGGCGTCGAGGCCACTAAGACGGTCTGGCCCGGTGACGGTGAGTCCCTGCTCGTCGAGGATCACCCGGGCGCCCATCCGGTCCAGCAGTGACCGGATCGCGTCGCCGGCCTGGGTGGTTCGCCGGGGCCAGGCTGGCACGGTGACCTCCCCCCCGGTGACCGCGGCGGCCGCCAGGAACACCGCCGCGTTGGTCAGGTCCGGTTCGACGTCATGGTCGCCGCCCGCGATGGGGCCCGGGGCCACTCGCCACCACGTGGCGCCATCGGTGTCCACGTCGACGCCCCGGTCACCCAGCATCTGCACGGTCATCTCGATGTGCGGCAGGGAGGGAACCGGCGGGCCGTCGTGATGGACCGTGATGCCGGCGTCGTACCCAGCGGCGGACAACAGCAATCCGGAGACGAACTGCGAGGAGCCCGACGCGTCCATCCGCACTTCGCCGCCGGGCAAACTCCCGGTGCCGCGCAGGACGAAGGGCAGTGTGTCCCCGTCGATCCGGCAGCCCAGCGCGCGCAGCGCTCCGAGCACCGCGCCCATCGGCCGCTGCCGAGCCCGTTCGTCACCGTCAAAACGGATCGGGCCATCGGCCAGTGCGGCCAGCGGAGGGACGAAGCGCATAACGGTGCCGGCCAGACCGCAGTCCACAGTGGCGGGGCCGCGCAGCCCGTTGTGCGCCGCTACCTCCAGCTGATCGCCGCGGCTGGTGACCGCTACACCCATGGCATGCAGCGCGCCGACCATGAGATCGGTGTCCCGGCTGCGCAGCGCTGCGCGGACGATGCCACCGGTGCCGGCCAGCGCAGCCAGCAGCAGTGCCCGATTGGTGATCGACTTCGATCCCGGGACGGTGACGGTGGCACGAACGGGGCCCGGCGCCCGTGGCGCGGCCCACGGCACTGCAACGGAGGTCGTCATGGCGCCATCATCCCGTACCCGCGTGCCACGATGGCGCCTATGTGCGGCAGATACGCCTCGACCAGAGATCCCGCGACGCTGGCCGTCGAGTTCGACGCGCTGGACGCTACCGGCGGTATGGCGCCGGAAGCTGACTACAACGTCGCCCCGACAAAAGCGGTGCTGTCGGTGGTCACCCGGCATCCGCGCGATGCGCAAGGAATCCCCGACCCGGCCCGCACAGTGCGCAGCATCCGGGTGATGCGGTGGGGACTGGTGCCGCACTGGGCCAAGGAACCCAGCGTCGGATCCCGAATGATCAACGCGCGAGCGGAGAGTGCTGCCGACAAGCCCGCCTTCCGCGACGCGGTGGCCCGGCGCCGCTGCTTGCTACCGGCCGACGGCTGGTACGAGTGGCAGTCCGAGCCCGGAAGCCGCAAGCAGCCAATCTTCATCACCCCCGCGGATGGCTCCGGTGTGGCCCTGGCCGGGTTGTGGTCCACCTGGCGGGGCGCCAACGTCACCGCACCTCCGCTGGTGACCTGCGCGGTGGTCACTACTGAGGCGGTTGGTCCGCTCGCCGAGATCCACGATCGGATGCCGCTGATCCTACCCGCTCAGGCATGGGAAACATGGCTCGATCCAGACTGCGACGATCCCGGCGAGTTGCTTGCGCCACCGGCCGCGGAGCTGGTGCGTGGGCTGGAGCTGCGGCCGGTGTCCACGGCGGTGAACGACGTCCGCCGCGGTGGCCACGAGCTGATCGAGCGAGCGCAGCCGGAGCAGCCCGCGTTGCTGAATCTGGATCAGGTGCAGTGACGGAACTGATCATCCCGACACCTCACGGCACAGCCGAAATCGAGCTGCACTGGTCTCATGCAGCAGCTCCGCGCGGGGGCTCGCACGCGATAGCGGCGGTGCTGCTGGGACATGGCGCGGGCGGTTCCACCGGCGCACCGGACCTGGTGGCCGTCACGAGTGCGGTGACCAGCGTCGGGATACACGTGGCGCTGGTCACTCAGCCCTACCGGGTCGCGGGCCGGCGTGCCCCGGCGCCGGCCCGGCAGCTTGATCGAGCGTGGCTGGCCGTCGCTGCACATCTCGCGGGCGGGGTCTTCGCCGGTCTCCCAATCGTCTTCGGGGGCCGGTCCTCGGGCGCGAGGGTGGCGTGTCGCACCGCGGCGACGGGAGCCGCCGTGGCCGTGTTGTGCTTGGCTTTCCCGATGCACCCGCCGCGGCGCCCGGACCGCAGCCGGATCGAGGAGCTGGACGACGTGGATGTGCCGGTGTTGGTCGTACAGGGACAGCGGGATCCATTCGGTCGCCCTGAGCCCGCCACCGGGCGAGAGATCGTGCTGCTGCCCGGGGACCATTCACTCAAGGCCGATCCCGGGGCGGTGGGTCACGCGGTGGCGCAGTGGCTGCAGCGCCAGCTGCGGCCGGCGCCCCATGGCGGTGTTCAGAGCTGACCAACTCCAGAGCTGATCACGCGGCGGAATGCCGGCGCCGGGTGAGGCGTTGCTCGGGCCGTGGCACCCACAGTCCAACAGGTCGGTAGCCGACGGAGTAACGGTATCTCGCGGCCGCGCAGACCTATTTCGCCGGGCCGAGTGTCGAGCTGGCGCGTACCCTCAAGCCCCAGTGCATACCTGGGCATGGGGGTGGTCGGAGCGATGGCAGCCGACAGCAGTGAGCTCGTCCAGCCTGCCCAGGCCGAATCGAGCCCGGCAAGGGCACCCGATGGATCACTTGAAAGGACTACTGTGCCGCCGCCGGACAGCGCGGAGCAAGCCGTCGAGAACCAAGGCGTCGAGCAGGATCAGGGTGTCCAGGAGACGCCCGAGCAGCGCACCGCGCGTTTCGAGCGCGACGCCATGCCGTTGCTCGATCAGCTCTACGCTGCGGCACTGCGGATGACGCGCAACCCTTCAGACGCCGAGGATCTCGTGCAGGAGACGTACCTCAAGGCCTATAGCGCCTTCCACTCCTTCCGCGCGGGCACCAACCTGAGAGCGTGGCTATACCGCATTTTGACCAATACCTACATCAACGGATACCGCAAGCGGCAGCGCCAGCCGGTCCAGCAACCCACCGAGGAGATCACCGACTGGCAACTCGCCCAAGTTGAGCAGCACACCCCGTCGGGCCTGCGTTCGGCGGAGATGGAAGCCCTGGACCGGCTGCCCGACTCCGACGTCAAGGAGGCCCTGAGCCAACTGGCTGAGGACTTCCGGATGGCCGTCTATCTGGCCGACGTCGAAGGCTTCGCGTACAAGGAGATCGCTGACATCATGGGTACCCCCATCGGGACCGTGATGTCGCGATTGCACCGGGGGCGCAAGCAGCTGCGCGACATGCTTACCGGGGTTGCCCGCGAGCGCGGTTTCCTACGCGATGCGGAGGTTGCGTCGTGAGCTCTGGAGACCCGCACAACACTGACTGCCGGGAGGTACTCGGCGAGCTGTGGCTGTTCCTGGATAACGAATGCAATCGTGAGCGGCGTGAGTTGCTGAAGCGACACCTGGAGGAGTGCCGCCCATGTCTGGAGGAGTTCGGCCTCGACGAACACCTCAAGGCATTGCTGGCACGCAAGTGCGGTGGCGACCACGCGCCTGACGCGCTCAAGCAGCGGTTGCGCCAGTCGATCCGGGAGATCATGATGCGCCAAGCCGTCCTTGGCGCGGAGGTGAGTGTCGAGCGCAGCGACGACGGCACCATCGTGGAGGTCGCCATCAGCGTCGAAAGCCACGCCTGGCCCTCGACAGACCGCTGAGTTCACTCGCGGGGTTCACTTGCGGGCCCGCCAGTGCTCGTCACATGCGCTGACGGGCCCCGCCGCCGATCTCAGCTATTCGGACGCTTCCCGTGGTTGGAGGCGTTCTTTTTACGGTCACGCTTCTTGCGGGCTCGCTTGGACACAGTGACTGTCCTCCGGTGTCGGGGTCTTGGCGTTTCATTGCGGTCGTGGGTGAGTGTGTCACGGTGCGCCATCACCGTCGCTGCGACCGTGGTTGGATGGCGGTGCCAAGGCGTCGAGGAGGGGCGATCCATGACTGAGGAGATCCGGGCCGAAATGGCGGCTAGCGTGTGGAAGATCGTGGTCGCCGAGGGCGACACGGTGTCTGATGGTGACACGTTGGTGATCCTCGAGTCGATGAAGATGGAGATTCCAGTCCTGTCCGAGGTCGACGGAACTGTTGCGAAACTGGCGGTCGCGGAGGGTGACGTTGTGCAGCAGGGTGACCTGATCGCCGTCGTCGAATGAGGTGACCTGAGGTGGGTGAGCCGCGATGTCGACGTTGAGTGAGCTGCTTGCCCAGCACACTGATCTGTCCGGGGTTGCGGTCGGTCACCTGCAGCGGATCGTTGCCGAGTGGCAGTTACTCGCTGATCTGTCCTTCGCCGATCTGCTGATGTGGGTTCCGTTAGATGTCAGCGATGTCAGTGACATCACTGCCGCCGCTACCCCGATGCAAGATTTCCTCTGCGTGGCGCATGTCCGGCCGACCACCGGACCCACTGCCTATCCCGAGGATGTGGTCGGCACCCGCGCTGCGGACACCGAGCGACTCCTGCTGAGCCGGGCGCTGGGGGAGCGCGGCATCCTGCGTGACGAGCAGCCGCGTTGGCTGCGCAGGGTCCCGGTACGTCGAGAAGCAGTGCCGGTGCGGCTGGGAGAGCGTCAGATTGCCGTCATAGGGCGGGAGGCCAACCTGGCGGTATCCCGGGTGCCCAGCCCACTGGAGATCGCATACCTGGGAGTTGCCGCAGATCTGTGCCAGATGCTGGCCGACGGCACATTCCCGGATCCGAGCACCACCCAGGACCGCCAGGGCGGTCCGCGGGCGGGTGACGGCTTGCTCAGGGTGCATCCTACCGGGATCGTGATCTACGCCAGCCCCAATGCACTGTCCGCCTATCACCGGATGGGGCATGCCGCGGACCTACGGGGCGAGCAGCTCGCAGTGTTGACTCGCTCGCTGGTCTCCGATCCGTTTGACGCCGCCGAGGTGGCCCAGCGGATCCGTACCGCGGTGGAGGGTAGCCCCAGCGGGCGGATCGAGGCCGACGCTGATGGCGCCACAATGCTGTTCCGCGCGCTGCCGCTACGCCCGCGGGGTGAACCGGCTGGCGCGTTGGTGCTGGTTCGGGATGTGACCGAGCTCCGCAGCCGCGATCGTGCACTGCTGTCCAAGGATGCCACCATCAGAGAAATTCACCACCGGGTGAAGAACAACTTGCAGACGGTGGCAGCGCTGCTGCGGCTGCAGTCCCGCCGTACGGTGAACCTGGAGGCCCGCCAAGCGCTGCAGGAGTCGGTGCGTCGGGTGGCGTCCATCGCGATGGTGCACGAGACGCTGTCGATCTCCCTGGACGAACGGGTGGACATCGATGACGTCGTCGACAAGGTGCTCCCCATGATCGCTGAAGTCTCGGGGGAGGTTTGCCGGGTCGTGGTGCGGCGAGAGGGCGCATTCGGGGTATTGGCGACCGAGCTCGCCACCCCACTGGTCATGGCGCTCACCGAGTTGGTGCAGAACGCTTTCGAGCACGCCTTCGAACCGGGCCGCGATGGTGAGGTGGTACTTCGCGCCGAGCGTTCCGCGAGGTCACTTGAAGTAACCGTGTCCGATGACGGTCGCGGGCTTCCGTCGGAGTTTTCGTTGGAACAGTCTCAGCGGCTCGGACTGCACATCGTGCGGACTCTGGTCGGCTCCGAGCTACAGGGATCTTTGACTCTGCAGCGTAGACAACCCCGCGGCACGGTAGCGGTGCTGCGCTTGCCACTGACGACGCACCGTGAGGGCCGAGCCCGGTAGTTCTAGGCTTGGGCGGTGCCGACATAGTTGAGGGGTCCGGCACCTTGGCGGGCCGGACCCCTCAACTGTT
>DASVWA010000468.1:0-2695 GCA_036389855.1 Pseudonocardiaceae bacterium
CACGCTGTTCGCCGCGCTAGAGGTAGCTACCGGCAAGGTCACCGACGCCTGCTACCCGCGCCATCGCCACCAGGAGTTCCTGAAGTTCCTCAAACAGGTCGCCAAGGCCTATCCGCGTCGCGAGCTGCACATCGTGCTGGATAACTACGGCACCCACAAACATCCCACGGTCGGTGCCTGGTTGGCCCATAACCCCCGGATCACGTTGCACTTCACCCCCACCAGCGGGTCCTGGCTGAACATGGTCGAAATCTTCTTCGGCATCATCACCCGCCAGGCCATCCGCCGGGGCAGCTTCACCAGCGTCAAAGACCTCACCGCCGCCATCCGGACCTTCATCGACGGCTACAACGACCGCTGCCAGCCCTTCACTTGGACCAAAACCGCCGACGACATCCTCGACCACTGCAAACCAGGTCAAAGAACATCATTTACGCGACACTAGGCTTCGAGCTGGATTATTAGTCGGGTGCGGGATTTGGACCCACGGCCTCTCGTCCCGAATCCGGATTAGGTTTGGCGGTTCACCGCGTTGAACGCCGTTGTTGCTGGTAGCCAAGAGGTCAGGTGGTGGTTGTACATGGCTGAGTGTGGATCAGTGGTGTGGTTTTCGCTTCCGTTTCGCTTCCGTCTGCTAGATCAACTTAGTCCGGCGTGGTGAGTGTCGATCCGTTGCTACGGGATTGCTACGCAACACCCGTCACTCGATGATCATCTCGTATTTGTTCGCACGACGGTTGAGCGGTGTACTGGGCCGCCTGGTTGTAAGCGATGTTGGTTCGCACCCATGTCTGCTGTGGGGTGGGCAGCGCTTCCCACACTTGCACGACCAGGGTTCGCAGTTGGTCCTTGGTCTCTGGGTGGTGGCGCAGCAGCGCCGTCAATTCCAACCGCCACACCGCAGCCAGAACCTCCCGGACCTCGTCGGGATTGCCGGTTCGCGACACCAGGGCGGCATGGGCGTCGAGTTGGAGCTCGATAGCGGCTTGCATGGCCGGCCCTCGGCAGTGGAACAACCCCGCTATTCCAGATCGAGCGGCCTGCCATCCACCAGTGGCCATCGCTGCCACCAGCGCCGTGCCACCAGCGCGCGCGACCGCCGGCGGCCATTCGCCCCGGATGTGTCTCTCCTGGGTCGCGATATGACGGGACCCAACCCCAACCGCACGCGATCGAACCTGCTGCGACATGACCTACATCTAACTCTGGGTCACGTCGTTTCAGCGCAACGTTACTCGGCTTGTCGCAGGTTTTGTCACCTCCAATCCAAACAGGGGCATCGCGGCCGCAAGCGGCGAAGCGCCATCAGGCGCGGGGTTCACAGAGCAACGACGCGGTCGGTGCGGCTGGGCCGGACAGCGTATGGCGCGGCCCTGCCGTGTAGGCCATTTGGGCGCATTTAGGAGACGACAACACCTTCCGCTATTGTTCAGTCACAGCCGGTTCCGGTTATCATTACCCATGGTCGACGCTCGGCGTCGTATTGGGGTCAGCCGTCCTCGTGGTGGCGCTTATCACCTGTCCTGGACGCCCGCTGCGCATCGGACCTCGGACGTTCGGTGAACCTCCCGGCGAGGTGGGCACTGGCCTCGCTGGACTGGCACGCACACGCCGTCGACGAACACGCCAGCCATCCTTACAGGGTGGGGGTCGCTGGCTGTGGGCACCGACTGCCGATGGCCACCGTCTTACACCAAAACCCACCTGGCCAGATGTGCCCGACCTGCGCTCGCTGGATCCTTCGGTGAACACCCACGAAAGTCACCGCCACGCGATCGACGCGCAGCGACCCTCCGAGTACGGCGGGGGCCGGTGCACCCTGCTCGTGCGCCGCCTCAACGACCAAATCGAGCTACTGTTCCACGCCACCCCGGAGACGGGCGCGATCATGACCCCGACGCAGGCCGTTGAGATCGGACAAGCGCTCATCGCGGCCGCTGAGAACCCAACACGCGAAAGCCAATAGCCCAAAAGAGCACAGCGTTGGACCCGCCGCTCAGGTAGTGCAAGGCTCAGCAGGGCCGTGGCTGTCACATTTTAGATGGCTCGTCATGGCTGGATGCCAGTGTTGGCGCAGGCGTGGATAGCTTCGGCAACGGTGTGGTGCAGATCGAAGGACGCCTTAAGCGACACGATGCACAGCTCGGGGATGGCCGGAGAGTCCGGGTCGATGACGACTGCCAAGTGACCGCCACCGCCAGTTCGGTGTCGGTGACGGGCTACCAGCAAGATATACAGTCCGTCTGAATCCAGGAATGTAGCGGCGGACAAGTCGATCACGAGGTGGGCGGCGGCATTTTGTGCCCTGGCCAGGGCATCGTTGAGAGGTGACGCTGTGTCCGCGTTTATCACGCCGGTCACGGTGCACACTGTGGTGCGGGGCTGGGGCTGCGTGAGTGCCACCGTGATGATCGGTAGCCCTGCGGGATACGGCCGTTGTTCACCAGCGCACCACGGTTCATCGCTCACAGCCGCTCCCCCCCAAGAAGCAAATGGCGACGACACCTTACACACTCGCAAATCCAGGTGCGAACGACCCTCCTTCAAGATGGAAGGATTAGTTGCATGTGCACATGCACACATCTGGTGCGCGTTCATAAGATCGTTTTTGAAATGTTCGCGTTTAGCCTGCGAGCGTAGTGATCACGCGGAGCGTGAGCTGGCACCGAGGCCAAGTGATCAGATTGCGTGATTA
>DASVWA010000469.1:0-14159 GCA_036389855.1 Pseudonocardiaceae bacterium
CTGAGCGATGTGGCAAGGCCGAATTTTGGGCCGATAGCAGGCAGCTCACCGCGTTGGCGGTGCCGATTGCGCTCACCCAGCTCGCTCAGGTCGCGCTCACCACCACGGACACCGTGATGATGGGCCTGATCAGCACAACGGCGCTGGCCGCGGGTGGCTTGGCGATCGTGCTGTTCAACCAGGTCCGCACGATGGGTGCCGGCCTGGTCACCGCCGTGGGCAATCAGGTGGCCGCCGCCAACGCCCGCGATTCGATGGACCGTCCAGCCCAGCTCAGGGAGCTGGTGGGTGCCGGGCTGGTGGTGGCCACCGCGGCCGGGGTGCTCGGCGCGGCAGTGCTGATCGGCCTGGGCCACGCGCTGGTCTGGTTCGGTCAGGATCCGGCGGTGGTCGAGCCGGCCCAGCAGATGTCCCTCGCGCTCGCGCCCGGCCTGGTGCCGTGCCTGTGGTTCAACGTGATCCGCCAGTACACCGTGGGGATGCGCCGGCCGCAGGCGCTGGTGTGGATCACCGTGGCGTCCATCGCGGTGAACGCGGGGCTGAACTGGGGCTTCATTCACGGCACGGGCTTCCTGCCGCAACTCGGCCTCACCGGCATCGGGCTGTCCACCAGCCTGGTGTACCTGCTGTCCTTCTGCGCGTTGTACCTGGTCACCCGGCGCGATCCGGTGCTGGCGCCGACGCTGTCCCTGCAGGTGTGGCGGGTCCGGCCCACCACGGTGCGCCGGGTGTTAGCTCTCGGGGTGCCGATCGCGGCGACGTATGGCTCAGAGGCCGGATTCTTCTCAGTGGTGGCGTTGCTCGTGGGCAGCTTCGGCGCGTCGGCGCTGGCTGCGCATACCGTGGTCAGCCAGCTCGTTTACCTCGTTTTCCAGGTGACGATCGGGCTGTCCCACGCCGCCTCGATCAGTGTCAGTGGCGAGGTCGCCGCCGGCCGGATCGACGCTGCGGCCAGGGTGGGCCGGCTGGCGCTGATCCACGGTGCCGCGGTGATGGCGATTGTCGCTGTCGTCTATCTCGCCGCGCCCGGCGTCGTGCTGCGCCCCTTCCTCGATCCGGCCGACAGCACCACCCTCGGTATCGCGACCACCCTGCTGCTGATCGCCGCGCTGCTGCAGTTCTTCGACTGTGCACAGAACATCGGCGTCGGTCTGTTGCGCGGGGTGGACGACACGAAGTCGGGTTTCCGGCTGACCGTGATCGGTTACTGGTTGATAGGTCTACCCGCGGCGGCGCTGCTGGGGCTGGGGGTCGGAACTGGACCGGTCGGGGTCTGGCTCGGCTTGATGAGCGGGCTGGCGGTCACCGCTGTCCTCCTCCTGCGCCGCTTCATCTCCACCCTGGCGCAGCGACGCCGGCAGGCGACCAATGCGCCAGGGCCGCCAGGTCAGCCGCCGCGCCCCTGCCGCCAATAACCCATGAAAGCGACCGCGGTGCGCGCAACGCCAAAGTCGTTGATCATCAGCCGCCGAAGCCTCTTGATCACCGTGGCTTCCCCGGCCAGCCACGCGTAGAGCTCGTCGGTCGACCCGTCGGGTACCTCCCACAGGGTGGCGGTCTCGAGGTCTACGTCCGCCAGGCCGGTTCCGGCCGGGTGGGGCCTGGGTCCGCACAGACCGGTCAGGATCTCTGTCACGGCTGCCTCGAGCAACGACCCGTGAGGGGCCGATCCGGTACCATCTCGGCGTACCAACCACCGCACCTCGACCCGGTCGGGGACGTCCCAATCCTGCCGGTCGCCCGCCACCGGGACTTCGACGCAGACGACGCCACGGGCCTGCGGCGAGAGCGACTCGATGATCGACGCCACCGCAGGAACAGCCGTCTCGTCACCGGCAATGATCAGGCGCCTGGCCGTCTCAGGCGGGGACCACGCACACCCCCACATCCCTCCGTTACCCGGCCGATCTGGACCGACCAGCGCGGCGGTGTCACCGGGACGCACCTTCGCGGCCCAGGCCGAGGCGGGACCTCCGTGGCCGCCGTCCGCGCCGTGCAGCACGAAGTCGATGTCGAGCTCGGCCACCTCAGGCCGGTGTGTCCGCACGGTGTAGGTGCGCATGGTCGGACGTCTCTCTTGCGGCATTGCTTGCCATGCCGGGTACCAGTCGGGTCCGCTGGGAATGTCGGCCACCGTCCGGCCAGGTTGCGGCAGCAAGAGCTTCACCCGCTGATCGACGCCACCAGCGCCGAAAGCCCGCAGGCACTCACCGGTGAATGTGACTCGCACGAAGCTGGGTCCGAGGCGCTCGCTGCGAGCCACCTCGACGAAATACATCCGGTATCCCGGCGGTGTAGGTTCCGGAACTGGACACTCGGGCACCGGCCCGCTGTGGAGTCGCCCAGCCCTGGGTTTCGGTGCCATCCTCACCTCCCCATCTCAGGTGAGGCTACCGATATGCGGGCGAGCCGACGCGCTGTGCGGGCCGAGACGATGGATCGTATGCTGCATGGGTGACATGTCCGAAATGCCAAGGGTCCCTGCATACCGTCGACAAGCAAGGGGTGCGCCTGGAGCAGTGCGAGAACTGCCGGGGCATCTTCCTCGACCACGGCGAGCTGGAACAGCTCCTGCGGGCCGAGCAGCAGTACTACGGCGGCGGGCTGCCCCCATATGAGGGGCATTCGGGCGGGCACCGCGGCCACTCGGACTCCCCCAGGGGTTATCGGGACTCACCCCGGCCGTACCGGGGAGATCACCACGGGCACTACGCCGACTCACCGCGTCCCTACGGACACCAGCGCAGTCACGGAAGCTTCCTCGGCGGTCTGTTTGGCTAGGCCGCGCGTCAGTACCGGATGAACCCGCGGATCTGTGACCGTTGTGGATGGTTGCTAGAACTGCCGCTGATCTGCGGTGAGTGCGGCCACCGGCAGTCCTTTGCCCGCCAACCCTTGTTCTGCCTGGCAGGTCCCAGCGGTACCGGCAAGTCCACTGTGGCCCGCGCCCTGCTGCCGCGGCTGTCTGATCGCTTCGTGGTTCTCGAACAGGACGTGTTGTGGCTTCCTGAGCTCAGCGATCCCACCGACGAGCACCGGCTGTTCCGCTCAACGTGGCTGCGGCTGGCCTCGATGATCGGGTGCAGCGGGCGACCGGTGCTGCTGTGCGGCACCGTGGTGCCTCCCGAGCTCGAACCGTTGCCAGAACGCGCATTGTTCAGCGCCGTGCATTACCTGGCGTTGACCTGCCGGTCCGACGTGCTGGCGCAGCGGCTGCGGGCCCGGCCCGCGTGGCGGGAGTGGGACGAGCCCAGAATCGCCGAGACCCTTGACTACGCCGCGTGGCTTGGCGCCTGCGCCGCGACTCTGAACCCGCCGGTGACCCTGTTGGACACCACTAGCAGCAGCGTGGACGCCACCGCGCAGGATGTCTGTAGCTGGCTCGCGCAGCTCACGTCGTAGCGCCGACCGGCGCTACCCGATCGATGCGTACGTGAACGGCGCGGTCGGTGTGTGGATCGCGGCAGCGACGTGCACAATAAAACGTGTGGCGTGCTTCACGAGCTGCCGGACGCGCCGCCTGCGACGCCAACCACCACCGATGAGGAGCGATGGCCGACCACGAGCCCACGACCGATGTCGCGTGCAGTGACCCGGAGCTGTCCGAGGAACTTCGTGACGCGCTGGTGCTACTGCGTGACCGCAGCGACAATGACGACTTCCGCGCTCTGGTCGATGACTTGCTGGCCGGACAGTGCAGCCTTCTGGAGGCTTCGGCCACGGCAGCATTCAGCGATGTGGTCTTCGCGCGGATCGCCCAAGAGTTCAATGAGCTGACCGAGGACGAGAAGCGCAACCTCACCGGGCAAGCCGAGCCACCCGGCGCAGCAGCCTCCTGCGGTGTCCCGTGCGCCGGCTGCCCGGGTCTCTGCGCGACTCCCCGGGACAGCCCGCCCCGTTGACACCCGCGCGGGCGAGGCGATGATCGAACCATCGGCGCATCAGCGCACCAACGCCACGAGCGAAGAGGCCCGACCTTCCGATCAGCCTTTACTTGATCTCATGCAGCTCGTCGAGGATCGCTTGCGACGCTACTGCGTAGCGCTACCGCTATGGGTAGCTATGGTAGTGCTGTGTGCGAGACGATTAAGCAGGCCGAGCTGCGCAACAACAATGCGGAGATCATGAGGCGGGTGGCCGCCGGTGAATCCTTCACGGTGACGGTGCACGGCCAACCAGTCGCCGACCTGGTTCCGCACCAGCGGCTGAGCCGTGGCAGGAGGCGTCTTGTTCCCGCCTCCGAGTTCGATGCGGCGCTCGCAGCGTTGCCCCCCCTCGACGTGGAGCAATGGAAGCGGGACCTTCAGGAAGCGGACGACGTCTTTGGTGACGACCAGCCGAGGGACCCTTGGGATGAGACCCGCACGAAGTGACCGGGCCTACCGAGCGCAGGGTGCTCCTCGACACCTCGGTCATCATCAACCCGCCTTCGCGGGGCACGGCTTCTTTCGCTGATCTGGTGAGCGTCAGCGCTGTCACTGTGGGCGAGCTGCACTATGGGGTGGGCGCGAGCATGGACCCGGTCGAGCAACTGCACCGCAGGCAGAGATTGCGGCTCGTGCTTGACACCTACGAGGTCTTACCGTTCGACGCCGAGGTGGCCGAGTTCTACGGTCTACTTGCCAACGTCGTTCGCCAAGCGGGGCGAAATCCTCGTCCGCGCAGGATGGATCTCTTGATCGCCGCCACCGCCGTCCGGCACGGGTTGTCCCTTGCAACCCGCAACGGGGCTGCCCTTCGCCATCTCGAGCGGGTCCTCACCGTGATCGACGTGTAGATCAGGCGGCGAGGCCGAAACGCTGTTGCAGGATGCAGGTGCTGACCATCAGCAGGAGACCACTGGGCGGTGCCTAGATACCACGGGTGACGGTCGGCATCGGATGCCGCTCGAGTAGCTGCTCACTGGTGGCGTATCGCAGGACTACGCCGACTGGCGAAGACTTCCATTGAGCAGGAGCGGGAACTCCTTGAGAAGCTCGCTGACAAGGTCATCCTGTTGTATGTACTCCCCTGTCGTCTGGCGCATGATTACGTTCGTGCAGGCGTTGATGAAAACCTCACCCAAAATCTTCGTTGTGGTAGACGCGATGGTGGCATTGATAGTTGTGCCACTGCCAGGGAAAATCTTGAAGAAGCTTGCCGCCGTTCGGGCCACAGATGCTACTCCCAGGACAGTCGCGAGGGCGGTAGCGATGGCTTTGGGGTCGACCCTGAATCCCATGGTGGTGCTGATCTGACCCAGCATGCTGATCTGCAGCGCGCTCAAGGGAATGGAATCGGCGAGCGGGATCGGGGTAGCTGCGATCAATGCAGCCTTACCCATATTGACGTTTACCGACCGCCTTGCCTCGGCAATCTTGAGCTCTAGTGATACGCGCTGGCAGCTCGCCAACGTATGCCGCTCCGCATCAGACAGCTGATGGTAGATCGATCCCACAAGATCAGAGAGGCCGAATGGGGCGAGCTTGACGCCGGCGACGTGGTCTTCTTCCGCCAGTGTCATGAAGCACCGTCCATCGAGGACGGGAAGGTCCAGTGACGTCAGGTACTGGCCAAACTTGAGAGCACGATGATCGTCAGGTGTGGGACACTGCGTGAGCACGAGGGCCACCAGAACGTCCTTAGCCAGTGCTCTTACGATGTCTGATTCAACCGTTTCGAAACGCTCATCGCGAGTCCGGACGCAATAGAGGCAAAAATGGACCCGAGTATCATCGTCTCCCATCTGCTTTTTTATTTCAGCAAGGTAATTTCTCGCTATCAGGTCTGCGTTTGCGCCCAGCTCAATCCCCGGGGTGTCATACACCGAAATCGGGAGATTCGGCCGCACATAACGTTGAATGCTTTGGGTAATTGACGAGCCAACACCGGTTCGGGCGATCGGCTCACCAAAGATGGCGTTGACCAGGGTGCTCTTCCCGACGCCGACCCGACCGGCGAGCATGACGTTGAGTCGGGTCTTGCCCCGCAACGCCTGAGAGAGTCCATCCCGAAAAAATTTCTCAAGGTTGAACTCGTCCTGATCCTCTGGCGTATGCCGTAGTAGGCCGGTAGCAGATCCATCCATCAGACCTCCTTGCCTCAGCAGCTGCCAGCCGGGGTCTGCCTGGCCGATCTTGCCGGGAGCGACCGTACGCAGACCGGGCCACACCGTGACATCCCGCGGATCCATGGACGACCTCCTGGCCGGTCGGGTCGGACGCTAGCGCTGGCGGCAGTGATACACAGAGCAATTGATCACAAACTCCGCGCACTCCTCTTGACGTCGCGACGCTGTGCTTGGACAACGACGTGATGCGGACGGCGTTGCCTTACAGCTCCATGTCGATCTCAAGGAGCGCGAAGAGATACCCGAACTGTCCGGTTCCTTGATCGCAAACTGCGCACCGGTGCCTCGTGCGGCGCAGCGATAACGATCATTGGCTAGATGGCGGAGTGCTTCTGGCCGGCTGGCCACGAGGGAACTCAGAGCACCCGGGGGAATGTTCGTCAAACGCGGCGCCGTTGTCCATGATCCGCATAGCCAGTGGCGCGGCGTCGAAGTTCAGCCGCGCCACTGTTCGCGGCAATTCTCGATCGATCCGGACCACGGACTTGTCCACTGCTGGTGACGTCGACAGATGGCAGATAGCCCATCTGGATGGCCGTGATCGCATGACACCCCGCTCTCCGCTGTCGCACCAAGGCGGGTAGGCCAATCGTAAAGCCCACAACCAAGCCACTGAGGTGCTCCAACGATGCACTGTCGCCTCGAGCTAGCGCGAGATCGCCCGCGTGCCGCTCCGGCTGCAGGGCTCCGGCTCTGACGGCGGTTTACGGCCCGACGACCTGGTGCCCGCCTGGGGCGCAGGTGTGCGATCACGGCTCTGCAGCCGGATCAACGGAACCGGCAGGGGGGAGGTCGCGTCGTAGTGCACATCACGGCAAGTGCAACAGTAGACACCGAGCGTGCTGACCCGAGCGAGAAGCCCAGCCGAGTAAGAGGTGGCGATGACTCCGCATGACAGGCGGGTGCAGATGGAGGCCCGTAACGCCGCGATGCGCCAGCAGGTGAACTCGCTGCTGGCCGGCCTCAACCGGCAGTCCGCGGCACTGCAGAAAGCGCAGATGCAGGCGGCCGAGGTGACCAGCCGTGCAACGTCAGCCGACGGCTTGGTGACGGTCACCGTCAACGCCGTCGGCATCATCACGGACATGCAGTTCGCCCCGTCGGCGTTCGACCGCAGCACTCCGGACAAGCTGGCCCGCAGCGTCGTCGCCGTGACCCAGCAGGCCGCTAACGCCGCCCAGCGACAAGTCGAAGACGCCCTGGCGCCGGTACGTGGAGAACTCCTGGACCTGCCCGCTGTGGTCCCGGGGGCACCGTCGTTGAAGGATCTATTGCCCAACCAGTCGTCGACGAACCGACGCCGCGAGCGCTTACCCGAGGACGACGACGAGGACTTCAGCGCCAGATCCGTGCTGCGGGGAGGCGACCGATGACCGCCGGAACGGGATTCCAGGTCGACCCGGTACGCCTGCGCAGCGCGTCGCCACAGTTCGACACCGCAGCCGACCAGCTGGAGGACGCGCGCACCGCATTGGAAACCGCGCTGGCCGCCGAAGGTCCCTGCTGGGGTGGTGATAACGCCGGTCAAGCGTTCGCGCGGAACTACCTGCCCCAAGCTGAGGCGACCACTACGGCGGTGGCCACCATCGTCAAGGCGTTGCGCGCGATCAGGATGGGCCTCGATGCCTCGGCTGATACCTGGGAAAACTGCGATCAGGGTGCGGCAGACCGCCTTGGTGGCAGGAGACAGCGATGACGATCCAGATCCCGGAAGCCGTCCAGTGGCTGGTTCCCATTGTGGTCGGTGCCGACTGGCCCGAGGGCGACGAGGACGCGCTACGTCGCCTCGCGCAGGCGTGGGAGCAGGCGGCGACGGCCATCGGCGAGGTCACCAGCGACGGCAACGCCGCGGCGCAGGCAGCGTGCAGCGCCATCCAGGGTGCGGCGGCCGACGCGTTCGCCGAGCACTGGGATCGCTTCGTCGCCGGTGACGAGCAGTTCCTGGTCACCCTGCAGCGGGCCTGCGAGCAGCTCGGGCAGGGCTGCGACGAGACCGCCCTGAATATCGAGTACACCAAGCTGAGCATCATCGCGGCACTGCTCATCCTGGCCGCGCAGATCGCCGCGATGGTCGCCGCCGCGTTCGCCACCTTGGGAGCCAGCACCGCGGGAATCCCGATCGCCCAGGCCGCGACCCGGATCACCGTGCAGCTGGCGTTCCGGGAGCTGATCAGGCAGATCGGGGTCAATGTCGCGATCAACGTCGGCGTGGACGGAGTGATCCAGGGACTGCAGACAGTCCGCGGCGACCGCTCCTTGACCGAGTGGGATCTTGGCAAGACGGTCGACGCTGGCATCTCCGGGATGGCGGCCGGTGTCGCCAGCGGCGGCGTCAGCCTAGCTAGCGGCGCCCTCGGCGTTACCACCTCGGACTTCGGCGGGGCGGCGCTGCGCAGCGGAGGTGAAGGGGCGATCGCCGGTGCGGGTGGCAACGCCCTCAATGACCTCGCCCACGGCAACGCTCCGTCGTTGCAGAGCCTCGGGTCGGGCGCTGCCTCGGGCAGCATCGGTGGTGCACTGGGTGGCATGACGAACCGGCACGAGGGGCTGGACGAGACCTGGCGCAGCCCGGAGAGCAGCGACTACACCGCCGGCGCGAACACCCGGGGCTGGCGGTTCACGACGGACGACGGCGTCGAGGTACAGGCGAACGTCGACACTCCCTACATCGGAGCCTGGAACAGCAGCGAGGCCCAGCACATCCCTGCCGTGGGTGGGCCGAACAACGTCAACGTCGACAACGACGACTACCTGCTGCCGACCTCACTGGAGCCCACTCGCGACACCTGATCGGATTCTTCCCACCACGGCTGCCAGCCCTCCAGCGGAGCATGGTCAGGCCGAAGATCACCCCAGTCCGGGCTGCCCGGTGGCAGCGCATTGTCCTGCGCGACACGCAGCCGCCTGCACACCCGGACCCAATCCGCAACCAACGCCGCGGCGATCGCCAGCGCCACGCCTGCTACCACGGCGCCCGAGCCGAGCTCTGCTCCCCGGCCGATCGACTCGCTGAACAGAGACGTACCGAGCAAGGCTGCCGGGAAGGCGACGAGAAGCCGGAATCCGACCGTGCGTTGCCTGAGGCCGGGGCCGCGCCGACTCGTGGTGAGTTGCCGGGCGGCCCAGGACTGCAACGTGTGCCACTGCGCCAAGGTGAGCGCAGCGGGGAGGTCTCGGCGAGGCGCAGTGGCGGCCCGCCCGCGGACAATCGCGGCGACCTCGCGCGGGGAATCCACCGGCATCAGCCACTGCTGGCGTCCGGACACCAGGCGCAGCACCGGGCCCCGCCACAGGCGCAGCCGGACGCCTGGGAACGGCCAGAAGCGGGCCTCGTTGCAGGTGAACTGGCCGAGTTGGGCAAACGCCAACTCTCCCAGCGCAAGGGCCTGCGGGACCGCCCCGCCCGCGCCACCGCGCACCTTGACGATCATCCGATCGTGCTGCACGAGGAGCGTTTCTCCACCCCGCAGCCGTAGCGGGATCTCCACCCGGGACCCGGCGAGATCGGTGCCGACCGGCCGGATCAGCACCCAGCGCCCGGCCCAGGTGAGCAGCACGCCGACGATCGGCCCGAGCAGGGCCGCCAACCCGAGTCCCTGCACCGCGACGATGATCGCGGTGGCGAATCCCGACGTCAGCGCCCAGACCGGCCAGTAGCGCGGTCGCTGCCACGACCGCAGCCAGATCGCGGTTGACAGCGCGATCCACAATCCGCAGAACACCAGGCGGTAGCGCTCCAGGTCGGTCTCCGGCGGCAGCAGGCCACCGGACAGCAGCAGTCCCACCGGCACCCCGACGATCCCCAGCAGCGCGAGCGGGAATCCGAGCCCCCACCGCAGAGCCATTCCCGGACCGGTGCGCGGCGGGGCGACCGGACCGGTGACCGGGTGCGCCACCGGCCCGGACGGTTCCGGTGCCGGTAGCACCTCCGCAACGTGCCCCCGCTCAGCAGGTGGCGCAGCGGCCTCGACGGGCAAGGTGCCAACCGGAGTTCCCCGCACCCTGGTCGCCCGGGCGCGGACCAACTCGGCGAACACCGCTGCGTCGTCGATTGGCAGCACCGAAGCGGTGTCGCGGCACTGGATTACGACGACGTCACCAGGCGTCACGGACAGCCCACGACCGTCAGACAGCGTGATCCACGGGCTGTCCTGCGGCACCACCGCGCGGGCCCCCACAGCGCAGACGTCCGCGAGCGCGATCCGCTCGGTCTTGGGCTTCCAGGTCGCCCGGCCGGAGCCGGACCGGACGCTGATGAGAACCTCCCGGTCGGTCAGCGCGACGCTATCGCTGTAGAACCAGGATCGCTGACCGGTGCGCGGCTCGACGAGCAGCTCGAAGTCAGCCGCGCCCAGCTCCGCCACCAGCGGCCGCAGCAGTGACCGGCGGGCCAGTTCCGCGGTCACAGCCGGGAGCAACGCGACGACGAGGACGGCCAGGATCCGTTGCGGCGGTGCCAGCGCGTCCTCGTCCAGTGCTGCGTTCCCCGCGAACCCCAGCGCCATGGCTTGCGGGGCCGCCACCGCCAACGCCCGCCACGGCCACTGGTGCGGCTTGTGCCCGCTCGGGCGGCGCCACTGCAGCCAGAGCACCCCGGCCGGCGGCCCCGCGGCGAGTGCAATGATGATCACCAGGGAATCGATCTGCTCGATAGGCCCCAGCGGCAGCAGCGCGACGGTGAGCGCGAGCGTCGACACGTGCAGCGCGAGGGTGACCGCCAACCACGCCCGGGCCTGCCGGCGTCGACGCGCCAGCACGTCCGAGCTCGTCCGTTTCTGATCTACGAGCACCGCGAATCCCTACCGTTGGCTGCGCGGAGCCTCTCACAGTGACACCGGGACCCTGCCGATCGCCAGCGCTGCCAGGATCAGGTCCGGCGGCCCGGTGCGGCGCGACACCGCCCACAGCGGCCCGACGATTGTCCATGTCCGACCTCGGCTCCACCGACACCGCGTCGGCATCGCAACGATATTCATTCGTTAAGCGAACCCGGTGACGGTCGGAGTAAACATACTGAGGGGTCGCATCCGCGGTCCCCTCCAGAACCGTCGAAGGGGGATAAACCTGATGCACAAACCGTTGAACGCCCGGCTGGCCATACTTCTTACAGGTGCCGCGCTGCTCTTACCCACCGCCGCAGCCTGTGGGGGTGAGGAGGGCCCTCCTGCCGGTGAGCAGCCCCCCGCCGGTGAGCAGGGTCCGCCCGCTGGCGAGGGACTCACTCCTACCGCTGAGCAGCAGCCCCCCGCTGGCCAGCCGGGCGGCGCCAGCGGCCAAGCCCCGGTCAACATCGTCGGCCTGACCGACGACAACAAGCTCGTCGAATTCTCCTCGGACAACCCCAGCCCCCGTGAAACCGGCACGATCAGCGGTCTCGGCGACGGCGACACCAAGCTGATCGGCATCGATTACCGGGTCAAGGACAGCAAGCTGTACGGCGTCGGCGACAAGGGCGGCATCTACACGATCGAGCCGAGCGGCCAGGCGACCAGCGTGGGACGACTGACGATCGCCCCAGAGGGCACGAACTTCGGCGTCGATTTCAATCCCGCCGCCGACGCGCTGCGGGTGGTCAGCGACACCGGCCAGAACCTGCGGCAGCCGATGGCCACGACTCCGCTGCCGGCGACCGTCGCCGACACCCAGCTGAGCTACCCGCCGGCACCTGGGACCCCCCAGCAGACCCCCGGAGTCACCGGCGCTGCGTACACGAACAACGACAACGACCCGAACACCGCCACCACGCTGTACGACCTGGATACCACGACGGACCAGACCGTGCTCCAGTCACCGGCCAACTCCGGTCAGCTCGCCCCCAGCGGCAAGCTCACCGTCGATGCCGGTCCCAGCGCTGGATTCGACATCTACAGCACGAGCAGCGGTGGCTCGATCACCGACCAGCAGGCCTTCGCCACCCTGCAGGCCAACGGCCAGTACGGGCTCTACCGGATCATCCTGTTCTCCGGTAAAGCCGAGCAGGTCGGGAGCGGCCTCGGCCGCAACGTGGTCGACATCGCGATCCCGCTGAACCAGCAGTGACGCTGAGCCAGCAGTGACGCTGAGCCAGCGGTGACAGCGGCTGCCACGGCTCCTCGAATGTGAGGAGCCGTGGCAGCGCGACCTCCCCCTCAGCTAATCGAGCTGGCCACGAATCGCGCCAGCCTTGAATCTGGTCGTGTGGATGTTGAGGTAGTAGTCCGATGGATGCTCGATGATGTCCTCGATCGTCTCCCGGCTGCTCGTCACGCAGCCCGCGACCGTCTCGTGGTTTCCGTCGTAGCTTTGATTGTTGAAGAAATCGATCGCATGTGGACCGTCGTGGTACCGGCGCGCGGCGTGCAGATGTGCGGCGGTGACGTCGCCCTTGAGGCCGCTCCACTCGATGACGTAGCAGGCGACCCTGCGGTCTTCGTCGAACGCGAGCCGTGCGGCGCCGATAGCACCTCGATCTCCTCCGTTGGGGACCTGGTCAGGGGTCAACCGGATAGAGAACTCAGCGCGGCCGTACCCCCGATCGTCGTGTGCGGCCGCGGTGCCAGGTAGGGCGGCCGCGACAAGGACTGACGACACAACGGCGAGGCACGCTCCGAAACGTCTCAACATCAAGAATTCTTCCTTTCTGCAGTACCACGCAGACGAACCAACCCGTGCTCTGCTGTGACGGGTTCAGCACAAGGCGTAATCGCCAGTACCGCTCAGTTCGTTAGCTGAGAGTCGCTAGAGTGCCGCGCGTGTTCGTCGACGACAGCCGTGCCGCGGTGTTCTCGCTTGCCGTTGCTTCCCCGCAGGGGCGGCCGTGACGCACCGGCCGGGACGATCGGCAACCCACTGGTCGGGCCTTGTGGCGGTGCTTGTGGTCAGCGCGGCTGCGGTCATCGTGGGCACGCTGGCGATGCGGGGCGCGCAGCAACCTCAAGCATCCACATCCACCAGAGCCGTGACGCCGGTCGAGCCGGTAGCGCCGCCGATGGAGCCGATGCCATCGATCGAGCTGGTGCGGTGCACTCAGGAGTCAGCCATCGCAGCGCTGCCGATGCGGCGTCGGTTGGCCCAGCTGCTCATGGTGGGAGTGGACGCTCGAGGGCCGCGGGAAGCGCTCGCTGTCGTCAGATCCGAGCAAGTCGGTGGGATCTTCCTGCCCGGCTCAGCTACCGGTTTGCTGTCCAACGGAGCGTTGGAGCAGGTTCAGGCCGCGGCGGAGTTGCCGGTAGCGGTGGCAGTGGATGACGAGGGTGGACGGGTGCAGCGGATCGACACCCTCGACGGTGAGCTACCCAGCGCCCGATCCATGGCGGCGAACCTGTCCATCGAGCAGGTCTACGAGCTCGCCGTGAAGCGTGGGGGTCAGCTGCGAGCTCGCGGTGTCACCGTCGACTTCGCCCCCAGCGTCGACGTCTCCAGCCAACCGGACGGCGCCGTGATCGGGGATCGTTCCTTCAGCAGCGACCCGAACACCGTGGCTCGCTACGCCGGTGCCTTCGCCAAGGGACTGCGCGACGCTGGGGTATTGCCGGTATTCAAGCACTTTCCTGGGCACGGGCGAGCCACCGGTGACTCCCACCGTGGCTCCGTGCGGACACCGCCATTGGCGAAGCTGCAGGAGGTCGACCTGCTGCCCTACCGGCAGTTGCTCGATGGCCAGCTCGCTGCGGTGATGGTCGGCCACCTTGATGTACCCGGGCTGACCGAGCCGGACACCCCGGCGAGCATCAGCCCGGCAGCACTGGCACTCCTGCGTGATCAGTACGGCTTCGACGGTGTGGTGTTCACCGACGATCTCGCCGCCATGGCGGCCATCACCGACCGGGTCGACTTACCTGCGGCGGTGCGTCAAGCCCTGGCGGCTGGCGTGGACATGGCACTGTGGATCACCACGGACCGGCTGCCCGAGGTACTTGACCATCTTGAGCAGGCCGTCGCCGACGGGTCCCTTCCTGAGTCCCGGGTGAACTCCGCCGTCACCCACGTGCTGGCAGCCAAAACTCTCGATCTCTGCTCGCGGAGCTAACGGGCGAGCCAGGCCAGGATGCCGTCGGTAATGGCGGCCGCG
>DASVWA010000470.1:0-10330 GCA_036389855.1 Pseudonocardiaceae bacterium
CCCAGGATGGCCGGCTGTTCCGACGGTCGCGCTGTTGTGCTCGACCCGCAGCGCCGGCTGGTCGGCATCGTGTCCCCGTCCGACGTGGCACGCACGGTCCAGGCCGCTGAACTGCGCATGCCGGTCGGTGACAGGGCCTAGCCACTCAAGCGGCTGCCGCGGCGACGCTTATGGTTCGTCCGTATGACGTGGCTCGGTGTCCTCGAAGCAGGCGGGTGGGGACTGCTGGCGGGTTCGGCGCTTGTTGTGGGAGCGGTGCTGGGCTACCAGCTGTCATTGCCGGGCCGGCTGGTGGCAGGTGTGATGGCGTTTGGTTCCGGGGTGCTGCTGTCGGCGGTGTCCTTTGAACTCATCGCCGAAGCCGAGGACCGTGCGGGCCTGCTGCCGGCGGTCCTCGGCGCGGTGATCGGCGCGCTGCTCTACAGCGGCGCCAACGTCGTGCTGGCCCGGCGGGGCGCCCGGCACCGGAAACGGTCCGGAACCCAGCAGGCCGCGGAGGGTGGCGGGTCCGGCGTCGCGCTCGCCGTCGGTGCCACGCTCGACGGTGTGCCCGAGTCGATCGTGATCGGTGCCAGCCTGGTCGGGGGAGGTGCGGTGAGCGTGGTGACGGTGGCCGCGGACTTTCTGAGCAACCTGCCGGAGGGCCTGTCCAGCTCGTCGGGAATGCGGCGAGCCGGTCGTGGACCGGGATACGTCTACGGGCTCTGGTCGGGGATCGCGGTGGTGACCGCGATGTCCGCCGCCGGCGGGTTCTTACTCGCCGGGGTGCTGACGCCGTTCGCGTTGGCGTCCGTCACTGCGTTGGCCGGTGGGGCGATCCTCGCGATGATTGCCGACACGATGATCCCGGAAGCGTTTGAGCAAGCTCATCTCGCCACTGGCCTCATCACCGTGCTGGGATTCCTCGCCGCCTTCGCCCTCAGTCGAATTGGCGGCTGAAGAATTCTTCACTGCTGGATGGCGGCAGGGGCGGTGTTGGAGCCCCTCGTCTGCCGCTGGAGCGCTGGCAACCAACACCGATGGTGGGAGGAGTAGTGCACACTCGAAAACTGTCAGCCCTGAGCCGTACCGTCGATGTCTGCGACATCGGCGAAGGACAACACGATGGACAAAGCTGGCGATGCCTTGACCGGCGAGCGCGCCGACCTGCTGGAGACGTTGGCCAAACACCGGTACTTCTTGCGCTACACCGTCCGCGACCTCACCGACGAGCAGGCCGCCCAGCGCACCACCGTCAGTGAGTTGTGTCTGGGTGGCCTGATCAAGCACGTCGCGTTCACCGAGCGGCAGTGGATCAACTTCATCCTCGATGGACCCTCGGCGATGGGCGATGGGCAGCGGTGGACCTCAGGTGATCGGTCGCAGGGGTTTCGGATGCTGCAGGGTGAGACGCTGAGCGGACTGCTGGACAAGTACGAGCAGGTGGCGCGCCGCAGTGATGAGCTCGTGTCGACACTGCCCGATCTGGATTTCTCCCAACCGTTGCCCGAAGCCCCGTGGTTCGAGTCGGGCGCACGCTGGTCAGCGCGCCGGGTGCTGCTCCACGTGATCGCGGAGACTGCTCAGCACGCCGGCCACGCTGACATCATCCGTGAGTCTCTAGACGGCGCCAAGTCCATGGGGTAGCTCGGCTTGGGTCACTTCACACCCCAGGCGACGATCAACTCGCACGGGCCCTCGAAACCCTCGGGTCCCTCGAAGCGGGCGAGCTCGGTGCTGATCTCCTGCCATACCTCCGCACGCTGGTCGGGCGCGACACCGGTCAGCATCTGGTGCAGCGCACCGAAGGATTCGCGCTCGAACCGAACGCAGTCCCCGGCATGCGCCATGCGCAGTGGGGCCGGTACCGCCTGCGAACCGACCTCGCGGAAGCCGGCCCGCCGGAAGGCGTTTTCGAGCACACCGGGACCGCCGAGGCTGAACGGGCCGGGCTGGCCCGGCGCGGGTGGCGGCAGCTGGGCCCGGTGACGGATGATCGACACCGGGATCGAGAAGAAACCGTTGCGGTCCGCCGTCGAGTAGACGATCGCGGAGATCCGGCCGCCGGGACGTAGCGCGCGGTACTGGCCGGCCAGTGCGCGGGACTGGTCGGGAAAGTAGATCAGACCGAGGCGGGAGATCACCGCGTCGAACGCGGCTGGATCGACGTCGAGCCGCTCGCCGTCGAGTTCCCGGGTCCGCATGGTGGTGAGGCCGGCCGCGGTGGCCGCGGCGGCGGCGTGGCCCAGGATCGCCGGGGAGATGTCGGTGGCCAGCACCAGGCCGGAGGGACCGACCCGGCGGGCCGCGGCCAGCGATTGTCCGCCGGCACCGGCGGCGACGTCGAGCACGGCGCTTCCAGTGGTGATCCCGGCCGCGTCGAGCATCAGCGTTGTCGCTTCGCCGAGCCAGCTCTCCAGCGTCGGCCCCCAGGCATCCCAGGCGACGGCCGCGTCCTCCCACTGGGCGCGGGTGGTGTCCTTGTAGCGGACGGGATCGAAGGTGACGGTCATGGCGGGCTCCTCACGGATCGGCGGATGGTGCTGACCGGTGTGGCGCTAGAAAGCGCCGTGCGGCCGCCAGGACGCGGCACGCAGTTTCGCTCGATCGCATCCAGCGAACCGGCCGTGATGCGAGAATTCTGTCCATGGCCTTCGTGGGCCGCGCTCGCGCGTTGTCCCGCCTGCTCGGGGTTGTGGAAGAGGCGTCGAGCGGGCGTGCGCGCCTGGTCCTGGTCAGCGGTGAGGCCGGTATCGGGAAGACGACGCTGATCGGTGAAGCGACCGCGCGCAGCGGGCTGCCGGTCGGCTGGGGAACCTGCGCCGAGGCCGAACGCACGCCGGCGTTGTGGCCCTGGACGGTGGCCCTGCGCGGCCTGCTGACTGCCCTGGGCCCAACCGATGCTGATGCCCTCGCCCGGGCTGACCCGGCCGAGCTGGCCCGGCTGCTTCCGGAGCTGGCGGCCGCGGGATCCGAGTCCGCCGACGCCGGGCTGGTGGACGGGTCACCCGACACTGACGTGGCACGCCTGCGGCTGTTCGACGCTGTCGCCCGGTTCCTGGAACGGTTGGCCCGGCACGCGCCAATGCTCGTGGTGCTCGACGACCTGCAGTGGGCCGACGAGTCGTCGCTGCAGCTGCTTCGGTTCGTCACCCAGCCCTACCGGCCGGTCCCGCTGGTGATCGTCGGAGCGTACCGGCATGACGAACTCGGTGCTGGCGCCGCGAGGACGCTGGCTGAGCTGGCCGCGCACGGCGAGCTGGTCCAGCTGCACGGGCTGTCGCAGGAGGAGGTGTTCAAGCTGATCGTCGACACGGTCGGCGCCTTGGCGGCCGAGCGCTGGGCTGTCGAGGTGCACCGCCGCACCGACGGCCACCCGTTCTTCGCCCGCCAGCTCACCGAGGTACTCGCCGATCCGGCTCAGCCGGCAGGCGCGGTTCCGGCCGCGGCCCACGACCTGCTGATAAGGCGGGTGGAGCGGCTCTCCGGCGGCTGCCGGGCGCTCGTCGAGGCCGCCGCGGTGGCTGGTAACGAGCTGCTGCCCGACGTGCTCGGCGAGGTGTGTGGGGTCGAGGCTGGGACCGTGGCGTTGCTCGTTGAGGAGGGCGTCAGGGCGGGCGTCCTGGTCCGCGATGCCGACGGCACGCGGATCTGGCTGGCGCACGACCTGTTCCGCGAGGCCATCTGCGCCGGACTCGCGGTCCCGCAGCGGCTCGCGCTGCACCAGCACATCGCCGACGCGCTCGAGCATCGTCACGCCCGCGGCGCCGCGGTGATACCCGCCGACCTCGCTCGGCACTGCGCGGCAGCCGTCTCGCTGGACGGAGTCGAACGCGCTGTCCGCTGGGCCCGGTCGGCAGCCCACGCCGAGCGGACCCGGCTGGCCTTCGCTGAAGCCGCCGCACACCTCGCTCGAGCCCGCAGGGCGATGGAGGACACCGGTGACATCCAGGCCGGTGGGCTGCTCGTCGATCTGCTCGTCGAGGAGGCCGACGCCCGCGCCCGGGCCGGTGACTCGACCGGTGCGCGGGCATTGCTCGACGACGCCAAGAACCGGGCTATTGCGCTGGGCGACGCCCAGCGGCTCGGCAGAGCAGCGCTGGGCGTGCAACGGCTCGGCGCTCGGTTCGCGATGCCCCGTGACGCGGTCCTCGACGTGCTGGAGACCGCCCGGGTTGCGCTACACGGCACCGGCACCGCGCTGGCGGCCCAGCTCACCGCCAGCTTGGCCCGCGAGCTGCACCATTCGGTCCCGGCCCAACGGCCACGGGCCCGGCCACTGTCCGAGCACGCGATCGCGATGGCCCGAAAGCTCGGCGACCCGGAGACCCTGGCCGCATGCCTGCTGGCCCGCCACGACGTGCTGTGGACCCCCGGCCGCGCCGCGGAACGGATTAGCCTCGCCCGGGAGATCGCGGAGCTGGCGGAACGCACCGGAGACGCCGAGCGGCACGCCGAAGGGCTACTGCTGACCGCCAGCGCCCTGCTCGAAGGGGGCTCGGCAGCGTTCCGGGCCGCATTGACTGACTTCTTTCATGCCGCGGAGCGGTTCGGCCAGCCGCGCCACGACTACATGGTCCTGACCCGCCGCGGCGCCCTCGCAATGATCGACGGCCGGCTGGATGAGGCCGACGAGCTGATCGCCGAGGCGAGCGCGCTCGGCGAGCGCATCGGAGAGCCCGACACCGGCAATGTCCGGATGTCGCAGCTGCTGGGGCTCGTCCGCGCACGCGGCGAACCTGTCCGCTTGCGCGCCACGGCCGCTGAGGCGATCAGGTGGTGGATCGGTGTGCCCTCGCACGCTCACGCGGTGGCCGCCGGTTTCCTTGCCCTGGCCGGTGAGCCCGACGACCTCGTCGCCGCGCGCAGGGCATTGGACACCGTGGTAGCGCTGGGCACCTGGCGTGACGATCGGTCCTACCTGTGGTCGGTGTTCATCGGGGGGATGACCACCGCGGCGGTCCGGCTGGGCGACCGGGTGATCTGCGCTGAGCTGCTCGCCGAGCTGGAGCCGACGACCGGCGCCTGTGGGGTCAACGGCGCGCTGGTGTGCTTCATGGGCAGCAACGCGCACTGGGCCGGCCTGCTGGCAGAGGCGCTGGGCCGCACCGATGACGCCCGACGTTGGCTGGAACAGGCGCTGACCGTGCACGAGCGCCTCGGCGCGGCGTCGTGGGAGGCTGAGACCCGCCTTGAGCTAGCCGCGCTGGGAGTAGCCGGAAATCACGCCGAGCGCGCCGCTCGGCTGGCCGCGGAGCTGGGCCTGCACGGCGTTGCCGCGCGGTTGACGCCCTCATCGGGTGCCCCGCTGCCCCAAGCCGTCGACGGCACCGACGCGGAGCTGCGCCGCGACGGAGAGCTGTGGCGGGTCCGCCACCACGGTGACTCCGCCCACCTGCATGATCTCAAAGGACTGACCGACCTTGCTGTGCTGCTGGCACGTCCCGGTACGGATGTGCACGTGCTGGAACTGGCTGGCGCCCGACACCACGACCGCGACGCCGGAACCCTGCTCGACCCCACCGCACGGGCCGCATACCGTCGTCGCCTCACCGAGCTCGACGAGGACCTGGCCGCCGCACACACCAACCACGACATCGGACGTGCGCAGCAGCTGGATGCACAACGCGGCGCGCTGATCGCCGAGCTCAGCCGAGCCACCGGACTGGGCGGGCGTCCCCGAGCGCTCGGGGCCAGCACCACCGAACGGGCCCGGAAGGCCGTCACCGGCCGCCTGCGGGAGGCGATCCGCCGCATCGAAGCGGTGCTGCCGGAGCTCGGCGCGCACCTCAACCGATCGGTCATCACCGGCACCACCTGCCGCTACGAGCCTGCCCAGCACCTGACCTGGAGGTTGTAGTGAATGGCGGCAGCCCGGCTGCTCGAGACGCCTCAGAACGTGACGCCGAGGTGTGCGCGGCGACAAGCGTCGGCCTGCACGATGCCATGCTCCCAACGCGGTGCACCGATGGCAGCTGAGCTCGGTCTGCTGCTGAAGCGGTCGGTACGGCCGCAGACTCTGCGCGGGAGGTGAACAGTGTGATGGCGAGCCGCAGCGTGGACGCCGTGGCAGCGGAGCTCTACGCGGTCGAGCCGTCGGCCTTCGTGGCGGCGCGCAGCGAGGCGGTCCGGGAGGCACGGGAGGCGGGGGACCCGAAGCTGGCGACCGCGATCGGGAAGCTGCGGCGGCCAGTGGTGGCGGCCTGGGCGGTGAACCTGCTCGCGCGTGACGACGCCGCTGGGCTGGAGCAGCTGCTGGCGTTGGGCAGGGACTTGCGCGAGGCACATCAGCAGATGCGGGGCGAGGCATTGCAGCGGTTGAGTCGGCAGCGACATGACATGCTGGCCGCGCTGGCTGGACGGGCCCGCCAGCTGGCCGCGGACGGGGGCCACTCGCTTGGGGCCGAGGCTGCCCAGCAGGTGGCGCAGACCCTCGGCGCCGCGCTCGCCGATCCTGACGCAGGGCGGCAGGTGCAGCGGGGGCAGCTCGTCACGCCGCTGAACTACACAGGATTTGGGCCCCTTTCGGCGGAAATGCCGGGGACGGAGCAACCATCCCACCCTGCCCGCTGGGAAGTACCGCCCGAGGACGAGTTAGCGCAGCACCGCCGCGCTCGGGAACGGCTGGAACATGAGTTGGCCGGGGTCCGTCGCGAGATGGTCACGCTCGCACGCGACGCCGAGCGCGCCGTAGCGGCCCTTGAGCGGGCGGACGGCGCAGTGTCCGACGCGCAGCGCCAGCTAGCCGAGGCCACCGAACGGCGCGACTCGGCGGCGCAGCGCGCCGAGACAGCCGATCGTGCGCGCCGCGACGCGGAACGTCGCGTGCAGCGCCTCACCGAGCAGCTCGACGAGCTGGGATAAGGCCACATGGCCGCGGAGGTCAAGCCGCAGCAGCCAGTGACGGGAAATGCCCTCCAGGGTCCGCCCCGTTGCCCTGCCGCCAGCACCACCGCGGCGTGAGTCCCGTTGCCGGCGCCGCAAGCGACCGGATAGCCCACCTCGATTCCGGGTACTCGGGGTGGATCGCCGCAATGTTGAGATGACGAGGAGGAGCACGTGCTGACGGAGATCCCCCGTGACGTGGCGCTCCATCGTGAACCGGTGGCGTCGGTTTATCTGGAGGTCAGCCGGGACCGTGACGGGGCACCGCACGAAGTACGGCTGCGTTGGGAGGCGCTGGCCGCGCAGCTGTGCGAGCAGGGAGCCGACGACAAGACCGTCGAGGCAGCCGGTGCGGCCGCCACCGAAACCCATTCTCAGCCCGGCGCCGCGGGACGGACCGTTTTCGCCGCCGATGGGCGGGTGTTGCATGAGGCGGATCTGCCAAGGCGGCCCCGGCGTGAGCTGGCCCGCTGGGCGACGCTGCCACACCTGCTGCCGCTGCTGGCACAGGCACCGGAGTACGTGCCGCATGTGGTGGTGCGGGTCGGCCGGACTGCGGCGACCATCACGGGCTTCGACCGCACCGGTCGAGAGGTGCTCGGGGCGGCAGCGGAAGGCCAGAACCATCCTGCACACAAGGCCGGTGGGGGCGGCACGGCCCACTACAGTCTCGAGCACCGGACTGAGGAGGTGTGGGCTCGTAACGCCCGCGCCTTCGCTGCCGACATCGACCGGGCGGTCTCCCAGCTCCATGCTGAACTCGTGGTGCTTACCGGTGATGTACGTGCTTGCAGCCTGGTGCATGACGCGCTCGGCGAGCACAGCCGTGCGATCAGCGAGCAGGTAGCGGGCCCACCTCCGGACGACCGCACGACCGCCCCTCAAATCGGTGATGAGGTTCGCCGGCTGGCCGCGCAGCGCGCCACCCGGTGGACCCGTGATGTCCTGGAGCAGTTCGAGCAAGAGCGCGGACGCACCTCGGGCTTGGCCGTGACCGGCTTGGATCCGGTGATCCGCGCATTGCAACTCAGCCAGGTGCGCACGCTGCTGCTGGTAGATGATCCATCTTCTGAGCTGCAGGTCTGGATCGGGCCGGAGCCGATGCAGCTGGCGCTGACCGAGAACGACCTGCGTGGCATCGGTTCCCCGGTGCTCGGCCAGGACCGCGCCGACGCAGCACTGCTACGCGCCGTCGCCGGCACCGGCGCCGATCTGGTGCTGGTGCCGCACGCCGCCGCCGACCAGGACCCGGATCGGTTGGGCAGCGCCGCGGGAGGGGCCGCGCCCGCCGGTGGGCAGCCCGACCTCCCCGACGGCATCAGCGCGCTGCTCCGGTTCGCCAACACTCAATGAGAGGACTGTTCGATGCAACGAGGTAGTGACAAGAACAGCGCCCGGAAGGACGATGCCCTCGCTCGCGATGTGGAGGGCATGCTGCGCGGCAACGGTCCCACCCACGCCCAGGAATGGAAGGACCCTGAACCGCCCGCCGATGACGACCCTGTGCTCAACACGCGCCGCCGCGTCGAAGACCGCGGCGACACCGGCCGGCCGGTATAACCGCCGAAGACCGGCCGGGAGCTATCCTCACTGCACCCGGCAGCTACCTACGGGATCCGCTGTCGAGCGCCAGGCGACCTGCTCCCTCTGGGGGCGCATCGCAACGTAGGCGGCCGCCATCGCCGGCATCATGGCTGGTGCCTAGGCCGAACCCGCGGACCATCACAGCTGCTCGATCAGGCCGGCCAGCCGGCGCAGCAGACGCTCAGCCTGCTCGCGTTCGGAGGACGTCACCGAGTCGTGCAGCGCCCAGCGTTTTCGGCCATGGCTCACGTCGCGGACAACTTGATCGCATGAAACCGTGATCTGTCAGGTTTCCAGCACCCTAGCGCGGGTAGCTCGATCGCGATGGGGCACCGCATGCGAGTGTTGCTGACCGGGTGGCCGAGCTTCCTGAACGGTGAGGCGACCGCGGGCGATGTGTTGAGCATGGACCGGGTACGTCGCGCACTGGTGAGCTCCGGCGTGCCGTGCGAGGTGGCGTGGAGCCAGGTGTTCCGCCCGGGCAGTCTCGGCTTGGACGATGCCGATCCGAAGCGCTACACGCATCTGGTGTTCGTCTGTGGACCGGCGCACGGCGAGCAGGTCCGAGCGCTGCACCAGCGCTTCAGCCGGTGTCGCCGGATCGCAGTTGGTGTCACGGTGTGCGACCCGTCCGATCCCGCGGTCACCGGATTCGACGTGGTGCTCGCCCGCGACACCCCGCAAGGGCAGGGTTGCCGGGACCTCTCCGCCACGGCACGCACTGAACAGGTGCCGGTTGTTGGCGTGGTGCTTGCACCAGGCCAACGGGAATACGGTGAGCGACGCAGGCACGACGAGGTACACCAACGGATCACGACGTGGCTGCTGGCACAGGACTGTGCGCGGGTGCCGGTGGACACCAGGCTCGACCCGCGGCAATGGCGCAACCCCGGCACGCCCGGCCAGCTCGACTCGGTGCTGTGCCGGCTGGATGCGGTGCTCAGCACTCGGCTGCACGGTCTCGTGCTCGCACTGCGCCAGGGAGTGCCAGTACTGGCCGTGGATCCGGTGGACGGCGGGGGCAAAGTCGGCGCGCAGGCTGCTGCCTGGGACTGGCCCGCGTTGGTTACCGCTGGCGAGGTGTTAAAGGATGTTGATTGCCTGCGACCGTGGTGGAGCTGGTGCCTGTCAGCGGAAGGCCGGATGCTGGCAGCCGAGCGCGCCACAGCCGCCTGCCGTGACGGTGAGCAACTGGTCGCCGATCTGCTGGGAATACTGTAAGTCAAGATTGCTTAATGACAGGAGCAGCATGAGTAGTGCCGAACTGCCCGACGCCGACGCCATCGAGCAGCAAACGCCGATCGTCGATGTCGAGGACTTCGAGGACGACCTCACCCAACTGCCTACCGATGTCGATCCCGCCGACGCGTTCGAACAGCACCGAGACGTAGGCGGGGACGACGTCGACGACTACCCACGGGGCTGAGCGGACTACCGGTTGGATTCGGCGGCGCTGAAGTGAGCCAGCGCCGAGGTGTCGTCGCGTTCGATGGCGAGGTCGCCAATGCTGATGATGCCGGCGGGTCGGCCGCCATCGACAACGGGTAGCCGGTGACTGGCTTTGCTGCACAGCAGCTCAGCGGCCTGTTCCAGCACGGTGTCGGGGGTGACGGTGGCTAGGTCGGCACCGCTGTAGGCCTGTCGGACCGGTGTTTCGGGGGTTGTTCTCGGCGATGACGCGGATCGCGATGTCCCGGTCGGTGATGATGCCTGCCAGCCGACCACCATCCATCCAGGTCGGCCACCCGAGGTGGCTGGGCCCGAAACGCGGTTGCCAGCGGTCGGATCCGGGTAGGTAGTCATCATGAAGGGGCTCGCGGCGCAGGCACTGGGCGAGCGCAATGAGGTCGCCCAAAGGAGGATCACGTTGTGACCGCTGACC
>DASVWA010000471.1:0-1613 GCA_036389855.1 Pseudonocardiaceae bacterium
TGATGGCCTGGCTGCGTGCTTTGACGGCGGTATCTTTGGCGATTTTGACTTGGCGGATCATCTCCACCGCGCCGTCGGCGGACTTAGTACGGCAGCCGCAGTGTGTGATCTGGGTCGGCGTGTCGTGACCATGGAGACGGCCACCGTGTGATCGACTTCAAGGTGTGTTAGAACTCGAAGAAGACGCGGTGGCCGCGTCGTGGACAGTAGTCGATGATCCTCTGGAGCGGTGGCGGGCGGGGTTTGATGACATGTTCGCGCTGGTCGCGGGCCGTTTCGCGCAGGTGGAGTCCCGTCGCCGGGCCAGGATGTATGTGCTGGGCTTGCTCTCGGGGGCGGAGCGGAAGAACTCCTGGACGATCGCTGAGGCGGCCGGGGACCTGACCCCCGATGGCATGCAGCGCCTGCTGAACTTCTACTCCTGGGACGCCGATGCGGTGCGCGATGACCTCCGGGGGTATGTGCTGGAGCAGCTCGGTGACCGACGTGGGGTGATGGTGGCCGATGAGACTGGATTCCTGAAGAAAGGCACCAAATCCGCCGGAGTGCAACGCCAGTACTCGGGGACCGCCGGGCGTATCGAGAATTGCCAGCTCGGGGTGTTCTTGACTTACGTGTCGGCCCCAGGCCGGGCGTTGATTGACCGCGAACTGTATCTCCCGGCGTCCTGGACCGCCGACCGCGACCGGTGCGCCGAGGCCGGGATCAGCGAGGCGGTGGGCTTCGCGACGAAACCCGAGTTGGCCCGGCGCATGCTCGCCCGGGCACGAGACGCCGGGGCGGTGTTCGGCTGGTTCACCGCGGATGAAGGCTACGGCGACAACCCCAGCCTGCGGGGCTGGCTGGAAGACCAGCACCTCAGCTATGTGATGGCAGTGTCCTGTGACCAGCGGTTTTCCACTCCCACCGGCAGACCCCGCGCCGACGAGCTCACGGGGATGGCCCCCACGCGGGGATGGCAACGCCTCTGCGCCGGCCAGGGCAGCAAGGGCCATCGCCTCTATGACTGGCTGCTGATCGACCCGGGGCTGATACCCACCAGCTGCTGGTCCGCCGCTGCCTCAGCACACCCAACGAACTGGCCTACTACATCGTCCACACCCCCCTTCCCGTCCCGGTGGCCGAGTTGGTCCGGGTCGCCGGATCCCGCTGGGGTGTGGAGGAAACCTTCCAGTTCACCAAAAACGAGACCGGCCTGGATCACTACCAAGTCCGCAAGTACCAGGCCTGGTACCGCCACATCACCTTGTCCATGCTCGCCGCCGCGTTCCTCGCCGTCACCGCCCACGCTGAGCGCCTCCGCGAGGAAAAAGGGGCACCACAGCCGACGACGAACCACTGATTCCCCTGTCCTGCAACGAAATCAGACGACTCTAGGCCACCCTGACCGACCCCACCCACCCCCGAGCCCACACCGAGCACTGGTCACACTGGCGACGACGCCACCAAACCCACGCCCGCCGAAGCCACTACCAGCGACAACACCTCAAACATCACAAGATGCGGCTGTAGTACTAGGAGTCGATGCGCCCGTAGTGATTCCAGGACCGCCACATCCCGTTCGGACAGGTGGTGGAGGAGGCTGGTGGTGTCACGCGGGCTCATGCGCTACC
>DASVWA010000472.1:0-1683 GCA_036389855.1 Pseudonocardiaceae bacterium
CACCTCATCGATCCCCGTTGCCTAACGCCCACATGCATCAAAGTGACCTTCTCGGCAGCCTCGCCTCTCAAGGCTCGGGCTCGGCCAGCAACAGTTTCGCAGGCAATCCTCAACGGCATATAGCTGCCATGCTGAGCGCCAGGTTGGCGCGGGCTCGTTGCTTCCCCCTTCGTCCAACCCGGATGTCGACGGCAACTGAAAACTGACCACCGCGCGGCAACCGAAAATTGACCAGCTTCCCCGAGACCCTGGCTTGAACCGAGCCGGGGAGGAAGCAGGTGTTGGACGTGGAGGATTGGGCAGAGGTCCGCCGGTTGCGGCGGGCAGACGGTTTGCCGATCTGGGAGATCGCGCGGGTGTTGGGGATCGCGAGGAACACGGTGAAGGCGGCGCTGGCCAGTGACGGGCCGCCGAAGTATCGGCGTGCGCCGGGGGGTTCGCTGGTGGAGGGGTTTGAGCCGCGGATCCGTGAGTTGTTGGCGGCGTATCCGACGATGCCGGCGACGGTGATCGCCGAACGGATCGGCTGGCCGTATTCGATCCGCACGCTCAGCGGCCGGGTGGCGCAGCTGCGGCCGTTGTATCTGCCGGCGGACCCGGCGGGGCGGACGAGTTATGAGCCCGGTGAGATCGCGCAGTGCGATTTCTGGTTTCCCGACATTGTGGTGCCGGTGGGGTGTGGGTATGAGCGCACGGCCAAGCAGTTGCCGGTGTTGACGATGGTGACGGGGTATTCGCGATGGTCGTCGGCGGTGCTGGTGCCCAGCCGTGGCGCGGCGGATCTGTATGCCGGCTGGTGGCAGCTGATCACAGCACTGGGTGCGGTGCCGCGGGTGCTGGTCTGGGATGGTGAGGGTGCGGTCGGCCGGTGGCGGCGCCGCCAGCCTGAGCTCACAGGTGAGTGTCATGCGTTTCGCGGCACGCTCGGAGCGAAGGTGATCATCTGCAAGCCGGCTGACCCGGAGGCCAAGGGCCTGGTGGAACGGTTCCACGACTACCTGGAGAGATCCTTTTTACCCGGTCGGTCGTTCTTGTCACCGGCTGATTTCAACGGCCAGCTGCAGGGATGGCTTGCGCGGGCGAATACCCGCCAGCACCGGGTCCTGGGCGCCCGGCCGGCGGATCGCCTCGACGCCGATCGTGCCGCGATGCTGGCCTTGCCCCCGGTGGCGCCGGTGGTGGGCTGGCGGTCTTCGCAGCGGTTGGCGCGCGATCACTACGTGCGCTTGGACGGCAACGACTACTCGGTGCACCCGTCGGTGATCGGGTGCCGGATCGAGATCACCGCGGACTTGCACCGGGTCGGGGTGTTGTGCGATGGGCGCATTGTCGCCGACCACGAGCGGGTCTGGGCCAAACACCAGACCATCCACGACCCCGAGCACCTCGCAGCCGCCACAACGCTGCGACGCCAGCGGCTTGAGGTCGTGCGCCCACCGGCTGAGACCGAGGTCGAAACCCGACGCCTGTCTGACTACGACGCGCTGTGCGGTGTCGATGGTGGGGTGGCGTGATGGCCACCAGCACCCGCTCCACGGCAAAACCCGCATCCCGTGACCTGACTGCGGAGGTCGCGTTTTTGACCCGCGCGCTGAAAGCACCAACGCTGCGGCAGTCGGTCGACCGGCTCGCCCAGCGAGCTCGTGCGGAGTCCTGGACGCACGAGGAGTTCCTGATCGCCTG
>DASVWA010000473.1:0-1635 GCA_036389855.1 Pseudonocardiaceae bacterium
GTCATGTCGGTGGAGTTTTTGACCGATGAGCAGGCGAGTGCGTACGGTCGTTCCCGGAGGTACCGACTCGTCCGGAGCTCGAACAGTTTTCTGGGTCTGATGCCCCTGACTTGTTGGATGTGGATCAGGCCGCTGGGTCTGCAGCCCATAGCGTGCCGAGGGCGATGGCTGGCTGGCTCGGATGCTTCTTGCCGCCTTCCCAGGCTGGCTCTTCACATAGCGTGCTGCTGGCCGTCGCCCGCCCGTGATGTGGCTCTACAGAGGCATGGACCGACCTGAAGTCAGGCTGCCCGTCGCGGGATCACCCCTGTCCCGCGACGGAAGGCTATGCATGATCACCATTGGGATCGACCCACACAAGAGCTCGCTGACCGCGGTGGCGGTCGACTCCACCGGGCAGTCGGTAGCGACGATGCGGATAGCGGTCACCGCGACCACGGTGCGCCAGTTGCAGGAGTGGGCGGCGCGCTGGCCGCAGCGTCGCTGGGCGGTGGAGGGTGCGGAGGGCCTGGGACGTGGCGTGGCTCAGGGGTTGGCGGCCGCGGCTGAACAAGTTGTGGATGTGCCGGCCCAGCTGGCCGCTCGGGTCCGACTGCTCAACTCAGGTCATGCTCGCAAGACCGACGCGCTGGACGCGGCCTCGGTGGCCGCGGTCGCGGTGCACCATTCCCGGCTTCGGCTGGTGCGCGCCGAGGGTCACAGCGTGGGTCTGCGGTTGCTGTCCGATCGTCGGGATGATCTCGCTGAGGAGCGGACTCGTACCGTCAACCGGTTGCACGCGTTGTTGCGTGACCTCATTGCGGGCGGGGCGAAACGGAATCTGACCGCCCCTCAGGCTGCTGGCTTGCTGCGCACCGTGCGCCCGATGACCCCAGCTGATGAACACCGCAAGTCGCTGGCTCGGGATCTGCTCGCTGACCTGCGCCGGCTCGATCAAGCCCTGGCCACCAATGCCCAACAGATCCAGGCCGCCGTGGCCGCTAGCCGAACGAGCTTGACCGAGATACACGGTGTCGGATCGGTCCTGGCGGCCAAGATTTTGGGTCACACCAGTGATATCCGTCGGTTCCCGACTCGGCATCACTACGCCAGCTACTGCGGAACCGCACCCATCGAGGCCTCCAGTGGCGAGCACCGCCGACACCGGCTCTCCCGTGCCGGCAACCGACAACTCAACCGCGCGCTGCACCTCGTGGCCGTCTGTCAAATCCGCACCGCTAGCCAAGGCAAGGACTACTACCAGCAGAAACTCACCGAGATGAAGACCCCAGCCGAAGCGCGACGCGCGCTGAAACGCCGCCTGACCGACGCGGTCTACCGACGCATCACCAAAGATCAACAACACTCGCAGCGGGATACTTGACATACAGAGGCGCTATGGTTTGTCAAGCTGCTGTTGGCTTGCGATTCGCGGAGGGCGGGGCGCCGATGAGTTGTCGGTAAATCTCGCGGGCGATGTATCGCTTGAAGCACCGCATCACTTCGGGTTTGGTGAGTCCTTCTTGTCGTCGTCGCATCATGTAGGCGCGGGTGCGTGGGTCCCAACGCAATCGGGACAGCGCGATGGTGTGCAGCGCGGTGTTCGCCGCTCGGTCTCCGCCCCGGTTAAGGCGGTGGCGGTTGGTGCGTCCGGAG
>DASVWA010000474.1:0-2181 GCA_036389855.1 Pseudonocardiaceae bacterium
GTCGACGTACCGGCTGGTGAACGTGTCGGTGAACCCTGCCGGAAGCTGGGGCGCCTGCCTTGTTGGTGGGCAGACGCAGACTCGCTCCTGGACGCTACTGCGACCGGGCGAAACGCTGGTCGGTATTGCCGCTCCGCATCATCGGCGGACGCTAAGCGGCACGGCGCCCGCGGGGTGTTCTTCGTCGTCACGCCCAACCGTGACCAGCTCAGCGAACTTGCGCGGTTGGTCGATGAACAGCGCATCGTCCCATCGTGGACTGGGTTGTTGCCCTGGAGCACACCCGCATCGCCTATCGGACGCTTGAACATGAGCACCCCCGCGGCAAGATTGTCATCAGTGTGTTCCCACGCTAACGGCACTAGGTCCGATTGGGCGGTGTCCCGGACGTCGATCGGATTGCATTGCAGTAGACCGGGGCAAGATCCGGTAATGGGTTGTCTCGTCATAGACCATGGGGACCGGGCGGGTTCGGGTAGCTGTCGCGGTACCAGTCGCCGCGAGCCGCTCATGAGGAGGGCCCATGGCCATGCCGTCGCAGGCGGTGCCGAGGATCGTGGTCGTCGGCGCCGGGTTCGCCGGGTTTCATGCCGCTCGGTCCCTGTCGCGCCGGCTGGGCGGCGCCGCGGAGCTCGTGGTGGTCAACTCGACCGACTATTTCCTGTACCTGCCGTTGCTGCCGGAGGTGGCCGCCGGGGTGCTGGACCCGAGGCGGGTGTCGGTGTCGCTGACTGCGACGCTGCCGGGGGTGCGGTTACGTATCGGCAAGGTCGATGTGGTGGATCTGAACACTCGACAGGTCAGCTACTGCGACCCAGAAGGCAGCTCGCATCACCTGGGATATGACCGGCTGGTGCTGGCTGTCGGAAGTGTGAACAAGCTGCTGCCCATTCCCGGGGTGGCTGCGCACGCCCACGGGTTTCGGGGGATCGCCGAGGCGTTGTACCTACGTGATCACGTTATCCGACAGGTCGAGCTCGCCGCCGCGACCAGTGATCCCCACCTGCGGGCGGCGCGCTGCACCTTCGTAGTGGTCGGCGCCGGTTATACCGGCACCGAGGTCGCCGCCCAGGGCGTGTTGCTCACCGCGGAGCTGGTCCGGGGAGATCGGGAGCTGGCCGGTCAGCCCATGCGCTGGCTGCTGCTGGACCTGGCCCAGCGGGTGCTGCCCGAGCTGGATGCCCGGCTGTCCGCGACCGCGGAGCGGGTGCTGCGCGAGCGAGGCGTGCAGGTGTTGACCCGCACCTCCGTAGATGTGGCAACCAACGAGGGGGTGCGGTTGAGCAACGGAGAGTTCGTCGCGACTCGCTCGCTGATCTGGTGTGTTGGGGTGCGTCCCGACCCGCTGGTCGACCTGCTGGGGTTGCCACTGGTCAAGGGCCGCATCGCGGTGGATGCCCAATTGCGGGTGGCCGATCATCCGGGGGTGTTCGCCTGTGGGGACGCCGCCGCGGTGCCAGACCCCGCCAGGCCCGGGCAGGTCACCCCGATGACCGCCCAGCATGCGGTGCGGCAGGGCGCGCTGGCCGCCCGCAATGTCGCGGCATCCCTGGGGCACGGCCATCCGGCCCCCTACCGGCACCGCGACCTCGGATTCCTCGTCGATCTTGGTGGTCGCGACGCGGCGGCCAACCCGCTGCATGTGGCGCTGTCGGGGCTGCCGGCCAAGGCTGTCACCCGCAGCTACCATCTGCTGGCAATGCCCGGCAACCGGCTGCGTACCGCAGTGGACTGGGTACTGGACGCTGTGCTGCCCCGGCAACGGGTGCAGCTGGGCCTGGTCCGCGCTTCGGCGGTGCCGCTGGACACCTCCTCGCGGTAAACCCGGCCCCTGCGTGATCCGGCTGAACCAACGGTGAGGACGCCTGAGCTTGATCATTGGTGCAGCAGATCGGTGATGCAGAAAAGTGATCAGGAGATCCGCTGCGGCGCGTGCGTATTCACCGGTTTGCAGCCGATGACCTCATAGGCCACCACGGGCTGCGCTCGGCCCACACCGATCGAACCGGCCGCCAGAAGGCTGATCCAGCAGGGCGGCCTGCTCGGCGACATGTACCGGTACATAACGGCAGTACACGGCGATGGCCGTGCCAACCTGGAGGATGCTGGTATCCCCGAGCAGGTAGCCGACGAAGGTCAACGCGGACGGGTTGACCCCCGAACGGCACGAAACGATGTTGT
>DASVWA010000475.1:0-6641 GCA_036389855.1 Pseudonocardiaceae bacterium
ATCAAAAGGCCGCGGCGACGGCAACGACATGGCAAAACCGGCAATCCGTGGGTCTCACGTGCCCAACGGCTACCGCAGATGCCACGTCCGACCGGCGTGCGCGAAAAAACCCCGGCAACTCGACCATCCTACCGCTCCGGGCTCGAAGGCACCGTTTCAGCGTCGCGCTGGGGCGGTTGCCGCACCACGACCGCCGGCACCCCAGCTAAACCGATACGGTTGAAGAATGGCCCGCAGCGATCGGGCGAAAAGCAGAGGTGCCTCTTGCAGGCATCCGCTCTGGGATGGTCCAGAGTGCGGCGCGGAGTAACGAGGGCTGATATCCGCACAGTGCCGTCGAGCTGCGGAACTACATCTCAGTAGTTCTCAAGACTTCTTGCCCGCCCGACGCTTGACGGCCTGTGACGGCCTGATCTTGATCGGCTACCAGCACTATTCCGGCTTGCCTGATGAGGTAGGAGTACCGCCTTGCAAAGGTGCGGACCGACACGCGGTGTGAGCTGCGAAGCGTTCCCATACACGGTCAGTGAGTTCTTGTCCGCCAGAGCCGGTGATTCCCGTGAGTCCCCGTGGGAACGGGCGCGCAGGGGGCACGGATCAAGATCACCGGACACATGTGTGCCGTCCTGCCGCAGGATACGAGGCGGCGAAGCGGGTATCCCGTCACGTCGGCAAGCTTGGCTTGGAGCGGGCCAGGGGCAGGGTCCATGTGAAGCACCTGCGCCAGTGCGACCGGGAGACACTTCAGCCGTGGAGGGTGACAGGAGTGGACCGCCGCGCCTTCTGCACATGCTCGACTCTGGCGTAGTCAGGCGCGCGTTAGAGATTGACACTGCTCCATTCAGGTGTATAGGGATGCGCCGGGTGTTACCAAACCTTACCTTATTAACTGCGCGTGCAAGTGCATCTGCAAGTACACGGACGTAGCTTTGATGGGAGATCGGGGGGCGGGGTTAGCGGCGGCACCACGGTCTGCGAGCTGAGTTGGCGGAGGCCGTGAGAAAGGCCAGCCTCGATCCGCGCCGCGGGCACATATGTGGCACGTAGCCTGCACCGCTGCCCGCTCACAAAAGAGAGGAAAGCGCATGCTGAAATTCGCGCAACTCCGGAGCAAGGCCGAAATCTTCGCCGAGATCACACGCAACTATCCAGGGGCCGGTGACATGCGCGGCGGTTGGGAGATCGAAAAGTTTGCCTTCAAACCACCCAGCGACAGCTGGATGGCAGCCTTCAAGCCGCTGGCAACCTTCGAGCTGGAGCTGAAGAGCATGCCCCAGCTTAACAAATTCGACATTTGCATCTCCGGAATGACCCCGAAGGGTGATACGAAAACAGCTAAGGTGGGAACCATTGCAAGCAATTAGTAGAATTAGACAGTGCGTTGCCAGTGTCGCGTAAATGATGCCCTTTGACCCCGGTTTGCAGCGGTCGAGGATGTCGTCGGCGGTTTGGTCAGGTGAAGGGGCGACAAGGATGTCAGGCCAGGCGCTACGCGGTAACCGCCACAACGCGGCCATGGGCGCCAACCCGCTGATGATCGCCGCAGTGACCAGAATCTGACCCACACTGAAGATCGTCGATCCCTCTTGTGCGGCAATCCGACCGGTCGGTGGGTCATGTCGGACGTATCGGCGGGGATGGGCGCTGCGTTGGCGATCTCCCGCCGACTACTGAAGCAGAAGCAGGCAAGCACGCTGAGATCTATGTGATCCAGCCCCACTCGGAGGACGGAAGTGGGACCGGATACCTCGGGGGCAGTCGGGGCGGGGCCAGTTTAGTAACTGCCGCACCGTTCCGCGATCCTCCAAGAGTCTTCACTCAATTTAATCATCTGGGTGTCCAGTTCCGCAGGTTAGATTGTCAGTGCGGGCTGGAAGCGCATCGCCGCATTGAACGTAGACGAAGGTAGACGAAGGTAGACCAAAGATGAGACCCACGATCGCACCCGCGACTCGCGGATATGACGCTCGCGCCGGACAGAGACGGCGACGGAAGCCTTCTGTTCCGTAGTCACAAGGAGAGCCTCACCATTACCTGCCCGTCGTCCATGATGTGGCCTCATCCTCCAATCCGGGTCCGAGCACGTTCCCACAGTCCGTGGCCGTTTGATGTAGCGATGGATGTAGTCGAGGAGACAGCCTGACGCAGGACGAGCGGGCGAAAGCGGGTATCCCGTCTCGTCGACGAGCTTGCCTCGAAGCGGGCGAGGGTCTGCTACGCCTCAGGCGCCGACGTGACGGATACCCGCGCCACCCTGGTGACCCACCACCTTCATCCCAGCGCGGGGCCATCCCGGAGCGGTCTGCCGCAGGCACCTCTGCTTTCACCAATCGCTGCGGCCCATTCTTCAACCGTGTTGGTTTAGCTGGGGTACTCGACGTCGTGGTGGCGGCAACTGCCCCAGCGCGACGCTGAAACGGTGCCTTCGAGCCCGAGGGCGGTAGGGTCAATGTGTTGCCGGGGTTTTTCGCGCACGCCGTTCGGACGTGGCATCTGCGGTAGCCGTTGGGAACGTGATACCTACGGATTGCCGGTTTTGCCATGTCGTTGCCGTCGCCGCGGCCTTTTGATCATTCGTCGCTGTTGGAGTTGCAGGCGTTGCTGCTGGAAAGCGGCACCCTGCACGACTTTCTCGACCGGTTGGCCCAGCTCACGGCCCAAGCGTTGCCCGAAGGCAGCTCGTGTGGTGTCACCGTGCGTCAGAACTCCCGGGCGGTCACCCTGGCCGCCAATGATGAGCAGACCAGGCGGATTGACCAGCTGCAGTACGACTTCGGTGAAGGCCCGTGCCTGGAGACCCTGGCCACCGGAACGCCCCATTACATCGCCGATACCGCCAGCGAGCAGCGCTGGCCCAGTTTCTGCCCGGCCGCACACGAGCAGGGTGTGCGCTCGTGTCTGGGGCTGCCGCTGAACGGTCCTACCGGGCTGATGGGCTGCTACAACTTGTACTCGATTTGGCCTGACGCGTTCGCCGAGGACAATCGTGGGCAGCTGGAAATGTTCGCCGCGAACGCCGCCGGGGCGATCGCCGTCGCAGTGAGGTTGGCCGATCAGACGCAGATGTCAGACGATCTGCACGGTGCATTGGCCTCGCGCGCGGTCATTGATCAAGCCACCGGGATCATCATGGCCCAGCAGCGCTTCGGCGCCGCGGCCGCCTTTGACATCCTTCGGCGGGCCTCGCAGAACCGTAATATCAAGGTCCGCGATCTGGCGGCTGAGATCGTCAGCAACGTCGGCGGTAAGCCACCCGAGCCGGGTCCTTTCCAACCCCGCCGCTCCTGACCCCAGATCCTGGCTGCCGGTCTGATCTTCTTCGCCGCAGTTTGGGGCCTGTTACCTATCCTTAACTGGTTCTGAGTGTGTTTGCTGGTCTGCGTCGGAAATCGTCTGTGGGGTTCCGGTGCTGTCAAGCGCGTCGGGCTTACGAGCGTGCTGGGTGCGGACGCTGGAGCCGTCGGAGTCGCTGCCATCGGGAGGCTCGGCGGACTCAGTGGGTTTACCGGGCTTAACGGAGTTGCGCGGCTCAGATTGGCCCGGTTGCGCGGGCTGACCGGGCTCGCCGTCTATGCCACCGGGTTCACCGGGTCTGCCTGGCTTGCCCTCAGCGGATGATTTGCCTGGCTTACCCTCCCCAGGGCTCTTGCCTGGCTTCCCCTCTCCAAGGTTCTTGCCTGGCTGGTCCGGAGCTTTCGGCTTGCCGGGTTCCTGGGGTTTGCGCGGCTCTTCGGGCTCGATGGGTTTTCCGGGGCGTGCAGGTTCGCGAGGTGGTGATGGCCTTTCGGCTGGTATGGACTGACGAGGAGGGTCCGGTCTGACGGCGTCACGAGGGGGGCCGGCATCAGCGGGTTTGTCCGCGCCTGCAGCGGCTGAGTTGGAGTGGCTAGGGCCCCTGGGCCGAGCGACCGTCTCGGGATGGGTGGATCCGTTGGAATGAGCGGCACTATTTGAAGAGGGATTGACGGGCGCAGTGGGTTTATCGGGGGGAGCGCTGTCAGGACCTACCGGTTGCGGAGCGGGGGCACTATCGACGCCGCGGTCGCCAGTCGCTGCCTGAGGAGGGTTGGCAGGGATCGAGGGGACAGCAGTAGTTGTGCCACCGCCGGCTTTATCGAGGTAGACCTGCCCTGTTTCGGTGGGCTGGTCATGTTGCTGGCGCACAACCAGGGTGGCCAGCAACCCGACAGTCACCACAGTGACTGCCAGCAACGCCAGCAAGGTTCTATTTGAACGCAGCCAGCGAATGTTCATATAGCGCCTTCCCCTCGACCTAACTTCCAAAAAGTTCTCACTAGAGCGCGAACAGATTGCGGCGGCCGGGATTGCAGATAAAGCCCGATAGCCGTGCAAGCCGTTACGTCGCACTAAAATAATTGGAAGTGATCAGTCCCTCGCGCGCGAACGGTGAGTCGTTAGGAGCGCGCGTACATACAGCGATTGCGAAAGCTGCTGTGCAGTCGGTGGCCCCTCTCGATGACATGGTCCCCGACCACTCGACAGGGTAGGTCTCCCTCCACTCTGGGTCAAGGCTTGGATGCCGAGCGTTAGGCCAGGCGTCGCAGCACGCGCATCAAGCGATCTTAGGGCGTGGAGTCTTCCCTATGGGATGGGGCCACACTGTGGCGCTCTCCCCTCGGATATACCACGCTTGCAGCGCAACTGTAACACTGTTATAGCTGCGTTACATGGACCAGCGCTGGAGGCCACGCCATGGGTAACGATTACCTTGAGGGCAACTATGCCGCGTGCCGCGAGAGCATGTGATCACCAAGTTGGCCGTCACCGGGACCATCCCGGACCATCTCGACGGCAGGTACCTACGCAACGGACCGAATCCGATTGCCGAGATCGACCCGGAGATCTATCACTGGTTCGTCGGCGACGGCATGGTTCACGGGGTCCGCCTGCGAGACGGCAAGGTCCAGGTGATACCGCAATCGCTCGGATCCGCGGCGCACCGTGACCGCCTTACCGGTCAGCGGCGGCAGTGGCAAGCTCGACGGTCAACGGCAGTGTGAACGACTGTTCCCTGCACTTGCTGTCGGCGTTGGCGTCCATCGTCACGTAGAGGTCATAGGCCCGGATATTCGTGGGGTTGATGAAGCCCGTCGGGCCTTCGACCGGCGCGCTGGTGATGGTGCCGGCGGGGCATTCTGGGGTCGCAGCTGAACTGCCCGCGCTGATCGAGGCGACCCGAACGCCGTGGTCGGTGGGGTTTCTGACGTAGAGGGGGAAGGTCCTGGTCTCGCCGGTGGCCAACGGGCGGACTTCCTCGTCCGGGGTGATGGTGATCTCGGCTGTCGTCGTTGTCCCGGTCTCGCCACCGCCGATGGACCCGATAAAGAACCCCACGCCGACGAGCCCGACGGCGACGAGCAGAGCGAGACCATCGAAAACGTTGAAGCCACGCACCTGTTCGAGCAAGCCTTTTTCCACTGCAGACTCCCTCCAGCGCCGAGTGACCCCGGCCACGACCGCTGCACGGTCTGATGTTCTACCGGACTCCTGACGTGACTGTCGACTGAGCGTGTCCGTAAGGCCGCGCTCGGTAGCGTCCAGTGGAAGGCTATGCGGTCCCGCCGGGGTGGGTATCTCCCGGGTGGCTCGGCACCGTCGTGGCGGCGGCAACGGTCATTGCTCGATTGATGGCAGCACGTTCCGGTGTGGTGATCATCAGAACCCGACACACCGAGCACGAGCCGGACATGCCGGGCGGGGGGCACGACACACCGGGCAGGAGAGCGGGACACGCGGCGTTAGAGGGCTTTGAGTTCCTCGATGACTGATTCGACGGACGCTTTGGCGTCGCCGAAGAGCATCGCGGTGCCGGGGGAGTAGTACAGCTCATTGTCGATGCCGGCGAAGCCGGGGCTCATCGAGCGCTTGAGCACGATGACCGATTTGCTCTGGTCGACGTTGAGGATCGGCATGCCGTGGATGGGCGAGTTCGGGTCGCTGCGGGCGGCCGGGTTGGTGACGTCGTTGGCGCCGATCACCAGCGCGACGTCAGTGCGGTTGAACTCGCCGTTGATCTCGTCCATTTCCTTGAGCTGCTCGTAGGGCACGTCGGCTTCGGCGAGCAGCACGTTCATGTGCCCGGGCATCCGGCCGGCCACCGGGTGGATGGCGTACTTCACCTCGACGCCCTTGTCCTCGAGCAGCCGAGCCATGTCCCGCACGGCGTGCTGGGCCTGCGCCACGGCCATGCCGTATCCGGGCACCACGACGACCTGGTTGGCGTAGGCCATCTGGACCGCCGCGTCGGCCGCGTTGGTCTCGCGGACGGTCTTGTCCCCGAGCTCGCGGCCCGGCGCCGTGCCACCCCCACCACCGAACCCGCCGGCGACGATCGCCGGGATGGACCGGTTCATCGCTTTGGCCATCAGGTTAGTGAGGATCGAACCCGAGGCGCCAACGATCATGCCGGCAACGATCATGGCGGTGTTGTTCAGCGCCAGTCCGGCCGCTGCGGCCGAGAGTCCGGTCGCCGCGTTGAGCAGCGAGATCACCACTGGCATGTCGGCTCCGCCGATCGGTAGCACGACCAGCAGCCCCAGCACCGCGGCGAACACCAGCGCTCCGATGATCAGCAGCTCTGAGTCGTTGCCCAAACCGATCGCGACCGCGCAGGCCAGCGC
>DASVWA010000476.1:0-8031 GCA_036389855.1 Pseudonocardiaceae bacterium
ACTCGCGGGCGGATGAGGGGGTTCGACGGTGCGTGGCTACACCAGACGGCGGTCAGAAGCCCATCGGGACAGCTCGTAACGATTGGACAGTTGGGTCTTACGCAGTACTGACGACACGTGGGTCTCTACCGTTTTGATCGAGATGTACAGCTCTGCCGCAATCTCCTTGTAGGCGTAGCCACGGGCCAACAGCCGGAGCACATCGCGCTCTCGCGGGGTAAGCACATCCAACTCCGGGTCACCGACCGGGGCCGCCCCGGGTCGGTGGGTGAACGCGTCGAGTACGAAGCCGGCCAGCCGCGGGGAGAATACCGGGTCACCCGCGTGCACTCTGCGCACCGCGTCCACCAGTTCCCGGCCGGAGATGGTCTTGGTCACGTACCCGCGTGCTCCGGCCCGGATCACGGCGATCACGTCCTCGGCCGCGTCGGACACCGATAGCGCGAGGAACACCACATCCGGCTGCGCGGGCCGCACGCGGCGCAGCACTTCGGCGCCGCCGCCATCAGGCATATGCACATCAAGGAGCACGACGTCGGGACGCAGGTGCGCGATGCCGGTGACCGCTTCCTCCACCGATCCGCCCTCACCGACCACGACCACCGGTGGCAGGCCTGGTTCCGCTGAACCAGCCCTGTCCAGCTCGGCCTTGACGCCGGTGCGGAACAAAGCGTGGTCGTCGACCAAAAAAACCCCAACTGTCATAATGCCGCCTCCGGGGGACGAAGTGCGTCGTCGGTCATGAAGAAGATTCCTCTCCGTCCGTGCGGCGCGCGATGGCCAGCTGGACTTCGGTGCCCTCCCCCGGTGCGGTGCGCAGGGTCACCGTGCCACCGTGGCGTTCCATCCTGCCGCGGATCGAGTCGGCCAGGCCGTGCCGATCGCCGGCAACAGCGGCAGGGTCGAATCCGACACCCCGGTCCCGGATGAAGACGTGCACCTGCCCGGGTTCGACTTCGGCATACACACTGACCTCGCCGACCCCAGCGTGTTTGGCTGCGTTGACCATCGCTTCCCGGCTGGCTTGAACCAGCGCTGTCAGGGGCTCCTCGAGGACACAATCGCCCACGACGACCACCTGGACACCCACTGCGTAAGTGTCCTCCACCTCGCCGGCAGCAGCGTTGAGCGTCGCCGCGAACTCGACGACCGCAGTGCCACCGGCGCCGTTGGACACCGGAAGTCCGTAGCCGCGCGGGCCGTAGAGCCAGGAACGAAGCTCTCGCTCCTGACCACGGGCCAGCCGGCGAACCTCCCGGGCCGAGTCGGACTGCTGCTGGATCAGGGCGAGGGTCTGCAGCACCGAGTCGTGCAGGTGCGCGGCGATCTCGGCCCGTTCCTCGGTGCGGATCCGGGCCCGGCGTTCCTCGCCTAACGCGCGCATGAGCCGTAACCACCACGGCACGGTGAGCACAGCCACGCCGACCAGGGTCGCGGCCGCGGCGAGGAGCGCGAACCGGAGCTGACCCAGGTTGTCCTGATTAAGTAGGAACACCGCGATCCCGCTGGTCACGAGCACGATTCCGGCCAACACCCGGAGCAGGGCCATCCGCCCGCCGCCGAACAACACCCCCGCACCACTGCGCCAGCGGGTCCGTTGGGCAGCGTCGGCTTCCCGCCACACGACACCCGCACCGACCAAGGCGATCCCCAGCGGGCCGGTCACCCAGCCGCCCCATCCAGTGTCCAGGGCGGCACCCGCCAGTGCCAGACCCCCGCCGAGCACGACCAGGCCGACTGCCTGCTGCCGCTCCCGCGCGGTACTCGGCCGGCCTGCACCAGCTTCGGTCGCCGGCACGAACGCCCACAGCAGCGCATAGCCCACCAACCCGGCCCCGCCGAGGCCGACGAGCACCACGAAGATCACCCGCACCCACAGCACCGGCACACCGAGATGCTCGGCGATCCCGCTGGACACCCCAGCGATGACCCGGCTGGACCGGTGCCGGCGCAACGGTGACCCGGTACCGCCCGAAGCTTGACTTGGCTCCGCAGGCTCCCCAGGCACCGACTGGAGGGCCGGGGGAATGCCGGCCTCCTGCTCCGCCGATGTACTCACGCGCATCATCGTCACACGTCCGGTGGATCGGGGGTATCAGGGTCGCCCCCGGTATCCCCCAACCCGGGGACGGATCAGGGTGGCCCCCGATGGTGCTTGCCGTCCTTGCGGGCCAAGCTCGACGACGTGAGCGAGATCAACGTGCCGCACACTGTCAGGGACTTCTGGGCCACCAGGCCGGACCGCCGAAGCGACGACCGCAAGATCGGCGGAGTCGCGGCGGCGATCGGGCGCCGGTATGCCATCGATCCGGTACTGGTTCGGGTGGCGTTCATTGTGGCCACCATGTTCAGCGGAATGGGGTTGCTGCTGTACCTGCTGGGCTGGTTACTGTTGCCAGCTGAAGGTGATCGGGCTTCCGGTCTGGAGAGCCTGCTCGGACGTGGCCGGAGCTCGATGTCGCCAGTGCTCACGCTGGTGCTTATCCTGCTGCTGTTCCTGGTCACCGCGGCTGTGTTCGGCGGACCGGCGTCTGGTGTGCTCGGGCTCGCCGTGGCGGTGGGAGTGCTGTTCTTGCTACACCAGTCGCGGGCTGCGCTGGGACAAGTCCCGGCTCCGGTCGGCACGGATCCTGGCGCGGGAGCGGCCGGGACGGCGAGCACCGCCGAGCATGGGTTAGACCCGCACGGTGAACCGGGCACGACCGTGACGACCGACCGACCTGCTCCCCCCGCGTGGGATCCACTTGGGGCGGCACCATTCGCCTGGGACCTGCCGGAACCCGCACCGGCACCGCCACCACCACCCTGGCCCGCACACGGTTCCCGATCCAAGGTCACTGCAATCACTCTCGGGCTCGCGTTGCTGACCGGCGGGATCGCGTCGGCGATCTGGCCCGCGCTGTCGGCCGCCCAGATCGCTGCGCTGCTGCTCGCTGTGGTGGGGCTCGGTTTGATAGCGGGCTCGCTGTTGCGAAGCGGGCGGGGACTGATCCTGATCGCCGTCCCGCTGGCAGTGCTCACCTGGATACTCCAAGCCGCTCCAGTGTCTGGCTTCAAACTCGGAGAGGGCCGTTGGAACCCTGCCACGGCCGCCCAAGTACAACCGCGCTATGAGGTCACCCTGGGCAATGGCCGCCTGGACCTCACTGACCTTCAGCTGGCGCAAGGGCAGACCGTGACTACCGCAGTTGCGGTGGGAATGGGGCAGACCGAGGTCATCCTGCCGCCGACTCTCGACGCGCAGGTGGTCTGCCGGGCGCAGGTCGGTAACGTTGATTGCCTCGGTGTGAGCGGCGACGGCAGCTTTCCGGCCCGGGTGGACATGACCGACAACGGTTCCGACGGCCCCGGCGGTGGTCGACTGGTGCTGGACGTGCACGCCGGTATGGGCAACGTCCAGGTGGAGCGTGGATCATGAGCGGAACGGACCCGACGATGGCGCAACCAGCACCTCACCACAGCAGCGAGACGGGTGCCGTGGTCCCACGGCGCGGGCCGGACCTGCTTACACTCGCGGTCGGGTTGGGGGCGCTGGGCGTCGCCGGTACCGCGCTGCTCGGCGGCATCAGCTGGCTGCCCGTGGTGGACGCCCGCTGGGTGCTCGCGGCGATAGCGCTGGCCGTCGGTTTGATGCTGGTGATCGGCTCACTGCGCCATCCGGGCCGCTGAGCACATGAGCGACGCCTGATCACTTCACATGTCTACGTTTGTCAGCCCAGACATGGGCGAGACGATACGGACCATAGGCCGCAAGACGTTCGACTTCTCCCAGCAAGTCGTCATCATGGGTATCATCAATCGAACGCGTGACTCATTTTACGATAGAGGGCGTACGTTCGAGTTCGGCAAGGCTCTTGAGGCCGCAGAGGAAGCATTGAGACAAGGTGCTGATTGGCTTGACATCGGCGCGGTTCCGTTCTCACCGCTGGCTCAAGAGGTTGATGAGAAGGATGAATTAGAGCGACTGCTACCGTTGATCCAGAAAATTCGTGAGAAAACAGACGCAGTGATCTCGGTCGATACATTCCGGGCAGAGGTGGCACGTCAAGCGATTGACATTGGGGCTGATGCTGTTAATGATACGTCCGCGCTTCAAGACCCACTCATGGCTGAGGTCGTGGCAGATGCAGGGGCAACGCTCATTATTACGCACAGCAAAGCCGCACCAGGTGAATGGCTCGCTCGACCACACTATACCGACGTCGTTTCTGAAGTCCGTGACTTTCTCATTGAACGTGCTGGTTTCGCTGAAACTCAAGGCGTGTCACGTGATAAGATAATCATTGATCCTGGCCACGACCTCAACAAGAACACCTGGCACTCACTCGAGGTGACACGGCGACTCGGCGAACTGGCAACACTCGGCTACCCATTGCTTGCGTCAGTTTCGAACAAGGACTTCATCGCCGAGACCCTGGGCCTTCCCGTCGGCAAGCTGACGGAGGGAACTCTTGCCACAGTTGTCCTCTGCGCGTTGCAGGGAGCAAGGATAGTGCGCGTGCACGACGTGGCGTCTATGCGTTCTGGAATAACAGTCGTGGAAGCCGTGCTCGGTTGGCGGCCCCCAGCGGTAACTTGTCACAACGTCACATGAGCAGCGGTATGCTGAGGCAATTGCAGCAGCTTTGTATTGGAGACGAAAAGATGCTTCGCCTGTGGCCGCCCAGCACAGCCCTAGAAGCGCTCGACGACAATGCACTCGCCGCACATTATGCCTGGCCTGCTGGGCTTGCTGCGCCATACGTAAGAGTGAACATGGTGTCTAGCCTTGATGGGGCCGTTGCGGTGGAGGGCAAGACCGGTGGTCTCGGTTCGGCGGCGGATCTCACAGTCTTCGAGCTGCTTCGGGAACTCGCGGAGGTGATCCTTGTTGGTGCCGGCACTGTCCGTGTCGAGAACTACAACGGGGCGCGCCGTCCGACGCGAGGCCGCGACACGCATCCACCGATCGCCGTTGTCTCCGCGTCGGCGGCGCTTGACCCAGACAGCTTGCTGTTCACCGACACGTTTGTGCCGCCGTTGGTTCTGACCCTGAAGTCGGCGCCCAGGGCGCGCCGCGATCGTGTTCGCGAAGCGGGGGGCGAGCTCGTACTGTTTGAGCAGCTCACACCGCACGCAATCATCGCTGAGCTCCATCGCCGCGGATTGCACCGGGTGCTGTGCGAGGGAGGGCCAACCCTGCTTGGCAGTTTCCACGAGGCGGATGCTGTCGATGAATTGTGTCTCACAGTCGCCCCGCTCATCACTGGAGGTGGCGCGGGACGCATCACGTCGGGTACCGGCCGGGACTCTCCCCGACAGATGGAACTGGTAGGTGCGCTTGCTGCTGAGGACGAACTACTGCTTCGCTACCGGCGCTTACCACGGCAACAGCGCTAGTGAGCGCAGCCGCTCACATGCCGCATCGCGCATGCCATCAACCTCGCCAGCTTCCTTCCTCAACCCTGGCTGCCGGTTTCCGCTAAGCCTTGCGACTCGATTATCTTGACAGCCACCTGCGCAACCAGCCGGTCATCAGGATCAGCGAGATCCAGGCCGGTGATCGCCTCGATACGCGCAGCGCGGTAGGCGACGGTGTTGGCGTGCAGGTGCAGCGTTCGGGCGGACCGCTTGTGACTGCCGTGGTGGTGCAGGTACACCGACAGGGTGTGCACCATATCGGTGCGATGCTCGGCGTCATAGTCGAGCAAAGGCCCGAGCACGTCACGGGCGAACCCCATCAACTGCTGCATGTCGCCGATGGTGCACAGCAACCGGTAGATGCCCAGCTCCTCGTAGCGGACCGGCTGGCCGGCCCGGCCCAGCCGCAGCGCCAGATCGATCGCCCTCTCGGCCTGGCGCACCGCCCGGGGTACAAGTTCCGGGGAGTCCACCCGCTCGCTCACCCCGCAGGTGGCCCCCTGCTCCAGCCCGCACAACCCCGAAAGGGCCTCAGTGCTCGGATCGCCCGAGACGATCATGACCAGCGCGCCGTCGCGCACCGCGGCAGCCGCGGCCGGCAACATCGCAGCGACCCGCTGCATCCCCGCCGCCGTGTCCGACGGTGCCGGGCGCAGCATCGCGACGCGTAGTGGCACCCCATCCCGCAGCCCCAGCGACCGGGCCTTGCGCTGGGCATCCTGAGCGTCCAGGAAGTGGCCCGAGACCAAGGCGTCGACCACGCTGCTGCGATAGCGCAAATCCAGCTCTGTACTGGTCTGCTCATGCGCCAGAGTCAACGCGAAAAGCGTGGCCGCATAGGTCACAGTGAGGAACTCGGCGTCGTCGGGCTGTGCCTCGAAGCCGTCGGCCGTGAGTTGCTCGTCGAGGACGAGGAGGTAACCCAGGCTGGTTTCGCGGACCACGACGGGAGCCACCAAGCAGGCCTCGTCGAGCAGCGATCCGGGAATCGCCGGGATCCGCAGTGGCCGCCGCGAAGCCTCCAGCGCGCGCAGCAACCGGTCGACGCTGGGATCCGTGCGGTTCCACCGCAGCCCCCGGGATGAGTCGGAGCGGCCGGCCTGGGCCCGCAGCCGGAACGCACTGTCGAGCAATACGATCCGCTTGCCGACCAGCCGGGCGAACACCTCAGTCAGCCGCACCGGGTCGGCCCCTCCCAGCGCCGCGTCCGCCAGCTCGTCACAGACGGCCATGGTCCGCCGGTAGATCGAATTCTGCCGGGACAGCCCGCTCAGCGCGGTGTTGCCGCCCCAGGCCGGGGTAGGCTCGTGCGTCCCTGGGCTTGTCATGCGTCCGAGCGCAGTTGCGCGAGAGCTTCCACCAGCTGTACCGCCGGCTCATCCATCCCGCTGGGCACGTGCACGACGACACCGGCGATCAGGTGTCGCAGCTTTTCCACCACGCGCACCGAGAGCTCGACGGTTTGTTCGGGGTGATCCCGGTTGCGCCGCGCGGCGGCCAGGGCAGACAGCGGGATCGATGCTTCGGCAACCTCGTGGGACAGCCTTTGCAGGGTCCGAATGTCTTCGAACGGGGCGAGCGTCGCAAGCACCGGCAGCGTCACCCCGCGGGTCCGCAGCGCATCAAGCACGCAAGTCGCTTCTTCGACGTCATAAACCACGTCGGTGACCAGGAAATGCGCCCCGGAGCGCAGCTTGGCCTGCGCCTTGTCCAGCTCGCGGGCGAGATCGGTGGCTGCGGTGTGCAACGTGGCACCGATCACGAATTGGGTGCGCTCCGCAGTGGCAACGCCTCGCCAGTCGATGCCCTCGTTGAGTGCACCAAGCATGGCGACGAGTCCGACGGAGTCGACGTCCCAAGGCGAACCGCCACCGGCGCTGGGGTAGTCACCGGCAACCCGGGGGCTGCCGGTTCGGCAGATGACGACCCGCAGGCCCAGCGCGTGGGCGCCGAGCAGGTCGGCTTGCAGGGCCGCAAGGTTGCGATCGGCAGCTTCCACCGGCAACAGCACCTCGCTGCCCACCCGCTCGCTGACCACCACGGCGGCGCCAACCGGGCTGATCCGGGCCGCGGGGGGCGCCGGTTCGATGATGGCCAGCACTCCGGCGCCGGCCGCGCGCAGCATGGTCGCCCGCTCGATGAACGCCGGTACCTGCGGGCCGTGCGGAGCTTGCAACCCGGCAGCCACCACCAGCTCGCCCTCCCACGGCCAACCGGGGCAGGGAGCCTCAGCCCGCGCTGGCGCGCCCCGCACGATGGTCGAGCCGGTCAACGGTGAGTTCTGGGGGGCACGCTGAGCCGGGGGCAGTGCGGCGACCGCGTGGGAGACCGCCCGCACGTGGGCAGGTGTGGTCCCGCAGCAGCCACCCAGCAGGGTGGCGCCCGCGGCCACGAACCGTGGCGCGGCCTCAGCGAAATACGCCGCGTTACGGGCGTAGCGGATCTGCCTGCCAAGCCGGTGTGGCACACCCGCATTGGGTTGCACGGACACCGGCAGGTCGGTAGCGCGAGCCAGCTCACCGACCACATCCACCAGCACCGCGGGGCCGACCGTGCAGTTGGCGCCCAACGCGGTCACCCGCAGGCTGGACAGCACCGCGGCGGCCTGCGCAGGATCCTCACCACGGAGCG
>DASVWA010000477.1:0-14439 GCA_036389855.1 Pseudonocardiaceae bacterium
GCCACCGCCACGGCGACGGCGAATACCGAGGCCCCGGCGCCACCCCGGCCGCCGAGGACGGCCAGGACCCGCCCCGGGGCAGCCGGCGATTCCGCCGCATCGGCCAACGCGGCCACCAGCCAGGCCTCTGCGTCAGGCAGCACCGCCACGTGCTCGGCACCCGCCGCCACCGCGCACCGCCAGACCTCCGGATCAGGTACCGGCGAGACGATCACAACTCCGTCCCTGCGGGGTAGACCGGCATTCGCGCTGGCGATCGCAGCCTGGACGTCCAGTAACAGCAGCGGGGCGGTGGTCCACCGTTGCCGCAGCCCCTCCAGGTCGGTGACTCGGTCCGGCTCGCATCCTGCTGCCGCCGCCAGCCGGATCACTTCGTCGGCCAGCTCACCCGGGGTCATCATCATCACCGGCCGCCGGGCGATCCCACCCCGACTGTTGGCCCGCTCAACGCTCATCCCCACTTGTGTCCCCTAGCTGTTCTGCCCGTGTGCCCGGAGCGTCCGGTACCACTATCAACCAGCCAGGTCAGATCCGGTGGTCACTCATGATCGACATGTGGACAGCGGGGATGCTGTGGATGGCGTGACGGGTCACAGCCGAGCCCGGACATGGGACGACCCCCGCCAGGGGGAGGACGGGGGTCGCCGAAGGTTCAGTCCCTGGGGGTTGGGCTGAACCTCCCCGGTTCACAGACCGGACGGTTCCAGCGTATCCTTCCGGCCATCGCCCGCCCACCTGCCGTTAGTGTGCCGTTGGTGGGATTGACGTCTGCCCTTCGACCCGAGCATGGCGAGCTTATGCTGCCGGCCGTGACCCCTCCCGCCCCGAACTCCCCGGGTGTCGCAGCATTTTTCGACTTGGATAAGACGATCATCGCGAAATCCAGTGCGTTCGCCTTCTCCCGGCCTTTCTTCCAAGAAGGCCTGATCAACCGCCGCGCGGTGCTCAAAAGCAGCTACGCCCAGTTCATGTTCCTGCTGGCCGGAGCGGACACCGAGCAGATGGAGCGGATGCGCGCCCGCATCACCGCCCAGTGCGCTGGTTGGGACATCGCCCAGGTCACGGCGATCGTCGAAGAGGCGTTGCATGACATCGTGGACCCGCTGGTCTACGCCGAAGCGACCAAGCTGATCGCCTCGCATCGCGAGCGCGGTCACGACATCGTTGTGGTGTCCGCCTCCGGGGCGGAGGTGGTGCAACCGATTGCCGAGATGATCGGTGCGACCCACACCGTCGCCACCCGCATGGTGGCCCATGACGGCCGGTACACCGGTGACGTGGAGTTTTACTGCGCGGGGGAGAACAAGGCGCTCGCCGCTCGGGAACTGGCCGAGCAGCATGGCTACGACCTGCAGCTTTGCCACGCCTACTCCGACTCGATCACCGACCTGCCGCTGTTGGAGGCAGTCGGTCATCCGACGGCGGTGAACCCGGATCGGGCACTGCGCCGGGAAGCGCAGCAGCGAGGCTGGCCGGTACTCGCGTTCTCCGACCCGGTGTCATTGCGCAGCCGGATCCCAGCTCCTTCCGGCACCCAGATCGCCGCCGCAGTGGGTCTGGGAGCCGTTGCCGCCGCCGGCGTCGCGTGGTATGGACGGCGCCGGCGTCAGCGGTGAGTCGGTTCCGCTCAATGAGCTGACGTTACATCGTGTGGGTGAGTTCCACTGAGGTTTCGTACCCTCGGTAGCCGAACCTTTGTACCTGATCGGGCCCCTTGCTGTGTCCCCCATCACCGCGTAGACATGACTGCACGGACCCCTGCAAGGCCAGGGGCGGTGCAGCAGAGAAGTACCGTCCACCCCGATCAGGGCTCCGCGCACGGATGCCGGGCACCCCACGCGCAGCGCGCCGCGGGAGGCTTGTCGTCAAGGGTTTGCGTACCGGGTCCAGAGGGGTACCGGGCGCCTAGACCCCGTAAGTACGACACGAGTTGCACGCTTGGTACCCCGGTACTCCGTGCGGACGGCGGTGTTGGTCGAACCCGTGACGGGTCGAGCAACACCGCCGTCTCAATTAGGTATGGTGCTTGACCGCCGCGGCGATCGACGTGGCTTCTCGGGCTCCGGCCACCAGGGCGTTGCAGCAGTGCACAATCCACCGGCCCACCGCGTCAGCACCGCCACCCACGTAGCCAGCCGCCGCGGTCCGGTACTCCGGTTCGCGGCGCAGATGAGCCACTTCAGGTACCACCAGCCCCTTAGGATCCAGCCCGCTGGCCACTACGGTGAGCCTGGCCGCGGCCCGGGCGACCACGCCATTGCCCTGAGCGAAAGGTGCCAGCGCCAGTAGTTCACCGTGCACGACCGCGGCGCGCACCGGCGCGGCAACCTGACTGTCCCCGGCGAGCAGCCGAGCCAGTCCGTCGAGCCGGGCCGTGGTCTCAGGTGACGAGCGTGGCCTGCCCAGCTGCGACCCCGGTAACAAATCTGTCGCGGCGAGCACGTGCAGCCGGGCCAACGCCTGCAACGGAGCCCGCTGCCAGGTGCCCAGCAGCCCGCCCAGGGCCTGCGCCACCCTCAGCGCACCGGCCAGTACCGGGTCGTCCACCGACCCGTCGTGAGGTAACGCGGTGCTGCCGCCGTCCAGCGCGGCCGAGGCCCGAGCCGCCCGTACCGACGCCTCGGCCGCAGTGATGGGCCAGCCGCGCCGGTTGGCAGGATGCCGGTGCACCCTGGCCACTGCGTCGCGGGCCCGAGCGACGGCCTGTGCAACCCCAGGCAACTCCATCAGCGGAGCCAACGGATCAGCGGGCACTCCAGCATTCTCGCAGCTGGCACAGGGCGGGTGGCGCAGTCGGATCTGCCGGCCGGCTGGTTTTGCCCGGTCGTGACGACGATCCACGCGTTGGTCAAGAACCCGGACCGGGAGTTCGCCGCGATCCTGCGCCGGGCCAACGGACAGAGGCGATGCTCCATTGCCGCCTCATCAGTGCGGTGGCCCGGGCCGGGGGGGGCGATTACCGTCGGCGTGGACCGTGATAAGGGCGATAAGGAGGTCGGCAGCACGATGGACGACTCCGGCCAAGGACTCGACAACCTACTCAGCGAGAACCGCGCGTTTCCCCCCAGCGAGGAATTCGCCGCGCAGGCGAACGCCACCGCAGCCCTCTATGACCAAGCGGATGCCGACCACGAGGCCTTCTGGGCTCAGCAGGCTCGCCGGCTGCACTGGCACACCGACTTCGAGCGGGTCCTCGACTGGTCAGGCGCCCCGCACGCGAAGTGGTTCGTCGGCGGCGAGCTCAACGTCGCCTACAACTGCGTCGACCGGCACGTCGCCGACGGCCACGGCGACCAGGTCGCCTTCCACTGGGAGGGCGAGCCGGGAGACACCCGCACCATCACCTACGCCGACCTGCAGCGTGAGATATGCAAGACGGCCAATGCGCTGATCTCGTTGGGCCTGCAGACCGGAGACCGGGTGGCCATCCAGCTCCCGATGATCCCCGAGGCGGTCTTCGCCATGCTCGCCTGCGCCCGGCTGGGCATGCCGCACAGCGTGGTGTTCGGTGGTTTTTCGGCTGAGTCACTGCGTCAGCGGATCAACGACGCGCAAGCCAAACTGGTGATCACCGCCGATGGCCAGTACCGGCGCGGCAAGCCGGCCCCGTTGAAGACCAACACCGACGAGGCACTCCACGATGCCTCTACGGTGCGCCAGGTGGTCGTGGTCAAGCGCACCGACATCGACATCGACTGGACCGACGGTCGTGACCTGTGGTGGCACGAGCTGGTCGATCAGCAGTCCGACCAGCACACCTGCGAGCCGTTCGACAGCGAGCACCCGCTGTACATCCTCTACACCTCAGGCACCACCGGAAAGCCCAAAGGCATCCTGCACACCAGCGGCGGCTACCTCACCCAGTGCGCCTACACCCACGACGTCGTCTTCGACCACAAGGCCGGTCAGGACGTCTACTGGTGCACCGCCGACATCGGTTGGGTCACCGGTCACAGCTACATCGTCTACGGGCCGTTGGCCAATCGGGCGACGTCGATCATGTATGAGGGCACCCCGAACACCCCGCATGAGGGCCGGCACTGGGAGCTCGTGCAGAAATACGGCTGCACCCTGTACTACACCGCGCCGACGCTGATCCGCACCTTCATGAAGTGGGGCAAGGAGATCCCCGAGAAGTACGACCTGTCGTCGCTGCGAGTGCTGGGCAGCGTCGGCGAGCCGATCAACCCGGAGGCCTGGATGTGGTACCGGGAGCACATCGGCGCGGGCCGCTGCCCGATCGTGGATACCTGGTGGCAGACCGAGACCGGCGCGATCATGATCTCGCCGCTGCCCGGCGTCACCGCGACCAAGCCGGGTTCGGCGATGCGGGCGCTGCCTGGTATCGCGGCCACCATCGTCGACGAGTCCGGCACTCCAGTCGGCAACGGCGAGGGCGGCTATCTGGTCTTGGACAAACCGTGGCCGGCGATGCTGCGCACCATCTGGGGCGACGACGAGCGCTACCGGGAGACCTACTGGTCGCGTTTCGCCGACAAGGGCTACTACTTCGCCGGGGATGGCGCCAAATACGACGACGACGGCGCGATCTGGCTGCTGGGCCGGGTGGACGACGTCATGAACGTCTCCGGGCATCGGATCTCCACCACCGAGGTGGAGTCCGCGCTGGTGTCCCACCCGACGGTGGCCGAGGCCGCGGTGGTGGGTGCCTCCGATCCGACCACCGGGCAGGGCATCGTCGCGTTCGTGATCCTGCGGGGCAACGTCACCCAGGACGAGGCGCAGGGCGAAGAGGCGATCAAGGCGTTACGCAACCACGTGGCCAAGGAGATCGGCGCGATCGCCAAGCCCCGGCAGATCATGGTCGTGGCCGACCTGCCCAAGACCCGATCCGGCAAGATCATGCGACGGCTGTTGCGGGATGTCGCGGAGAACCGTGAGATCGGCGATGTCACCACCCTGGCCGACTCGTCCGTCATGGATCTGATCTCCGCCGGCATGCAGTCCGGCTCCCAGGAATGATCCTCCCCGCACCCCGCCCTCTGGAGGCATGCTGGGGAAGTGAGTGATGGGGTGGGGGTGTCGATTCCGGAGGCGGAGCTGCGGTGGCGGTTCTCCCGGGCCGGTGGCCCAGGCGGTCAGGGCGTCAACACCACCGACTCGAGGGTCGAGCTGAGCTTCGATGTGACGGCCAGCACTGCGTTGACTCCAGAGCAGCGGGATCGGATACTCCAGCGGCTGTCCGGGAGGCTGGTCGATGGGGTGCTCACCGTGGTGGCCGCCGAGCACCGCTCCCAGCTACGCAACCGGGAGGCCGCGCGAAGCCGGCTCGCCGCGATACTGCGCCAGGCGGTGACTCCGGATCCGCCGACGCGCCGCCCTACCCGTCCGTCCCGGGCCGCACGGGAACGCCGCCTGGCCGACAAGCGTCGCCGGACGCTCACCAAACGGCTGCGCCGATCAGCTGAAGAGTGACCGGGAGCCCGCATCAGGGGTGGCCACCCTCAGTTCGGTACGGCCACAGTCAGTGGTCAAGACGGGCCGTGGCACCATGTCGCCCGTGAGTAGCAGGCAGCCTCCTAGCAACGGCCGGCATGCAAAACCGGACGCACCGTCCGGAGTGCGGTCACTGCCGCTGTCACCGGACCCTCCCCGCCAGCATGCCGACGCATCCCTGGGCGATCTGGTGCGCGAGGCGGCGACGCACTTCTCCGTCTTGTTCCGCTCAGAAGTGGAGCTGGCCAAGGCGGAGGTGACAGCTGAGGTTCGCAAGGGTGTCAAGGGCAGCATCTTCTTCGTCATCGCCCTGACGATCCTGATTTTCAGCCTGTTTTTCCTATTCATCGCGCTGGCTCAAGTGCTGGCCATCTGGTTGCCGCAGTGGGCCGCGTTCAGCATCATCTTCGGCCTGATGGTGGTCGTTGCCGCGGTGTTCGCGCTGGTGGGATGGCGCCGGGTACGCAGCATCCGCAAGCCCGAACGCACGATCAGCACCGTCCGCGACACCGGGGCGGCGCTGACTCGCCGACGGTCCCGCCAGCATGCCATCGACCATTCCCAGGAGTGAGCCGTCCACCGGATTCCAGCACGGTCCGGATTCCTGGGCACTGGACGCATCGGGAGATATCCGCCAACGGGATCCGGTTGCATGTGGCCGAGGTCGGGACCGGTCCGCTGGTTCTGCTGCTGCACGGCTTTCCAGAGTTCTGGTGGTCCTGGCGCCACCAACTTCCGGCGCTGGCCGCAGCGGGTCGCCGTGCCGTCGCCGTGGACCTTCGCGGCTATGGCGACTCGGACAAACCGCCCCGCGGCTATGACCTGTGGACGCTGTCCGGTGACGTGGCGGGGTTGGTCCGGGCGCTCGGTGAGCGCCAAGTCGATCTGGTAGGGCATGACTGGGGCGGGATCCTCGGGTGGTGCACGGCTGCGTTGCACCCCAGGTTGGTGCGGTCGGTTACGGTGCTGTCAGCCCCGCATCCGCTCGCGATGCGACAAGCACTGCTGCGTGATCCGGCGCAACGCTGCGCCTCCCGATACCTGGCCGGCTTCCAAGTGCCGTGGCTGCCCGAGCGCAGCCTCACTCGCGACCATGCGGCGCTGGTGGAGCGGATCCTGCGCCGCGGATCGAGCCCGCGGTGGTGCGCATCGAACGAGTTCACCATCGCGGCCCAGCGCTACCGTGCGGCCATGCTGATCCCCGGCACAGCGCACTGCGCGCTGGAGTACTACCGGTGGGTCGGCCGCTCCCAGTTCCGGTTCGACGGCCACCGGCTGTCCCGTGCGGTGAACCGGCCGGCCCCAGTGCCGCTGCTCCAACTACACGGCGCCGACGACCCGTATGTGCTGGAACCAACGGCGCGGTGCTCAAGCCAGTGGGCAGGCAGCAACTATCGCTATGAGGTGCTGCCCCACGTCGGCCATTTTATGCAGCAGGAAGCACCCGAGCACACTGCCACGCTCATTGCCGAATTCCTGCGCAATCCGTGAGCTCACGCGGCGCAGACGCCGGTAGGAATCTTGTCGGTTTGGCTCGGTGCCGCAGCGATGTCGTCGGCGATCTCCTCTTCGGTCAGCACGAACCCGGTCTCGTCGTTGTCGACCGCTGCCCCGAACACCAGGCCGAGCACTTGGCCGGAACCGTCGAGCAGCGGGCCACCGGAGTTACCGCTGCGTACCACGGCGCGGACGGTGTAGACGTTGCGGACCACAGTGGCTCCGTTGTAGATGTCCGGGCCACGCAAGCGGATGCGGTCACGCACCCGGGCAGCCGACGCCGTGTACGGCCCATCCAGCGGGTAGCCAAGCACCAGCGCATCCGAGCCGGTGGCGGCCGGCACCGGGGACAGCTGCAGCACCGGCGCCCTCAGCTGAGGCACCTTCAGCACCGCGACGTCGGTATTCGGGTCATAGCTGACCACCGTGGCGTCCAGCGAGCCCCGTGAGGTTTCCACTGCCACCCGGTCGGTACCGGCGACGACGTGCGCGTTGGTGATCACCCGCTGCGGAGCGATCACGAACCCGGTGCCCTCCAGTGCCCGGGAGCAGGATGCCGCTCGGGCCCGGACTTTGAGCACGCTCGCACGAGCCTCCCGCACCACCGGACTGTTGAGCAGGACCGGGTCGGCCGGACCGACATCGGTGATCGGAGTGGGGGAGAAGGGAGCGAGCACGTCGGGAAAGCCGGAGACGTCCAGCAGCTTGGTCAACTCCGCCGGCAGCTCGCGCAGCACGTTGGGCATCATCGTGTCGGTGACCCGCAGCACCGACGAGTCCCGCACCGCGCTGGTCAGGCTGGTATAGGCGGACGACTCGGTAAGCGGCAGCGCGACCAGCCAGGCCACCACGAGAGCCGCAGCGCCTTGCACCCCGGCTCCCATGAAGCTGTCCACCTGGCGCAGCGCCTCGGCGTCGATCCGGCCGTGCACCGCCCGGCCCAGCCATACCCCCAACGTCTCGCCCAGCGCAACGAGCACGATCACGATCGACACTCCGACCGCGACCCGGACTTCCGGGCTCTCGAACCGCGCGATCAACGAGGGCGCGATCCGCACTCCGATCACCGCCCCAGCCAGCACACCGACGAAGGACGCTGCCGCAGTGACCATCCCCTGCCGAGCTCCGGAGATGCCGGCGAGCAGGGCGAGCACCAGGACCAGCACATCTACCCAGTTCACCGGATCACCTCAGTCCGCTCGGCCAACCGCCACGCGACGTCCAGGCCGTACTCGGTGGCCCGCTCCCAGGGCCGTTCCCACCCGCCCATCGCCAGCAGCGCAGCCAGCAATCCACCGGTGAACCCCCAGACGAGCATCCCAGGAAGGATGAAGGCCGGGTGGCGGTACCCGCTGGGACCGCGCACAGTCAGCCGGTTCGCCGGGTCGGCGAGCACTCGCAGCAGTACCCGGGCGACCGCAGCGGTCTCCCGGTGATCCACCGGCGCCACCGGACCGGGCCGTTGCCAATGACCTAGCACCGGCGTGACGACGAAATCCGACGGCGGCAGGTACAGCGGTGACATCACGGCAACCGGCCGCACGTCTGCGGCGCGAACCCCGACCTCTTCAGAGGCCTCCCGCAGCGCCGTCGCAACCGGTCCGTCGTCGGCGTCGTCCACCGCTCCACCGGGGAAGCAGACCTGGCCGGCATGCGAGGACAGCTGTTCGGAACGTAACTCAAGCAGCACATCCGGCTCACCGGTGCAGGAGTCCTCGGCAAAAAGCACCAGCACCGCCGCCGGCCGGCCAGCCTCCAGCGGGGTCTGCCGTGGAGCGGGAATGTACCCGAGATCGGCGGGGCGAAGCTCTGCGGTGCGGCGCACCAACAGGCGCAGCCATCCCGGCACCGAGGCGGGGTCGACGAGCGGCCCAGCCGTCACCATCGGCGGCTTTGTGCTCATCCCACTGTTCCATGGCTACCAGGGCCTTGGCTGCCAGGGTCAAGGTAACGCTGTACTACCGCGCGCACCTGCTCCGGACTGCGCAGCACCTCGGGCGGGTTGACCTGGCTGACCCGGCCGTCAGCGGAGACCACGAAGCTCAGCGGCAATACCGGAGGAGCACCCAGCGCGGCGCGCAGCTTGCCATCAGGATCGCTGACCGAGGGGTAATGCACGTTCAAGGCGGTGAGCATCTCCAGCGCCCCCTCAGGCAGCCGCTGCACCTCCACGCCGAGCACCGCCACCGCGTCCTTCGCGGCAGCGTAAGCGGCCAGTGCGGGCAGCTCCTGGGCGCATGGCTGGCACAGCGGTCCCCACAGGTTGAGCAACGCGGGTCGCCCAGCCAGCGCGGCCCCGAGGTCGACCGTTCCCGGCTGCCCCAGGCAAGGCAGCTCGACTCCGGACAGCACCCCGCGAACCGGGATGGCACTCGACGTCGCGTCCGGGCAGGGCTGCAGAGCCGCCCGGGACCGAAGCTCGTCGAGGTTGCCCGGCGCGCTGGCAGGCTCCGCGGCACCGGCCGAGAGAGCAGATGTGGTGTCCGCGTGCGGCCACAACGCCACGGCGAGTGCCAACACCAGTAATGCCGCCACCATCACCCAGCGCACCGCAGGCTTCACCGCACCGCCCCGGGAGCCGCGGCGGTGGCTACCTCGCCGGCTGCAGCGCTCGAACCCGCCAGATCTGTGGGCAGCCCGGCCATCGCCAGCAGGTGGGGAGTCTCCGGCCCGCGCAGCAACGCCGCGGCGATCCCGGGTTCGGTGGGTCCGCAGCCGTAGGACGGGCAGTCGCCGGCCAGCGGACACACCCCGCATGCCGGGCGGCGGGAATGGCAGACCCGGCGCCCGTGAAAGATTACGCGGTGGGACAGCATCGTCCAGTCCCGCTTGGGAATCAGGTCAGCGATCGCCTGCTCCGCCTTCACCGGATCCTCGTGCTGGGTCCATCCCCATCGGCGCACCAGCCGTCCGACGTGGGTGTCCACCGCGATACCGGGCACTCCGAAAGCGTTACCCAGGATCACATTGGCGGTCTTGCGCCCGATTCCCGGGAGCGTGATCAGGTCGTCCAGGCGGCTGGGCAGCTCGCCGTCGAAGCGCTCCACCAGCGCAGTGCCGAACCCGATCAGCGATGTCGTCTTGTTCCGGTAGAACCCGGTGGAGCGGATCAGCTCCTCCAGCTCCTCCCGATCGGCAGCCGCGTAGTCGGCGGCGCTGCGATACCGGCGGAACAACTCTGGCGTGGTCTCGTTGACCCGCTTGTCGGTGGTTTGCGCAGACAGGATGGTGGCGACGGCCAGCTGAAGCGGCGTGGAGAAGTCCAGCTCGCAGTGCGCGTCCGGGTAGGCGGTGGCCAGTACCCGGTTCATCCGGCGAGCTCGCCGAACCAGTGCGACACGGCTCTCTCCATCGATGGACCGACGGGATCGGGCTGGCACCCCCACAGCCTACGGAGGTGGGCGCGGACCCGGTCGCACGGGCCGGACGGCATGACGCGTGGTGAAGGGGCCGACACGCCGGGAAGGCCACCCCACGCCCAACCCGTTGGAGTGGTGCGGCAGGATCACCCGCACCATGACCGTCTGGTTCGTTGCCGCCATCCCGCCGCTGATCATGTTCTTCGCACTCGCGATGGAGCGTCTGGAGAATCGGCTGCGCCATGTTGCTCTGCGGGAAAACGTAGCGGTACAGGAGAAAGAGGTCGAGGAGTTCCTGCAGACGGCCAGAGCTGACGAGGTGCGAGCGCTGTTCCGTAGCGGGATCGGCCGTGCCTTGGAGTTGTTCCAGCGGCGCCGGCTACGTCGCGCCGCCCTGATCAGGTCACGCCGTCCCCGGCAACGGTCCTAGAATCCATCCCAGTGATCGGCGGCGCCCGGTAGGTCCCCTGACGGAGGGGCCGGTTCCGCCGGGGGCAACTGGAGGACCGCAGTGAATGACCCCCTGATCAGGGCCGGGATTTTCCAGGGTGTCGATCCCTCGGCGGTGCAGGCTCTCAGCGCCACGCTGGAGCCGGTCAACTTCCCTCGCGCCCACGTCATCTTCGCCGAAGGCGAGCCGGGTGACCGCCTGTACATCGTGCTCTCGGGCAAAGTCAAGATTGGACGGAAGTCGGCCGACGGCCGGGAGAACCTGCTTGCGGTATTCGGGCCTTCGGACATGTTCGGCGAGCTGTCGATTTTCGACCCGGGACCACGGACCTCGACGGCGACCACGGTGACCGAGGTCAGCGCAGTCAGCATGGACCGTGCTGCCTTGCGCGACTGGATCAATAAGCGGCCAGAGATCGCTGAACAGCTGCTCCGGGTGATAGCGCGGCGGCTGCGCCGGACCAATAACATGCTCGCTGACCTGATCTTCACCGACGTGCCGGGACGGGTCGCCAAGGCGCTGCTGCAGCTCGCGCAGCGCTTCGGCGTCCAGGAGGCCGGCATGCTCAGAGTGACCCATGACCTCACTCAGGAGGAGATCGCCCAGCTGGTGGGCGCCTCCCGCGAGACGGTGAACAAGGCACTCGCCGATTTCGCCCATCGGGGCTGGTTGCGCCTGGAAGGCAAGAGCGTGCTCATCCTGGAACCCGAGCGGCTGGCCCGTCGGGCCCGTTGACGGCCGCGGCGGCTCAGGACACCTCGACGACCAGCTCGACCTCAACCGGAGCGCCCAGCGGCAGCTCAGCAGCCCCCACCGCGGACCGGGCGTGTGTCCCCGCCGCGCCGAACACCTCACCGAGCAGCTCGGAGGCACCGTTGACCACGGCAGGTTGCGCGGTGAACCCGGGCGCTGAGGCCACGAATCCCACCAACTTCACCACCCGGATCACCGCGTCGAGCCCCACCAGGCCGTCCACCGCGGCCAGCGCGTTGAGCATGCAGGTGCGAGCCAGCTGCTTACCGCGCTCGGTGTCGATCTCGGCACCGAGCTTGCCAGTGGCGACCATCGCGCCATCAACCAGCGGGATCTGCCCGGCGGTGAACACCAGCGATCCACTACGCACTGCGGGCAGGTACACCCCGGCTGGGGTGGGCACCGGCGGCAACGCCAACCCGAGCTCGTCGAGCCGGCGTAGCCAGCTCACTTCGGGCGTTTGAGGTATGCCACCAGCTGCTCGCCGGTCGGGCCGGGCGTCACAGTGACCAGCTCCCAGCCATCCGCGCCCCATTGGTCGAGGATCTGCTTGGTGGCATGCGTCAACAGCGGCACAGTCGCGTACTCCCAGATTGCCATGGGGAGGCACGCTAGCGCGTGCCTCCCCATGGCTCGTGAGTGGCATTCAGTGCTGGAACACTGTTACTCACTCACGAGCCGCGAGCATAGGCTCGGGGCATGTGGCCAGAGGAGCTGGCGCGGGCCCGCCTGCATGTCGTCACCGGCAAGGGTGGGACCGGCAAGACAACGGTGGCCGCTGCGTTGGCGCTCGCGCTGGCCACCGGAGGCGGGCGGACGCTGCTGGTAGAGGTCGAGGGGCGGCAGGGCATCGCGCACCTCTTCGACACACCCCCACTGCCTTATCAGGAGCGGCGCATCGCCGTCGCCCCCGGTGGCGGCGAGGTCCGGGCCCTGGCGGTGGACGCCGAGGAGGCTCTCCTGGAGTACTTCGCGATGTTCTACAACTTGGGTTTCGCGGGCCGGACACTGCGCCGGATGGGGGCGATCGAATTCGCCACGACGCTGGCACCAGGACTGCGAGATGTGCTGCTCACCGGCAAAGTCAAGGAGGCCACCACGCGCGCGAACAAGGGCATCCATACCTACGATGCGGTGGTACTGGATGCCCCACCGACCGGGCGGGTGGTGAAGTTCCTCGACGTCACCAGGGCGATGGCCGACCTGGCAAAGACGGGCCCGATCCACAACCAGAGTGAAGGGGTAGTGCGGCTGCTGCACTCGGCAGATACCGCGGTTCACGTAGTCACCCTGCTCGAGGACCTGCCGGTAGCCGAGACCTTGGAGACGGTGGCAGAGCTGGATCTGGCGGACCTGCGCCCAGGTGCCGTGCTGGTCAACCGGGCCCGGCCACCCCGGCTGCCGAATCGTTCGGTGAATGCCGCAGCCAACGGCCGGGTCGACGCCGACCAGGTCCGCGCCGGGTTGCTCGCCGCCGGTCTGGACCTGGACCCGGCCGTGCTCGACGGCTTGGTTGCCGAGACCGTGGAACATGCGGTGCGAGTGGAAGCCGAGCAGCAGGCGCGGGCCAAGCTGGCCGATGCTGGCATGCCGCTGATCGAGCTGCCGGAACTCAGCGAGGTCGGAGTGGACGGGGTCGACCTCGGGGGTGTCTACGAGCTCGCCGAAGTATTGCGCGCGCAGGGAGTGCGATGATCCGAGACCTGCGCCAGACCTGCTTGCAGGGTCGAGCTACCGCGTCCGTCAGGGTCGAGCCATGACCACAAGCCCCCCGTCGCTGGACATCGACGCGCTGCTCGATAACCGTTCCACCCGCGTAGTGGTGTGCTGCGGCGCAGGTGGGGTGGGCAAGACGACGACGGCTGCGGCGCTCGCACTGCGCGCAGCCGAACGAGGCCGGTCGGTCGTGGTGCTCACCATCGACCCCGCGCGACGACTGGCGCAATCGCTGGGGCTGCGGGAGCTGACCAACAACCCCCGCCGGGTGGCATCGACCGAGCGGATCGAGGCGGCAGGCGGGCAGCTGGCCGCGATGATGCTGGACATGCGACGCACCTTCGACGAGATGGTGCAGGCGCATGCCAGCCCCGAGCGCGCCGTCCAAATCATCGCTAATCCCTTCTACCAGACCATTTCCTCGTCGTTCTCCGGCACGCAGGAGTACATGGCGATGGAAAAGCTGGGGCAGCTGGTGGCGGCCGGCACCTGGGATCTCGTCGTGGTCGATACCCCACCCTCACGCTCTGCGCTGGATTTCCTGGACGCCCCGCAGCGCCTCTCGTCGTTCCTGGACGGGCGGATGATCCGGCTGCTGTCCGGACCGGTACGGGCTGGCGGGCGCGGCGTACGCCGGCTGGTAGGCGCCGGATTCGGGCTGTTCGCCAGGGCGGTGTCGGCAATTCTCGGCGGGCAGCTACTGGCTGACGCTTCGGCGTTCGTGCAGGCCTTCGACACCATGTTCGGCGGGTTCCGGGAGCGCGCCGACGCCACCTACAAACTGCTCCGCGCTCCCGGAACCGCGTTCGTGGTCATCGCGACGCCCGAAACCGACGCGATACGCGAGGCTGCCTACTTCGTCGACCGGTTGGCCACCGAATCGATGCCGCTTGCCGGGCTGGTACTCAACCGAACGCACCCAGTGCTCGCCGACCTCCCGGCGGCGCGGGCCGAGACGGTAGCCGAGGCGCTGGAACGGGCAGGGAGGGCGCCACTGGCGGCAGCGGTGCTGCGGCTGCACGCTGACCGGGTGACCCTCGCCGGACGGGAACGTCGGCTGCTGGCCCGGTTCCGGCGAGCCCATCCAGCGGTGGCGGTGGCCACAGCGCCCGCGCTGGCCGCCGATGTTCACGACCTCCCGGGGTTACGCGAGATCGGCAGGCTGTTGACCACGGCGCAACCCGCCGTCATCCGTGACTGACAACT
>DASVWA010000478.1:0-1971 GCA_036389855.1 Pseudonocardiaceae bacterium
CCGGTGCACACAGGCGAAGGTCTGCATAACGGTCTTCACCATGCCTGGGTGCCGAAGTCACCGCGCGCAACCCAGTCCGAGTGATCCTCCAAATTTGCTGGTCGCCAGCACGGACAAACCACACGGAATCATCGATGGCCAGATAGGCGCCGCCGCCGTACTCATGGACATACGACCCGACCGCCACACCAGGCGGCAGGACATCTTCAGCGCCCGGTCCGCAGGCGCGGACCAGAACGTCACCGTTGGGTCGTCCCTCGATCCAATACACGTCCTGCCCGACGACCTGCACGGCGTCAACCGAGGGAACGCTCGGCCCGAGGAGTCCGGTCACACTGCTGCGGCTTTCAATGCCCGTGCCTGGTCATCGATGGCCGCCGCGGCGCGGACGTGACCCTGGGCCCGGAACATTCCGCGCAACTCCCGAACCCGATGCAGGCCCGCCACCGAGCCCCGAGCAGCGAAGATCCCCAGGGAGGTCAACGTCAATCGTTGCGCTTCCTCGACTTCTCCAGACGCCAGCCGTGCAGCGGCGAGTCCAGTCTGGATTTCGGCGCCGCGACGCTCGCAGGAAGCGGGCAACAAGCGCAGCGCGTCGGTGAATGCCCCGGCTGCGCTGTCCGGGCGCCCGACGGTGAGCAGGCACGTCCCCGCATGCACGGCGAGGCTGCCCTCGTCGAAGTCATACATCCACTCATCGGTGTGGCTGTCCTGGCCCGCCAGCAGCGACCGCGCGTCATCCAGCGCGGCCAACGCTTCGCGACTGCGGCCGACTCGGGCCAGCGCGTCGGCGGTCAGCACCGTTAACCACGACCGAGTGCGATCAGAGGAAGACCGCTGGGCAGTCTGCTTGGCCTGGTCGAACAATCCGAGCGCTGCGTCCGGTTGGCCCTGGGCTCGTGCGACGAGGCCCTGGTAGCCCAGAAGGTAGGACCGCAGGCCGGTGTTGGTCGACTCCTGTGCGGCCAGGCCCGCCTGCTGATAGCAGTGACTCATCGTGTAGAGGTCACCCAGGTCGTACCACAGCCACGCCGCGAAGCCTGCTGCCTCGGCTGCCGCGGAGGCGATCCGGTGCCGCAGAGAGTCCGGCTGGGGGCTGTCTAACAGCGACACCAGCAGCCCGACGTGTGCTTGGACGTGCACCATCATCTCTGCCGAGGACAACTCGTGATATAGCCGCCGCTGCCGATCGGTGATCAGCTCAAGGTCGTCCACCACCGCAGTGCTCAACCGCGAGGACCGCCGAGTCGCATCGGCCAGCCGTTCCCAATCAAGGTCGTCTTGGTCACACACCTGCCGGGCCCTGGGCCCGACAAGATCGATCGACCGGGCCGGACGCCTGGCCGCTTCATGCTGATGCCGCACCCGCGCCTGCTCGCGAATCACCGCCGGCAACATCGCCACCAACCGACCATTCGCTAACACCGCGGCATCACACGCTGATACGACGACCTCCGAGGGCACCGCACTCCCGCGTTCGATCGCGCCCAGGTGCTGCCCGGAGTAGCCCACCAGTCGACCAAGCTGCCCCAAGGTCAGCCCGCGGTCGATTCGCAACCGCCGCAGCTCAGCACCAAGCGCCGCAGCCGCCGAGCTTGCCGGGTCGGTGATCTTTGCTGGACGCCCCGGGCGCCGCTTGCCGCCTCCTGGCGACTCACCACTACTCGGCTCGTCCACTAAGGCTGCCTTCCCTGAATCAGTCAAGGGGCCAATTTGCTGATCGTTGTGAGCAAATCCTGCTGGGGCGTTTCCTTACCCGCAACCAGCCCACGCCGACCGTCCTGCCACCGCCCGATGCCGGCCAGACCCGCTGGTTGACGCTATCGCGAAGGGGGTGCCCGGGCTGTGACCGCACAGACCGCTGCCGGGCGCCCGCGGCTTCGGGAGTTACGGCATGAGGCGGGTTGGACTCAGCAGCAGCTGGCCGACAAGCTGGCCCACTTCGCTTGGATGCACGACCGCGTTCACGCT
>DASVWA010000479.1:0-2759 GCA_036389855.1 Pseudonocardiaceae bacterium
CCGGGCCATACCCATAGCCCGGATCCTGCGGTTCCACTGGCGCGCGGCCTGGCGATATCCCGGGCTGGTCGTGGGCTGTCTGCTGGCCGCACCACTGACGGTGCTGGTCGACACGATCCTGCCGCCGTTGATCGTCTCTGACGTGCTGAACCGCATTAGCGCCGGTGACTACCAGCGAAACCAGCTCTGGACCAGCTTCTCCGCCAACCTGATTGCCTACGCCGTGGTGGTGTTCCTGGGCTGGATCGTCACCTGGCGGATCGTCGACTACTTCCTGTGGCGGCTGGAGGGCCGGGTGCAGCGCGACCTCGCGCAGCGCTGCTTCGGCCACCTGATCGGGCAGTCGGCCGACTTCCACGCCAACACCTTCGGCGGCGCCCTGGTGTCCCAGACCAGCAAGCTGATGGGCAGCTACATCCGGATCGCTGACACCACAGTGTTCCAGTTGCTGCGGCTGGTGTGCGTGCTGGGTTCGATCGTGGCGATCATGGCCGCCAAGGCCGCGCTGTTCGCGGTCATCCTCGCCCTGTTCTCGGTGGTCTACGTCGTCATCGCGGCGTTCGTCTCGCACCCGGTGCGGCGGATCGGCGCGGAGCACGCCGCCACCGAGAGCGCACAGACCGGCAACCTGACCGACGCCATCACCAATGTGATGGCGGTCAAGAGCTTCGCCCGCGAACGCTACGAGCAGCAGCGGTTCGCCGAGGCCACCGAGCGCACCAGGGACTCGTTGCTGCGGCTGTCCCGCGCGCACATGCGGCAGATGGCCTGGTTCGGCGGGCTGACCAGCGTGATTTCGATCGGGGCGTTCGCGGTGGCCACCGACGGTGTGGTGTCCGGGGGCGCCGAGGTCGGCACGATGTTCCTGATCGTGAACTACACGATCTCGGCGGTGCAGCAGCTGTTCGAGTTCAGCAGCTCGGGCCTGCGCACCTACAACCGGGCGTTCGGTGACGCCACCGACATGATCGAGATTCTGGAGCGCGAGTCCGACGTGCGGGACCCCGCCGCGCCGGAGCGCTCGCGGATCGAGGCCGGCGAGGTCAGGTTCGAGGACGTGACGTTCCGACACGCGGGTTCGCGGAACACCCTGTTCGACGGGCTGAACCTGCGCATCGAGCCGGGCGAGCGGGTCGGCCTGGTTGGCCACTCTGGCGCGGGCAAGACCAGCTTCACCCGGCTGCTGCTGCGTTTTTCCGACCTGGACGGCGGGCGGATCCTGCTCGACGGGCAGGACATCTCCCGGATCACCCAGGCGGACCTGCGCGCCGCCATCGCCTACGTGCCGCAGGAGCCGCTGCTGTTCCACCGGTCGATCAGCGAGAACATCGCCTACGGTCGGCTGGACGCCGACCAGGCCGACATCGAGCTGGCCGCAACACGGGCCAACGTGACGGAGTTCGTGAGCACCCTGCCCTACGGGTTCGACACGTTGGTCGGCGAGCGCGGCATCAAGCTTTCCGGTGGCCAGCGGCAGCGCATCGCCATCGCCAGGGCAATGCTGAAGGACGCGCCGATCCTGCTGCTGGACGAGGCGACCTCAGCCCTGGACAGCAGCAGCGAGGTGCTGATCCAGGACGCGCTCTGGACGCTCATGGAGGGCCGCACGACGATCGTCATCGCGCACCGGTTAAGCACCATCCAGCGGATGGACCGCATCATCGTGCTGGACGAGGGCCGCATCGTGGAGATGGGCGCGCACAGCGAGCTGCTGGACAACCCAAACGGCGTCTACGCCTCGTTCTGGGCCCACCAGTCCGGCGGCTTCCTGGAGCGCGACTCACTGGCCCGCGCCTGAGCCGCCACCCATGCGCTGGCCTCAGCCCGGGGCGGGACTCGCTGCCAAGGGCACTGATCCTCACAGTTGCGTTGACGGATCACACGTCAGGCAGGGTGGGCTGACGCGCCGTCGTCGTGTCCCTGCGCCGCTGCCCAGGTCCGGCTTCGCCGGGTTCCAGCGAACGCCGACCTGCACCCAGAAAGTGCCTTCCCGTGCGCCGAACCCGGACCCTCAACAAGCCCAGCTTCCCTTAGTGGACAGGCACTTTCGCCGTCTCACACTCGTGTCGCCAGTCGATCATGCACGAGCCGGCTTAGGTCCCGGGCTGTTCGCCCTCGCTCGGTGAGGGGTCGGTCGAGATCCTCTCGGCCTGCGTGGCGGGAGCGTCCGCCGTCGTCTCCGAGCTCACCTTCTCGACAGGGTCTTGCTCGTTGAGGAACTCAGAGCTGTCCGGATCCGGCGCGTCTTTTGGGTTTGCGGCCATGCCGAGCACACTACGTCCCGCCCCGTCGATACGACACTTGAAGCAGGGGCTACCCCTCCAAGCCAGTTAGACCTGTAGGTTCACTGCTTCCTCGGCCCCGAGTTCGTAGTGGCCGCGGCGGATGTTCTGGATGAACGCGTGCCCGGCGCTGATTACTCGTGCGCAGCGGAGCTGTTTGAGGCCGCGCATCGGTCGCAGTCGGGACTTCAGCCGGCCGTGATCGGCTTCGATCCGATTGTTCGCATATTGCTCGGTGACATGACAGGCGGCGGGCACCAGCTCATCGAGCACCCGCGGGTAGGCGGCCGCGCGGTCGGTGGTGACCTCAGTCGGGGACGGCCCGTGTTCAAGGGCGCGGGTGAAGAGCCGGGTGGTTGTCAGGTCTCGCTTCTTGGAGACCAACACTTCGATCACCTGCCCGAACTGGTCGATCGCCCGGTACAGATACACCCACCGCCCGGCAATCTTGACATAGGTCTCGTCCACGAACCAGCG
>DASVWA010000480.1:0-2537 GCA_036389855.1 Pseudonocardiaceae bacterium
GCAGTCACACAACTGGCAATCACCATGCCACACGCGGACCTCCAACCGAACTGCACATAACCGGGAGCTGAGCCGAATACGTGTTATGCGCAGCTGCGCATAACACGTATGTCTCCACCTGGGCCGGGATGGTCTATGTGGCCTTCGTCATCGACGCTTACGCTCGGCGCATCCTGGGCTGGCGCGTGGCCACCTCGATGACCACCGCGCTGGTGCTCGACGCGCTGGAACAAGCCGTGTGGACCCGACGCCGTGACGGTGTCGCAGATCTGGCCGGACTGGTCCATCACAACGATGCCGGCAGCCAGTACACCTCGATCGCGTTCACCGAGCGGCTGGCTGAAGCCGGCATTGACCCCTCGGTGGGATCAGTGGGCGATGCCTACGACAACGCCCTGGCCGAATCGGTGATCGGACTGTTCAAAACAGAGCTGATCAAGCCCGGCGGCCCATGGCGCATCGCCGAGCAGGTCGAGGCCGCGACCTTGCACTACGTCTACTGGTTCAACCACCACCGGCTGCTTGAGATCAACGGCGACCTTCCGCCCATCGAACTCGAGCAGGCCTACTACCGTCGTCACAACTCCGACCTCGCCGAGGCCGGATGACTCAGAACACCGAGTCTCCGGACACGCCGGGGGGATTCAACCCATCATTTGGAACAGACACTGTCAAGTATCTGTGACACTGCGTCGCGGTGGTCCAGTTCGGGCTGCCGCCAGGATCGGCGCCGGCGATCTGGGCTGACCCGTCAAGCGTCAGGTGAGACCAGGCATCGACCGTTGCCGACCATGACCAGACAGATGTACAGACAGCATGGAGGCGTGGCGAGTTGGTCCCGAAACCGCGTGAGTACCAAGACCGACCAAAACCGGCAAGCCCCGACGGCGAGGGGGTCGGCTGACCGCCAGCTATCTCGGTGGGAGCTATCCTGCGAGTGCGAAAAATTCCAGGGCGATGTTGTCGGGGTCGCGGAACGACAGGCCGCAGCCGTAGGGCGCGTCGACTACACCGCCGTTGGGGACGCCCAGTTCGTTCAGCCGCGTTTCCCACTGCAGGACCTCATCGCGGTTAGCACAAGCGAACGCCAAGTGGTCGAGGCCGGGACGGCGCTCGTTGAACGGCTCGGTACTCACCAGATCGGGAAACTGGTGCAACCCGACGAGCGTCTGCCCGCCAAGGAACCACACAACGTGGCGGAATGGGCCCGTGTCCTCGTCGAGGGCGGGCTTGCTGCCGAATAGCTGCTGGTACCACGGGACGCTGACTGAGAGGTCGGTGACGGTGAGGGCAACGTGGCTGATCCTCGGGAACTCGACCACAGGTCCACCTCCGATGCGACGGAAGAGCAGTAGCGTACCGCCGCGCAAGACTGAAAACCGGCTGTTAAACCATCGACTTAAGAACCAGACCGCTCAGTCCTACTTACTCCTACTTACTCGGACCAGCTCCCTCTGCTTGCGCAGAAGAGGCCGGACATGGATCGCCCCGTCAGACGCGCGACCTGCTCAGGCATCATCGCTCGTGGCCGAAAGGTCTGGCGTGTCAGAGTCGATAAGACCACGGCCACCGCGTGATCATCGGGTGTTGAGTGGACAATCAAAGATCACGAAGTGGCCGCTGCGGCCATAGTAGACGCTGGCCGGGGTCACCAGAAGCTCGCCGAGCTGATGGGCCGACTCGGCCCATACTTCGTCCAGTCCCCGATGAGTGCCCGGCCGGGGTACAGCGCACCGTGTACGGCGTGAGTAGCCCTCGAAAAACCTCGTGGTGTCCACAGATGGTCCACAGCTGGTCCCCATACCCCCGGAGTTTAGATCGACACCACGGTCGCCACATGGGATGAGGAAAGCCGACTGATCTGGGATAATTACCAGTACCAGCGGGCTTTCAACGGCCGTCGGGACGACAGGATTTGAACCTTCGCCCCCTTGACCCCCAGGAACGCGCAACCGCTCACCCGACCCCCCGATCTGCATCGCGACCCGGGTCCGCACTGTGCTGGTGGTGCCAGGTTGTCGTCTGCGTTGTCGTCACCGCTCCGCTGTCGTCAGCTGATGACGGGCTGGGACTGCTCCTTCACCCGCTATCCCCCGTCCTTGCCTGCAGCCGGCGGTGCTCACCAGTCGCCCTGTGCGCTTGACGTCGAACGTGGTGCACCCCGAAAGGACGTCACTGGGGTTATGGTACCCATCGCGGTGACCAGAAGCAGTCGAATGAGTACAAGGGAGTAGCCATGAAGAATGGCACGGTACGGGCTACAGCGGCCAAGCCCCTCCCCACAGCCGCCAATGCGATAGTGGCGGAGTAGCCCTATGCACCCGCTGCCCATTATGGCCGTGGGAGTCGTACTGCTGACGGCCTCAGCACAGGCCGTCGTTAGCTGCGGTACCCGCATCAGCACTGTCACGGAGCACAACACCTACACGATTACCGAGCCGGTCACCTCTCTCAAGATCGACAACCCGGTCGGAAATACTCAGATCGAGGGCACCGACGCCACTACGGTCTCGGTCATCGAACAGCTCCGCTACACC
>DASVWA010000481.1:0-1957 GCA_036389855.1 Pseudonocardiaceae bacterium
CGCCAAGATCGACACCACCAGCGAGCATCATCTTGGCCGGGCGCCACCGGATCCGACGGCACCCCCAAATCCGCGTCATCGGAAGACTGACCACCGCCCGACCCAGCGTCTGGGAACCGTCGGTCGGTTCCGGTGGCATCCGCCGCTATCGCACCGTCCACGGCACCCGCAGCGACGCTGCCGCCGCCCTAGTGCCCTGACCGGACTGGATCACCTGGGTGGTCCGCCACCTGGGTGTTCGGGTCGTTCAGGCTGTTGGTATGGCTGAGCTTGTTCGTGTGCGTCGGCTTTCGGATGATGAGGGTCGCCGGCTCCAGCGGCTGGTCCGGCGGGGTGAGGGGAAGGGCCAGGCGAGCGTGGTCCGTTACCGGCGGGCGATGGTGGTTCTGGCGTCGGCGGGTGGGAACACGGTGCCGGTGATCGCCCGGCTGGTGCAGACCTCGGAGGACCGGGTCCGGGAGGTGATCCACAACTTCAACCGGATGGGGATGGCGTGCTTGGACCCCAAGTGGGCGGGTGGCCGTCCCCGCCGGATCACGACTGACGACGAGGCCTTCATCGTCGAGACGGCCAACACCCGCCCCGAGAAGCTGGGGCGGCCGTTCACCCGTTGGAGTATCCGCAAACTGGCCCAGTACCTGGCCGACAACCCGACCAGGACGGTGAAGATCAGCCGGGAACGGCTGCGAGAGTTGTTGGCCAAGCACGGGATCACCTTCCAGCGGACCAAGACGTGGAAGGAGTCCAACGACCCTGACCGGGACCCGAAGCTGGATCGGATCGAGTGGGTTCTCGACCAGCATCCCGACCGCTGTTTCGCCTTCGACGAGTTCGGACCGCTGGCCATCCACCCCATCGCCGGGTGCTGCTGGGCGGCCGGCAAGAAGCCGCAGCGGCTGCGAGCCAACTACCACAAGACCTGCGGGGTGCGGCAGTTCCACGCCGTCTACTCTGTCGGCGACGACACGATGTGGGGCGTCTGCCGGTCGAAGAAATCGATCGGCAACAGCCTCGCCGCCATCCAGAGCTGCCGGGCGGCCCGGCCCGACGGCGAGCCGATCTACGTGATCTTGGACAACCTCTCGGCCCACAAGGCCAAGAAGATCAAGGCGTGGTGCGCCAAGCACAACGTCGAACTCTGCTTCACGCCCACCTACAGCTCGTGGGCCAACCCGATCGAGTGTCACTTCGGCCCGTTGCGGGAGTTCGTCCTCAAGAACTCCGACCATGTCAGCCACACGGTGCTGACCCGGCGGCTCCACGCCTACCTGCGCTGGCGCAACGCCAACGCCCGCGACCCCGAAGTCCTGCGGCTGGAACGCAAACGGCGAGCCGAAATCCGGGCCGAGCAACGGCGACGGTGGGGCCGCCCCGCAGCACGGGCCGCCTGAGCGGCCACCGACGACCTCAAGCAACACCGAGCTCCGCTCCGACGCGCTCCGAGGCCGTCCCTCGCCACGAGCCGGCTCCAGACACCACGTCGGCGACCGCACACAGCACCATCTCAGGCCACAACCACCGCCCAACCGCCGCTTGAAATATCGCGCAGCGCGCAAACGTTTCCGGTCAGGGCACTAGTGAAGTGGGCCGGCCAGGGAGCGGCCGAGCGGGAACTGGTCGCGTAAGGCGGGGTCTTCCAGTGACACGAGATTTTCCTGGCTGGCGACGACCGGGGAGGCCAGAAACACGTCCTCTTGCAGTTCGATCGCCAGGTACTGATCGATCGCGCGGTATTCGCCGATCCATTCCTTCAGGGCGGCCATGTCGCCGGGAACGTCAGCGAGAATCCGGTCGTAGATACTGCGGTGGTACGCGAGCGCGTGCGTGGTGGTCAGAGTGGTCGGGACCTCCAGATGAACGCAGCCATCCGCCCGCGGGAACTGCCGCCCGAGTGCCCCGCCGAGGTAGAAGATGTTCCAGGCGCGCTCGGCGAGTTCCTTGACGCTCCGCCGCAGTA
>DASVWA010000482.1:0-4042 GCA_036389855.1 Pseudonocardiaceae bacterium
GGGATGGCGTAGTTCTGGTTGCCACTTGTGGCCTTGAGCTCTCCGAGCGCCAGATAGCGACCGTCATCGTACTTCCCCCACTGCCCACCAGCGGTCTGATCACTGAGCCAGACGTGCAGGTCGGGGCCGTCGCTGGTGGACAGGCCTTCGAACCGGACGTAACGGGCTCCGTCGGGCAACTCGATTACCTGCGCCACCCCGGTGGTCTCGTGCTCCTGGGTGACGAACTGCCCCTCGGCGAGCACCCTTGGCTCAACGGGCTCGGCCAGTGCACCCGGCGGGCCCGATCCACCCGGTGCGGCAGGCGCACCCGGCGCACCCATGGGCAGCGCCTCGTTCACCGTGCTATGGGTGAAGAGCCGCCACGGCTGGAAGGCCCACAGCCCGACGCCGACCAACACCAGCACGCTGAGCAGGACCCAGATCACCGGACGCCACACACCGCGAGGTGCCCGATCGGCCGGCTGGTTCATGTGCGCTTCCACTCGCTTTGGTACTACCACCGTGCCGGATATGACCGCGCCTGATGCCGCACTGTACGACGCCCTCGTCGGGGTTACACCATCGCGCTTCGCACTGACCCAAAGATCGCTCACAGATTGGGTGACGGGCCAGCTCACCGGCAGGCAGACGGCTGAGCGCCGGACGCTCCCGTTAGCGAACGGTGACGACCTGTCGTGGTTAAGCCGCGGCGATGGACAGCGCGAACAACCCCAGAACTACCAACGCGAGGAACGCCAGCGCTGTCCAGTCTTCCTGTGGCAACCCCACGAACCCCGAAGGTAAACGCCGGGCCTTGATCGATCCAGACTGTGGCCTGCGGCAACCCCGCCGGACACAAGGAGACAACTATGACCCCGGTATCGATCATCGTGCCGGCCGTTCTTGCCGACGAACGTGACGTTGAAGGCGGCCGCGCGCTGCGATGCCACGTCCGATGAGCGTTACGTTGCTCATGCCGATGACCTTGTCTGGGAGTGGCAGCCTATCTCCCCGTGTAGACGCGAACGGCCAAGTAGACGCGAACGGCCAACGTGTGGTTTCGAAGGTGCCCATCTCCTCAACGCTGGTGCTCATACCTGTAGGCGTCTTCGGGGACCAGCCGTCCGGCTTGTTGATGTTGCCCGGAGTGGCACGCCCCCCGCCCAGGTCAGTGCGGTGAGCACCGCGCGCGAGCTCAAAGAACACCGAGGTGCATCCACGGATCAAGGCTAAGCGGGGGTGACCTTGCGGACGTAGAGCAAGATGTCACCCTGCTCCACCGTGTCGACCTCGCGGGCATTGACTCGGTACAACCGACCGCTTCGGACTACTCCGAGCACGATGTCGAGCAGATGCCTCGGCGAGGCGCCGACCTCGTCGGGCTCCACCGGCCGTTGCGCGATGGCCAGCCCAGCCTCCGGAGTGAGCAGGTCCTCGACCAGTTCGACCACCGCAGGTGCTCTGGTGGCCATGCCGAGCAGGCGGCCCGCGGTCTCGGAGGACACCACAACGGAGTTGGCGCCGGACTGGCGCAGCAGGTGTACATTCTCCCGCTCGCGCACCGCTGCCACGATATGTGCCTTCGGCGCCAGTTCCCGGGCGGTGAGGGTGATCAGCACTGCGGCGTCGTCTCGGTTGGTGGCGATCACCACGGTCCGGGCCTGGGCCACTCCGGCCAGGCGCAGCACGTCGGAGCGGGTGCCGTTGCCGTTCACCGTAACCAGCCCGCGCGCGTTGGCGGCCTCCAGCGCACTGGGGTTGGTATCAACGACGACCACAGCGACGGACTCCTCGTCGTCACCAAGCATCGAGCTCACTGCCGAACGGCCCTTTGTGCCATAACCGATGACGACGACGTGATCGCGCACCTTGCGCCTCCAGCGTTGGATTTTCAGCGTCTGCCGGGACCGCTCAGTGAGCACCTCCAGGGTGGTCCCGATCAGCACGATGAGGAACAACACCCGCAACGGAGTGATGACCAGGACGTTCACCAGCCGGGCGGACTCGCTGACCGGCGTGATGTCGCCGTACCCGGTTGTGGACAGTGACACCGTCGCGTAGTAGATGCAATCCAGCAAGGACAGGCCGTCTTCGTTGGCGTCCTGGTAGCCGTGCCGGTCGAGGTAGACCAGCAGCACCGTGACGGTGAGCGCCAAGGCGGCGCCGACGAGCCGGCGTCCGATCGACGCGACCGGGCTTTGCTGGCTCTCCGGGATCCGGAGAATGTCCACCAGCGCGTAATCCGGATGGTCGGTAAGGCGATCGAAGGTGCCCCGGGCTATTCGTCTCATCTGCGCAGCGCGCCGAGCAGTCGCCACAGGTGCGCGGCCACTTCGGCGCCACGATGCAGCAGGAATAGCTGCGAGCCGATCAACTGAATCGCCGACCAGCGGCGCGGCTCGTCGAGAAAGCGGCCTGCCTGCGATTGGACGCGTCGCGATCGGACGACTCGGCACTCACGAAGCCCAAGCATAATCGCAGCACGACTGCCGCCCGGGAAAGCTCGCATAAGGCAGGGCGCCGGGGGCTGCCGTCCGCGCGCGTGGCACGGGCGCACGCGCCCCGCGCCGCCCCAGTCATTGACGACGCAGCCCGCCGCGCCCTACCGCATCCGGCTCGTCCGACTCGCCACTGCGATCACGGGGACCGACTCCGACGGCGATGTCGACCGGTCCGAGCGCCATCGCGTTGAGCGGGAGGTGCTTTGAACGATCTCTTAGTAGATGCTGATCCTGAGGCCCGAGGTCATGACGGTGCCTGTCGGGTTCTCAGCTGACGCGCATGATCCCCCAGAGTCTCTGTGCAACGGCCAATTCAACACTCCTGCCTGGTAGCCATAGCCGGTCTAGGTGCAGCCCTCGGGCAGTTCCGCTGCTGTGAACTCGAAGGTTTCAAACACTCATGACTCCCGATCGAACCGCTCGACGACTGTCTCACCCGTTTACCGGCTCCAAACGGGACAGGCTTCATCGAAGTGAGATTTGACGTATCTGTGGTCCGCGTGTGTGCTGCGCATGTGTGGTCTGAACCGCCAGATAACTGGGTCTTGGGCGTACTGCCCGCTGGCGGGGCCGACCGGTTGACACGCGGTTGTCGTCGACCGCCGGGGTAGACAAGCTGTCAGACGTGGTGGGTGTTGACGGGCAGCGGTTCGCGGTGCGCCGGGCCCGCCTCGAGGATCTCCCCGCTGTCGTCGACCTGCTCGCCGCCGTGGCGGGGGAGGGACGCTGGCTCGGGACGGAAGGCCCAGTCGATCAAGCCGATCGCCTGGCTCGCCTGCGCGGGGCTCTCGGGGAGGAGAGTCAGGCGTTGTATGTGGCCACGGCTGCCGAGCAGGTCATCGGCGAGCTCACGATGAGGCTGCAGGCCTACGGGGTGGCCGAGCTGGGCATGCTGGTGGCTACCAGCTGGCGGGGTAGGGGGGTCGGCAGCGCCCTGCTGGCGGCCGGAGTCGAGTGGGCAAGGGAGGCAGGCGCCCACAAGGTCGGCCTCCAGGTATGGCCCCACAACGCAGCCGCCAGAGCCTTGTACCGGAAGTTCGGCTTCATAGAGGAAGGGGTGCTGCGGCACCACTACCGCAGACGCAACGGCGAGGTCTGGGACGCCGTTGTGATGGGCCTCGTTCTGGACGCCGACGCAGTCCATTAAGCGAGGACGAAAGGTTCGCTGTCTGCTGGTCGGGCTGCTCTGCTCTTGAGCCTGCAGGATCTAGTGCAGCAGCTCGCCACCTGGGTCTCTCGTCAATGGTTCAAGATAGACGGAACCTGGCACCGCTCACAGATCACCGTGGCACGCTGTTCGCTATGAGGGTGCTGATCGTCGGCGTTCGCCCTGTTCGCCGCCGTTGAGTGGCCGGCATCCTCAGCTGACCCCACAGTCACCGCGCTAGCTGTAGCTGCCGGAGCGGGGCGTCTTGTTGCAGCGTCCGCGTGCGCCGATGATTTCGACAGCCTGGGCCAGGTTTGTTCATCATCGGCGGCGGCGCCACGGCCATCACCGGCCGAAGTGGCTTCCGCGGGCGAAGGGTGAAACACGGTGCCGACCGGCGCGGTGCGCTGCT
>DASVWA010000483.1:0-1818 GCA_036389855.1 Pseudonocardiaceae bacterium
ATGCCGACCGAGCCGCCTTCGCGACCCAGCCCGGAGTGCTTGACGCCGCCGAAGGGCGCCGCCGGGTTGGACACCAGGCCCTTGTTGAGCCCGACCATGCCGCACTCGAGCCGTTCACAGACCCGCAGAGCGCGGCGCAGATCCTCGGTGTAGACGTAGCTGACCAGCCCGAAGGGGGTGTCGTTGGCGGTCGCCAGCACCTCGTCCTCGTCAGTGAACGGGGTGATCGGCGCGACCGGTCCAAAGATCTCTGTCCTAGCCATCTCAGCAACCGGCGGTACGCCAGCAAGCACGGTCGGGTGGTAAAAGTAGCCCGGACCCTCCACCGGCTCGCCACCGACGAGCACCCGGGCCCCACGGGTGACCGCGTCATCGACCAGGTGCTGCACCTTGTCCCGCGCCTTGGCCTCGATCAGCGGACCGACCTGCACACCCTCCTCGCTGCCACGACCGATGCGCAGGGAGCTCATCTGCTCGGCAAGCCGCCGGGAGAACTCCTCGGCGACGTCGGTGTGCACGAAAAAGCGGTTGGCAGCGGTGCATGCCTCGCCGATGTTACGCATCTTCGCGATCATCGCGCCCTCAACCGCGGCATCGAGGTCGGCGTCGGCGAAGACCAGGAACGGCGCATTGCCACCGAGCTCCATCGAGGTCCGCAGGATCTGCTCGGCGCACTGCTCCAGTAGCATGCGGCCCACCTCGGTAGAGCCGGTGAAGGACAGCTTACGGGCCCGACCGTCCCTGATCAGCGGTTCCATCAGCCGACCTGAACTGGCAGTGGGCACCACGTTGAGCACCCCGTCGGGCAGCCCACACTCGGCCAGAATCTGCGCTAACGCAAGCATCGACAGCGGCGTCAAGCGGGCCGGCTTCAGCACCATCGTGCACCCGGCCGCTACCGCCGGACCGATCTTGCGGGTGCCCATCGCGGCCGGGAAGTTCCACGGGGTGATCAACAGGGACGGCCCGATCGGCTGGCGCATCACGAGCACTCGCCCCGAGCCGTTGGGCGCTGTGGCGAACCCGCCATCGATGCGCACCGCCTCCTCGGCGAACCAGCGGAAGAACTCGGCGGCATAGGCGATCTCGGCCTGCGACTCGGCCAGCGGCTTGCCCATTTCCAGGGTCATCAGCAACGCCAGGTCGTCCTGGCGCTGCATCATCAGCTCGTAGGCGCGGCGCAGGATCTCGCCACGTTCCCGGGGCGGGTGCTTCGCCCACTGAGCCTGGACGGCGACCGCGGCGTCCAGTGCGGCCATCCCGTCTTCGGGGGCAGCGTCGGCGACTGCGCGCAGCGCCTTGCCGGTGGAGGGATCCTCGACATCGAAGGTCTTCCCGCCGCTGGCGGGTCGCCACCGACCATTGATGAACAGCTCAGTGGGGACGGTGTCGATGACGGCTTGCTCTCGGTCGGCGGAACTCATTGACATCACGCTACTTAGAACTCGTAACAGAATGATCTCGGAAGCCGGTGCTGTTGCTCGCCGGTGAGTACGACGTCGGGCTGCCGCCGCGGAACGCCGCCGAGTATGCCGGTCTCTTCGAGCATGCCGAGTTGGCGGTGCAGCCCGGCGCCGGGCACTTTCCCTGGCTCGACGATCCCGCGTGGTTCACGCGGACACTGGCGGCCTTTCTCGGTTGACCGCGTCGAGCAGCAGCGTCGCGGCCACCGTCGCCCCGTCGTGTGCCGTGCCGATGCCCAGGTCGGCCACCCGGCCGGCCCAGTATGGCTGGTCCACCATCTGGGGTACCACCACCTGAGGCGCGCCGGCCCGGGCGGCCGTCGTCGTCGTGCCCGCGCCGCCGTGGTGCACGACG
>DASVWA010000484.1:0-12314 GCA_036389855.1 Pseudonocardiaceae bacterium
CTGTTCCTGCCCGGCGGCACGCTGCCCGCGGTGGGCTCGGTCATGCGCAATCCCGACCTGGCGAGGACCTGCCGGGAGATCGGCGAGAACGGGATCGGTGAACTCTACGGTGGCCCGATCGGCGCGGACTTGGTCAACGCCGTGCAGCAGCCGCCGCTGGCTGCTGGCGCCACGCTGGTGGCCCGGCCCGGCCTGATGACGCTGCGGGACTTGCGGGCCTACGACTCGTTGGACGCCGACCCGACTCACGTGAGTTACCGGGGCTTCGACGTGTACGGGATGGCGGCATCCTCCAGCGGTGGCATCACCGACGGCGAAGCGCTCAACATGCTGGAAAATGTCGACCTGTTCGCGATGAACAGGGTGCAGGCGCTGCACCATTATCTGGAGGCCAGCCGGCTCGCGTTCGCCGATCGCAACCGTTACCTCGGCGACCCCCGGTATGTGGATGTGCCCGAGCACAAGCTGCTCTCGGCGTCTTTCGGTCGCCAGCGTGCCTGCCTCATCGACCCGGCGAAGGCAAGCGCCAGCCCAGTCGCGCCGGGCGACCCGTTCGCCCGATCGCGTGATTGCACGCCGGTCGGCGCAGCCGTCGCGGTGCCCGACTGGGGCAACCACACCAACCACTTCGTCGTTGCCGACCGGGCGGGCAACGTGGTGTCGTACACCAGCACGATCGAGCAGAATGGCGGCAGCGGGATCGTGGTTGCAGGTCGAGGGTTCCTGCTCAACAACGAGCTGACTGACTTCAACTTCGCGCCGACGCAGGGCAGCGCGCCCGATCCCAACCTGCCGGCGGCCGGCAAGCGCCCACGCTCGAGCATGTCGCCGACCATCGTGCTCAAAGACGGCCGGCCGTTTCTCGCCCTGGGCTCGCCGGGCGGCGCCACCATCATCACCACGGTGCTGCAGATCCTGGTCAACCGGGTCGACTTCGGCATGAGCCTGCCGGATGCGATCGCCGCGCCGCGAGCCTCGCAGCGCAATGCCGCCACCACGCAGGCCGAGCCCGCGTTCATCGCGGCAGCCACCACCCCTGGCCTGGAAACGCTCGGGCATAGGTTCGCGATCAGTGACACCTCACCGCTGGATCCCACTATCAAGATCAGCCCAGATATCGGGGGGGCCTCAGCACTGGAGTTTCTCCCCAGCGGGAAGGTGCTCGCCGCCGGCGAGCCCGTCCGACGCGGCGGCAGCGCAGCCGGCATCGTCTGCCCCACCCCCTGAACCGGCCCCGATACCGGCGTGTCGTGCATCCGTGCACGCGGTGTCGTGCTGTCTTGCACGGCGTGTCGGGCTCGCTGCCAGCTCACATCACCACCCCGACGAGTGGACCTGTCCGTAGACCGACGGGGAGGGCCGTCACACTTTCTGGAGGAACTGGGCGCGCTCCTCGTCGAGCAGGTCAGCGGCCAGGCGGGCCAGGCCGGGGTGTTCGGCGAGTTCGGCATCGGTTTCAACGAGGTGCTGGGCGGCCTCTCGCGCCTGGCCGATCAGATCCTCATCGCGCAACAGCGACAGCAACTTGAGCGCGGAACGGCGACCTGATTGCACCGCACCGAGCACGTCGCCCTCCCGGCGCAGCTCCAAGTCCAGCCGAGCAAGCTGGAACCCATCCGTAGTCTGAGCCACGGCGTCCATCCGCTCCCGGGCGGCGGTGCCTTCAGGGGAATCGGTCACCAGCAGGCACAGTCCCGGATCCGCTCCTCGGCCCACCCGACCGCGCAGCTGGTGCAGTTGGCTGATCCCGAACCGCTGTGCGTCCATGATGACCATGACGGTGGCGTTCGGCACGTCCACCCCGACTTCGACGACGGTGGTGGCTACCAGCACGTCGACCTCGCCTGCGGTGAAGGATCGCATCACAGCGTCCTTCTCCTCCCCGGGCAGGCGGCCGTGTAATACCCCCAGCCGCAGCCCGGCCAATGGGCCCTCGGTGAGCTGCGGCGCAAGGTCGAGCACCGCAATCGGCGGGCGTCCGCTCCCCTCCCCGTCTGAGGTGTCCTCGCCGGCAGCGTCCTCACCGCCGATCCGCGGGCACACCACGTAGGCCTGCCTACCGCCGGCGATCTCCTCGGTGATCCGCCGCCAGACCCGGTCCAGCCAGCTGGGCTTCTCGCCGACCGGCACCACTGTTGTCGATATCGGTGATCGGCCACCGGGCAGCTCACGCAGCGAGCACACCTCCAGGTCGCCGTAGACGGTCATCGCGACGGTGCGCGGTATCGGCGTCGCGGTCATCACCAGCACGTGCGGGCTGGTGCCGTCGGCCGCTCTACCGCGCAACGCGTCGCGCTGTTCGACGCCGAAGCGGTGCTGCTCGTCGACCACCACCATGCCCAGATCGGCGAAGGACACCCGATCCTGGATCAAGGCATGCGTGCCGACCACGATCCCCGCTGCACCGCTGGCGGCGTCCAGCAGAGCTTGCTTGCGAACCCGTGCCGGCAGCGACCCGGTAAGCAGCACGATGCGGGTGGCAATGTCGGCCGATCCCAGTTCACCAGCCCGGCCGAGGTCACCCAGCATGTCACGCAGGGACCGGGCGTGCTGCGCGGCGAGCACCTCGGTAGGCGCCAGCAGCACTGCTTGCCGACCGGCGTCGACGACCTGCAGCATCGCGCGCAGCGCCACCACGGTCTTGCCGGACCCGACCTCACCTTGCAGCAGCCGGTTCATCGGGTGCTCGTGGGCAAGTTCAGCGGCCAACAGCTCGCCGACCTGTCGCTGCCCGGCGGTCAAGGTGAAGGGCAGTGCAGCGTCGAACGCGGCGGCCAGCCCGCCGTCTCGGCGTGGGCAAGCCGGCGCGGGCCGCAACGCCGCCTCCTGGCGGCGCTGCGCGAGGGTGAGCTGCACCGCCATCGCCTCGTCCCACTTCAGCCGGCGGTGAGCGGCGGCGATCTCGGATCGGTCGTTGGAGCGGTGCACGGCCCGCAACGCAGCGCCCAGGCCCAGCAACCTGTGCTGCTCGCGCAACGACTGGGGCAATGGGTCCAGCGGTTCGTCCAAGACGTCGAAGACCTGGCGCACGCAAAGCTGGATCGTCCAGGACGGCAAATCCTTGGTGGCGGGATAGACCGGGATCAATGGCCGGGAGAACTCCGCGAGCTCATCGGCGTCACCGTCGAGCAGTTGGTACCTCGGGTGGGTGAGCTGCAGGGTCCGTTTTTTGCCGTACGTCGTCACCCGGCCCGCAAACAACGCCTTCCGGCCAGGGGTAAGTGTCTTGTCCAGGCGCCGCTGGTTGAAGAAGGTGAGGTTCAGGGTGCGGCTGCCGTCCCAGATCACCGCGTTCTGGATGGTCCCCTTCTTGGTCTGCATCTGCCGTGAGGTGCAGCTACGGACCTCGGCGACGACCGTGACATCCTCCCCCGGTGTCAAACCCGCGATCGGGGTGAGCTGGCCTTGGTCTGCGTACCGGCGCGGGTAGTGCCGCAACAGATCACCGACAGTGTGTACGTCCAGATACTCGGCCAGCTGGGTCGCCGGCTTCGCACCGATCACCCGATCCAATGCATCGTCCATCGCCGCCACAGCTCACTCCACCCCGATCAGCAGCATGGTGTCCGGCACGTCAGCGGCGTAGACCACGGTGTCGACTTCCGGGTGCACAACGCGAAGATGCTTGATCAGCATGTCTCCTACACCGTCCGGCGCATGCTGGCCGAGCAGCACCGTGACCAGCTCCCCGCCCTCCGAGAGCATCCGCTCCACCAATCCCCGGGCCGCAGCCAGTGGATCACAGTCGATCACCATGACCTCATCACCGACCATGCCGAGTACATCGCCAGGTTGGCAGCGGCCGACCCAGGTCGGCGCCGCTGTGCTGGCCACTGCTAGCTCCCCGCGCCGGGTCCCCGCCGCAGCCTCGGTCATGGCCATCAGATCGTCGGCCGCAGGCCGCTCGGCGTCATGCACCGCGATCGCCGCCAATGCCTGCACCACAGATGCCGTCGGGACCACTACCACCACCTGACTGGTGTCCCCAGCGTGGGCAACCGTGATCTCCGCAATCCTGGTTGCTGCGGCCGGACTCGCCAGCACGGTGACGTGCCGGGCGCGGGTGCCCGCAAGGACCGCGAGCAACTCGGTCGCGCTGCTGGTGGAAGAAGCAGTGAAGGCGCCCTCGCTGCGAAATAGCTCGGCCAGCCCTGAACCGGAAACCATGGCGAGCACCGCGTGGCCGGTGATGAATCGGCCCTGCACCGTGGTCGCGCCGGGCTGGTCAGCACCGGGCTGGTCGGCACCGGGCTGGTCGGCACAGGTCCAGTCGATGAAGCGCAGCACCGTAATGCGGTGCGGCCGCCCGGCTCGGATACCGGCCTCGATCGCGGCGCCGACATCGCGACAGTGCACGTGCACCTTCCACACCGCTGCCGCATCCCAGCCCGAGCTGACGACTGCCACACAATCACCCAGTACGGCGAGCTCGGCACGCAATGTGTCGGCGCGGGCCTCGTCGGTACCGTCGAGCAGGTACATCACCTCGTACTCGTAGGCCGAGGACTCGCCCTCCTGAGGCACTTGCCGTGCTGGTGCGGGGCGCACGGGGATATCGGCGGTGACCGTCAGCCCCATGCCACGGCACTCAGTCACCACCGTCAACAGTGCCTCCAGCAGCACGACCAGGCCCCGCCCCCCCGCGTCCACCACTCCTGCCGCGGCCAGCACGTCGAGCTGACGAGGGGTTTGGGCCAGTGCCCCGACCGCAGCGATGGTGGCCGCTGCTGCCACGTCACCGAGATCGTCGGTTGGGACGCCCATGGCCGCCTGAGCCGCATCGTGCAGCACGGTCAGCACCGTCCCGGACACTGGATTGGACACGGCGGCCGTAGCAAGTTCACCGGCGCGGCGGAGTCCCTCTCGAAGCGCTGCGCCATCCAAGGCCGCACCGATCGGGGCCTCAGCGAGCCCGCGCAGTATCTGGGAAAGGATCACCCCGGAGTTACCCCGCGCCCCCATCAGCGCGCCACGGGCGAGCACCTCGACTGTGCGGCGCGGCGCAGACCGGTCGTCACCATGATCCCGCAGCACCGCATCCAACCCGGCAAGCATGGTTGCCAACAGGTTGGAACCGGTGTCGAAATCGGCAACCGGGAACACGTTGAGAGCGTCGATCTCGTCACGGTGCGCCGCGAGGGCATCGCAGCAGATGGCAGCCCAGTGACGGATCGCCACCCCGTCCAACGACTGCAACACTGCGGCTCCTCCTCACCGCCTTCGTGCGGGGCTGCGTTGAAGGTTACTCATCTCCGGTGATGTCCCCGGTGTGCAGCGCCGCTGCCCACCCGGCTACCCTTGCCGGGAAATCCTCGCGACGAATATTCCAGGGAGTGTCTGACGTGGCTGCCGTGTGCGATGTCTGCGGCAAGGGACCGGGCTTTGGCATGTCGGTCTCGCACTCGCACCGGCGGACCCACCGCCGGTGGAACCCGAACATCCAGACCGTCCGGGCGAAGATCGGCGCGAGCGCACGCCGGCGCCTGAATGTCTGCACCTCCTGCCTGAAGGCAGGCAAAGTCACCCGGTCCTGACACGCCTCGCCTGCTGGCGGCATCAGCAGGCGAGGTTAGGGCAGGGCCCAGTCGACTGGGTCGGCTCCCAAGTCAGCGAGCAACGCGTTGGCGCGGCTGAAGGGGCGGGAACCGAAGAACCCGCGGTCAGCTGACATCGGTGACGGATGCGCTGACTCGATGCACGGCACGTCGGAGAGCATCGGACGCAGCGTGCGCGCGTCCCGACCCCACAGAATCGCCACCAGCGGCTCCGCCTGACGCGCCACCAAGGCATGGATTGCCTGTTCGGTGACCTGCTCCCAGCCCTTACCACGGTGCGATCCCGGCCGTCCGGGCTCGACTGTGAGCACCCTGTTGAGCAGCAGCACACCGCGCTGCGCCCACGGGCTAAGGTCCCCGTTGGACGGAGTGGGCAGCCCAAGGTCGTCGCTGTACTCCCGGAAGATGTTGACCAAGCTGCGCGGTAGCGGCCGCACGTCTGGCTCGACCGAGAAGGACAGCCCCACCGCATGGCCCGGGGTTGGGTAGGGGTCTTGCCCGACGATCAGTACTCGCACCTGATCGAAGGGCTGGCTGAACGCCCGCAGGATGTTTGCCCCAGAGGGTAAGTAGCGCCGTCCGGCAGCGATCTCGGTCCGAAGAAACTCCCCGGCAGCGGTGACCTGTCGAGCCACCGGGGCCAATGCCCCGGCCCACCCGACCTCCACGATCTCGTCCACAGCTGCAGCCACGGTCCCCGACCCTATCGAGCGGTGGCGCGGCGCGCGGCACCACCACGGCAAGCAGCTACCAAGACGTGCTGCCAGTTCAACCGCCTGCATGCGGTGCGCGTTGAACCGCATGGATCCGGAGACAGGACTTGGATGCGCGAGCTGTGGAGTGACCAGCGGTGCACCACCGCGGTCGCGTTCCTGGCCTGGGCACATGCCGCACGATCCGACTGCCCTGCCCGAGAACCTGCTGAGCCCACGGACGACGGCGCCGCGACTCACCTGTCCGGCAGCCGGTGCCACCACACCGGCTGACCGCAACCGACTGCAGCGCGGTGTCCCTAGCCAAACGCTGCCGCATGCGGCAGGTGGTGGTGTTCGCCTACCGGCGCACCGGTCGGCCCGGGGTGGAGCCGCTCGTGCCCGATCGGGATCGGATTCCCGGAGCGCGTGGCTGCTGTAGTTCTGTTCACCTTGAACCTGCTGATCGGCGCGAGCAAGTGCTGGAACACTGTTTCGCACTCACGAGAAGTGCGTCCAGCCCGCTGGAAGCACTGCATAGCGCTCGCCATCGAGCGTCACGCCGCGACCCTGCCGGACCGTGCCGAGCGCCGTCCAGCCGGCGGGCAGCGCGACTGCGGCGGGGAAGCTCGCCAGGAGCGCGTGGTCTTCCCCGCCGGTGAGCACCCAGTGCCGCGCGTCGGCACCCAGCGCTGAGGCCACTTCGATCAGCCGGGAAGGCACCGGCAGCGCCGCCGAGTCGATGTCGATGTTGACGCCCGAGGCGTCGGCGAGGTGCCCGGCATCGGCGAGCAGGCCATCCGAGATGTCGATCATTGCCGTGGCACCCGCCGCAGCGGCCTGCGGTCCTGCCCCGTAGGGCGGCTCGGGGACACGATGTGCGCCCACCACCCCTAGTGGAGATCTGAATCCCCGGCGCAGCACGGCGAGGCCCGCAGCCGACCAACCCAACCTCCCGCACAATCCCAGCACGTCCCCTACCTGAGCACCGGCTCTGGTGATCGGCGCGCGGCCCTGCAGGTCGCCGAGGGCCGTCACCGACACGACCAGCTCAGCCGCGTTCACCACATCCCCGCCAACGATGCCCACTCCGGCCTGCGAGGACTCCTCCCACATCCCGTCAGCAAGATCGTCCACAGTTGACACAGGGGTGCGCCCGGGCACGGCCAAGCCCACGACCAGGCCAGTGGGCACCGCACCCATCGCCACTATGTCTGCCAGGTTGGCGGCCACCGCTTTGCGTCCGACCTGGTGCGGCGTGGACCAGTCCAACCGGAAGTGCACCCCCTCGACGAGCACATCGGTGCTGACCACGACGCGACCGTCCGCTGCGCTGAGTACCGCTGCGTCGTCGCCTGGACCGAGCAGCGTGGCCGGTGGCAGATCCCGCGCCGAGGTGAGCCTGGCGATGAGCCCGAACTCGCCCAGATCGGCTACCGAGTCGGGTTCGGGCGGCGGCAAGTCCGAGGTGGTATCACCGGCAGGACACACGGTCACACCCCCGATCCAGGGTAGGTTTCGTTCCTACTCCGATCGAGCCACCAAGACGAAGGGCCACGCCGTGGTTCAGGCATACATCCTTATCCAGACCGAAGTCGGCAAGGCCGCCGCAGTGGCCGCAGCGGTCGCCAGCCTGCCCGGCGTCGCGAGCGCGGAGGACGTCACCGGCCCCTACGACGTGATCGTGCGGGCCGAGGCCGTCGACGTGGATCAGTTGGGTCAGCTCGTGGTCGCCAGGGTGCAAAACGTGGACGGCATCACCCGCACGCTGACCTGTCCCGTCGTGCACCTGTCCTGAAGGCAGCCGCAGTGGCGCAATCGACCATTACCCCGGCAGCAAACCTCGCGCGCTGGTTGCTCGGGATCGCAGTGGCCCTGCCGGTGGCGCTCGTAGTGGCGGTACTCGTCGTTGCCGCGCAGGTACGGGGCCAGCCTCAGGGTCCGGTCGGGCTGGTCAGCGTCCCGGCACCGGCGGCTGACTCGGCGGACTGCACGCGGCTGCTGGCCGCCCTGCCCGACGAGCTCGACGGCGGCGAGCAGGGCACCCTGCAACAGCGACGACTGGCTGCTACGACCCCGTCCGGCACAGCCCCGGCTGGCGCGGCCGCGTGGGGCGAGCCGCCGGTCGTGCTGCGCTGCGGACTCGACCGGCCTGCCGCTCTCACTGCGACCTCGCGACTGCTGATCGTCTCCGGAGTGCAGTTCCTGAAACTACCCGCCCCTGGTACGAGTACCTGGGTTGCAGTGGATCGCCCCGTCTACATCGTGGTGGACTTACCGCTGGTCACCGGCAGCGGACCGCTGCAGCAGGTTGCCACCGTCATAGCGGACATCCTGCCGCAGCGCGACGTGAACACACCGCGCTGATCGCGCTACAGCTGGTGCAGCCCGGACAGCACCCGCTTCATCAGCGAAAGGCCAGGTGGGCTCCCAGCCTCGGTCGGGTTGCGATGCACGTACACCAAGCCGGTGTCGATCATGTCGGCGAGCAGTACTCGAGCTACCCCTAGCGGCACCGCCAGCAGGGCCGCGACCTCGGCGACCGAGCGGACATCCACACACAGCCCCGCGATGGCCGAGTGTTCTGCGGAGCGGGCCGTGGCGACGTCTTTGCCTATGTCGCTGGTGGACACCAACGTCTCGACGGCGAGCTCCTGCACCGGTCGGGTCCGACCCTGGGTCCAGGTGTAAGGACGGACGATGAACCGGAAGTCCTCCGGCCCGTCCCATTCATCGGCCATCTCGACGACCGCCGTACCGGTGCGAGGCTCGCCCCCGTCACCAGAGACCTCGGTCGGCCCAGCGGGTTCGGTCAACCCAGTAGGTTCGGTGCACTCGTCAGCGACGTCATCGTCGTCTGGTTGTGCGTGCCGGGCCCGGTAACCATCCCGATACCGATCACCTGCGATGTCACCGGGCCCGTCTTCGATGAGCGTCGCGTCGTGCTCACCGGCCGGAACACCGTTGTCGCTGCTTTCGCATGAAGGAAAAATCGGGACGCCTCCCCGCCAGCCGCCGAAACACATCCACACGGCCGCAATCGAGGACGCAGTGGCCCGTCTCCGTCCGTGCGGGGAACGCCCACTCCGACACGGACGGACCCACCTACTCAACTAAAAGTTCGAGAATTGGACGCTGCAATTCACCCGAACGGTGCACGATTCAGCGCAGTCCAGTCCCCCGGGCCATCGCGGTGTCGATCAGGGTGGACAGCAAGGTCGGGTAATCCACCCCGGTCACCGCCCACATCCGGGGATACATCGAGATCGGGGTGAAGCCGGGCATCGTGTTGATCTCGTTGACGGTCAACGCGCCGTCGGGTCCAACGAAGAAGTCGACCCGAGCGAGGCCTTGGCAGTCCAGCGACCGGAAGGCGCACACGGCCATCGCCCGCAGTGCGGTGGTGACGTCGTCGTCGAGCTTGGCTGGGATATCAAACTCGCACGCGTCGTCGAGATATTTGGCGTCGAAGTCGTACCAACCCGCGGAGTCCGCGACCACCACGCGGATCTCCGCAGGTAGCGACGCTTCGATCCGGCCGTCCGGAAACTCCAGTACGCCACATTCGATCTCGCGACCTATCACCGCCGCCTCGACGAGGACCTTGGGATCGACCGCGCGAGCGGTGGCGATCGCGGCGTCCAGCTCCGACCAGTCCAACACCTTGGTGATACCCGTCGACGAGCCCGCTCTGGCCGGCTTAACGAAGACCGGCAATCCCAGCCGCTGGCGCTGCTCCGGGGTCAGGCTGGCGTGATCGGAGCGCAGCACCACGGCATCAGTGACCGGCAGACCCGCTATGCCCAGCAGCTTGCGGGCGAACTGCTTGTCCATTGCCGCCGCGCTGGCCAGCACGCCGGACCCGACATAGGGCAGGTCGGCCAGCTCCAGCAGCCCCTGGATGGTGCCGTCCTCACCGAAAGCCCCGTGCAGCACGGGGAACACCACATCGACCGCGGAGAGGACTTCGCCGGATCGGGCGCCTGCAATGCGCACCAGTTCCCGCCTGGTCGGATCACCGGGCAACGCAAGCGCCACCGCGCTGCCGTCTACAGCGGGAAGCGCCCGGTCCCGGATCATCAGTTCGGCCGGCTCGTCGGTACCCAACACCCAGGCGCCCTCAGGGCTAATGCCCACCGGAATGACATCGAATCGCGCCCGGTCCAAGTGGGTCAGCACGCTGCTTGCCGAGATGCACGAGATTGCATGCTCGCTGCTGCGACCGCCGAAGACCACGGCGACGCGCAGCCTGCGATCCGTCATGGCGGCAGACCCTACTACCGGACTACGGTGACCCACCGGGGTAGCACCACGGCGAGCCCGCGCCGCGACCTGTCGGGATCACACCTCACATGGCCACTCCCGAAAGGCACCTGCTTCCGGGACCGTAGTAACCATGACGCTGTCTCCCACCGCACGTAGCACGCTGCGCCGCCACCGCGAGCGAGCTGGCCACAACCCCGCCGAGCTGTACGCGCTACGCCAGTGCCGTGATCCACGGCACAGCGCGGAAGGTCACCGATGACAAAGAGTTGCGGCACGGTCTTCGCACGCTGGTAGAGCACCTCGCGCCCGGGTCCTGGGACCACAGCCGCCAGCCCACCCGCAAGGAGCTTGCCGCCACCACGGTGCTGGCCGTGCCGCTCGATGAGGCTTCGGTGAAGGTCCGGACCGGACCACCGGTGGACGACGACTCCGACGTGGCGGCAGGCCGAGCGTGGGCGGGCGTGCTCCCGCTGACCACCCAATGGGGCACTCCAGTGCCGTGCCCCAAGCTACCCGCCACCGTCTCCGTGCCGCTCCACATCGCGGACCGTCCCCGACGTGGAGACATAACGGGCCTACCGGCGCCGTCATAATCCCGATATGTCTCCACGTCGACGAGGTGGGCGCTCGGGGTGCTGGATGGGGAGGCCTTGGGCAGACCAGGCGCGGAAACCACCGATCACGTCGGTGGCGCGGTGAAGGCCTAGGCTGCGCAGCGAGTCCGCGGCGAGACTCGAGGCGTAGCCCTCCGAGCAGAGCACGATCACCTGCAGGTCGTAGCCGGTGGCCTGCGGCAGCCGGGCATCACACGTCGGGTCGAAACGCCACTCCAGATGGTTGCGTTCGACTAGCAGCGCACCCGATACCGCTCCGTCCGCGGTGCGCTGCCAGTCCGGGCGAATGTCCACCAGCAGGGCACCCGCAGCAAGGGCGTCACGAGCCTGGGCGGGAGTAACGCGCTGCAGCCGCGAACGCGCCTGCGCCAGCATCTGGCCGATGCTGTGTGAGCCGTCCGGGCGGCTCACCAGTCCACCCCGGGCTGCTCCACGCCGGCATGACGCAGCTCCCCGGACTCCACCTGGTAGCAGTTCATCACCGACAGGCCCGGGGTGTAGACGTGCACGCTCACTGCAGGGACCGCGCCGGCGTTGACCACTTGGTGAATGTAGTGCGGGCCGAAGGCGCGGCAGTGCCCGGCGGCCAGCGCCCGGGTGACCTCTACCGGGGCCCGGCCTGGTTTGACGGCAACCACCCGCTCGGTCAGCGTGCCCGCCGCGATCGCGAAGGCCCCTGCTGCCGGACCGTGGTCATGTAGATCAGTGCGTTGGCCGGGAAGCCAGGACAGCAGCCATACCTCACGTTGCTCGGTGCGCTCGAGCAACCGGTACCAGCGGGTGTCGGTGCGGTAATCGACCAGCGGCCGCCATCGCTCAGGATGCGCGGCCAGCATCATGGCGAAGCTGGTGGGGCCGCCGCTACGGGCGATGCCGGCAGCGGGGACGGTGAGATCAGGGACGGCGTACACGGGAATCCTCCGCGAAGTCGGTGAACCGACCGCGCGGGACCACCACCCTAAGCAGGGTGGGTCACTAGACAGGCGCGGTCAGTGAAGGTAGAAGGTTCACCGCGCCGGACACAGCGCACTCGCCACCCGAAGCAGATCCACCGGGGACCGCCGGACGAGGAAGGGAGTACTGCTCACGATGAATGATCAAACCAGCAGGTGCCTGTCCGGTCAAGTGGTCACATCGACGCAGACCAGGCTCCACGGCTGATCGAGCATGCGGGTCATGATCAGGGT
>DASVWA010000485.1:0-1608 GCA_036389855.1 Pseudonocardiaceae bacterium
CGCTACTCGGTGATCGCCAAGGTCGTGCCCCGGGCCACTACCCGAGCGGTATGCACCGCGTTTCTGGCCGCGGTGGCCGAGTACGGGGTGCCCGAGGAAGTGCTCAGCGACAACGGCAAACAATTCACTGGCCGGTTCGGGGCTCCTCGCCCGGCAGAGGTGCTGTTTGAGCGGATCTGCCGGCATAACGGCATCACCCAACGACTGACCAAACCCCGGTCCCCCACCACCACCGGCAAAATCGAGCGGTGGCATCAGAGCATCCAGCTCGAGCTGCTCGACCCGCATGGCCCCTTTGACAGTTTGGAGGCCGCGCAGACCGCGGTGGATGCCTGGCGCACCGAGTACAACACCGCCCGCCCGCACCAATCCTTAGACATGCAGACTCCTGCGCAGCGATTCCACCCCGTGCCGCTTGAGCAGCGCGCCGTTCTCGGGCTGTGGCTGCCCCCCGAACTGACCCCCACCGGCCCTGGCCCGGACAGCACCAAGCCGATCGATGACGAACCCGACGACGAATCCCTGACCGCTGCTGCGGCGCAATCTGTGCCGGTCACCGGCGCCACCGAGCCACCACCCCCGACCACCGAGGCGCTGGCCCTCGACGCCGTGGAAATCGATCGGGTCGTGCCGGCCAGTGGCAACCTTGGGATCTGTGGCCAGCAGTTCTGGCTGGGCCCGCAGCGGGCCGGACGCAAACTAACGCTGTGGATCGACACCACCACCGTGCACTTGAGCCTGGCCGGTCAGCATCTGAAGACCCTGCCCTCCCGGATGACCAGCACTGACCTGGCTCGGCTGCGCGCTCAGGGCGCCCGCCCCGCCGGGCCTCCACCGGCCCGACCGTCCTGGACCCAACTCACCGCCGGTGCCCCGGTGGAGATCCACCGCACCGTCAACGCCGTCGGCATGGTGTCCATCGCCGGTAAGTACCACTCCGTTGGCCAGCACTTCGCCGGCCGGCGGATCACCCTGCGCCTAGAGACCACCCTCGCGCACGTCGTCGTGGACGGGGTTTTGGCCCGCACCATCCCACTAACCCTGTGCCCCGCCCAACGCGCCCGGCTTCAGGGCGCCCGAACTCCCGGCCCCGCTCCGACCATCGACCAACGCCCCGCCCGGGTGCAGCGCACGGTTTCCTGCCGCGGCGGCACCCAGATCATCGGCCAGCGCGTCCAAGTCGGACTGCGCTACGCCGGCCAGATCGTCACCATCGAAGTCGACGACACCACCCTGCGCGTCTACGACCAGCACGAGCACCTGATCAAGAATGTCCCCCGCACCAGCCGCAAGGAGGTCGCCCGCCACAAGGCCTACGGTCACACCACCAACCACAAAACCGGCTAGGCACTGTCACCCATCACCTGAAGCCAAAACGGCACCCATCATCCGGAACTAGACAGACACGAGGTCGCGTATGTGTAGTCCCGCCTGATGCTTGACGTTGCGGTTTCAGCTGATGCTTGACAGTGAGGATGGCGTCGGCGCATCGGGTGGGTCTGACTCGATGCTTGACCGACGCCATCGGCTGTCCTGGGAACGATCCGTCGGCCTGCTTGATGTGCCGCAAACGCACGCGGCCGGACGGGCGTCGTGACCTCATAGGAG
>DASVWA010000486.1:0-2004 GCA_036389855.1 Pseudonocardiaceae bacterium
CTACGCCATCGAGGCTGTCTCGACGCCCAGCGGCGTCACGCACCTCACGTTCACGCGATGACCCCGGCCGCGGTCAGAGCGGTACGTCGGCGCGCCGGTCGTACGGCGGCCGCTAGTCGGGCGGCGAGGAAGGGCGCGACAACGACATCGTGCGGGAGACGTTCGAACGCACCGGCGCGAGCGTGATGGGCAAGCGCATGTTCGACCTCGGCGAGCAGGCGTGGCCGGAGGAGGCGCCGTTCCACACCCCGGTGTTCGTCGTCACCCACACCAGGCGCGAGCCGTGGGAGCGGCCGGGCGGCACCACCTTCCACTTCGTCAACGACGGCATCTCCAGCGCCCTCGACCAGGCCCGCGAGGCCGCCGGCGACCGCGACGTGCGCATCTCCGGCGGCGCCGAGACGATCCAGGAGTACCTGGACAGCGACCTGATCGACGAGTTCTCGATTACGCTCGCGCCCGTGCTGTTCGGCACCGGCATCCGCCTGTTCGACCGCGTGGACCCCGACCGCCTCGCGCTGGACCAGGCCCGCACGGACGCATCATCCCGGGTGACCCACCTGACCTACACCGTCGGGAAGCGGTAGCCCGCGTTCCCGCAGCGTGCGGTGCCGGCGTGTCCCCGCAGGGCGAGGTGCCGGTCGGTCAGGTCAGCTCGTCAGTCAGGTCGGGTAATCGAATTCGCCGGCCTTGACGCCGCGGACGACGGCGCCGATCTCGGCCTGGATGAAGAGCAGCGCGGGACCGCTCGCGTCGCGGGAGTTGCGCAGGGTGGAAAGTGGGCCGTTGCCGGGGCGGATCGAGCCAGCGAAAGGACCTGCCCCTCATGTCCCACCGTAGTGCCCCGTTGTCGTTCGAAGGCCGACTGCGTCTGGTGCAGCGTTGTCAGCAGCGCCCGATCAGTCATGTCGCCGCGGAGATGGGAATCTCGCGGGCGTACGCGTCGAAGTGGGTCAACCGGTGGCGCCGCCATGGTGAGCTCGGCCTGCACGACCGGCCCTCAACCCCACACCACAGTCCGGACGCGACCCCTGCATGGGTCATTGAGCGGATCGAGACCTGGCGGCGGGAGAAGAAGTGGTCGGCCAACTGGATCACCCACGAACTGGCCGAGCTGGACTTCCGCATCAACCGCCGCACCGTCACCCGCCACCTGACCCGACTCGGGCTTGGTCAGCGCAGGTTCATCGACCCCAGCGGTCACAGCAACCGCAAGCCCGGCAAGATCATCGCCCGCTGGCCGGGTCACATGGCACATCTGGACGTGAAGAAGGTCGGCCGGATCCCCGACGGCGGCGGGTGGCGCATCCACGGCCGCAACAGCGCCCAGAAGCGGGCAGTCGACCGCGCCAAAACCGCAGGCGCCAAGGCCGGTTACCTCTACCTGCACTCCATCGTGGACGGGTTCTCCCGACTGGCCTACACCGAACCACTCGACGACGAGAAGGGCACGACCGCAGCCGCATTCCTCGCCCGAGCCAAGGTCTGGTTCGCCGCCCACGGCATCACCCACATCCACCGCATCGTCACCGACAACGGCGCCTGCTACCGCTCCAACGACTTCGCCCGCATCGTCGGCCATCGCACCCGCCACCAGAAGACCAAGCCCTACACGCCACGCCACAACGGCAAGGCCGAGCGCTACCAGAGGATCATGACCGAGGAACTCCTCTACGCCCGCGAATACGCCAGCGAGGACGAACGCTCACAAGCCATCGCCATTTGGAACGTCCACTACAACTACCATCGACCCCACAGCGCCGCGGGCGGCCAACCGCCAGCATCCCGACTCAAGACCCGCGTCACCAACGTCCGGCCCTCATACAACTAGCGATCGATACGAGGAGCGTATTTGCAGGCAGTCGCTGGATATGGATGCGAATCAAGACCAACCGATCCTGAGCTGCTCACAGCGTGTTCCGACCTGGTCTAGCACGTCTGGTAATTGTGCTGATTTGCAGATATTTTACAAGAATATTGACATCAGCTTGTCCGCAGATCCTC
>DASVWA010000487.1:0-1506 GCA_036389855.1 Pseudonocardiaceae bacterium
TCCTCTGGGGATCGTGCTGCTGGCAGCGAGGTAGCTGGCGAGGATGTCGGCAAGCAGCTGATAACCACGCTGATGCAGGGTGCCTGACTGGTCTGCGGCGGCGGTGTACAGAAGCCGGGGGCGCCCGGCGGCACCTCGCCGAGGGTCGGAGTGGCAGCAGGCCAGTCCGGCATCGACGAGGATCTTTAGGTGAAAGCGCACCGTGTTGGGGTGTAAGTCGCTTTGCTGGGCGATCTGCTGTACGTCCAGTGCGGTGGCGCTTTCGCGTAATAGCGCAAGGATGCGGGCTCGACTGACGCTGGCCAGCGCGCCGTGGGTCCTGCTGCGCTCATCGGCAGGGCCGGCCTGGAGGGGCATGTGGACAAGGTACTACTGGTATGGTAAGTACTAGTACTATAGTAAGTATTAAGGGTCGTCAATAACCTTCCCGTAGGCAAGTGTCGGTCGCTGCGCGACGTCGACACGGCCGTAGCCGGTGACACAGCGCGTGACAGGGAGAGACGGACGGGATGGCCGCCGAGTTGAGAGGCCCCAGGTCGACCGGACTTTCCGGGCAGTTTGGGGCCGTTCGTGCTATGGCCCAGGTTGTTGACCGATGGTGAGAGAACGGACGGAGAGGCCAGACCGTTGATGGTGACGGCCGATGATGCCCGCTGGCTTGCCGACCACCTGCGGAAGATGGTGTCGTCCCGCCCCGCCGCCTGGGCGAGCAGCGAGATGACCCTGGCCCAGTTGCTCGCGCTGCATTTCATCAGCGCGAAGGCTCCGATCACACTGATCTCGCTATCTGAGGCCTTGGGCACCCGACCGCCGGCCACCTCCACGATGGTTGATCGGCTCGCCCGGGCCGGGCTGGTCTGTCGCACGCCCGACCCCGACGACCGCCGACGCATCCTGCTGGCCGTGACCGGTAGGGCGGTGGCGATGATCGGTAAGATCGACCTGCAAACCGCTAGCCGGCTGCAGGTGGTGCTCAACGGCATGGGCACGGCAGCCCGGTGCTGCCTGACCGAGGTCCTCAAGGACACCGCACGCCGCCTCGCCGGCTGACTAGCCGGCGCCAAACCCGTCAGACGGAGCCTCATCGACCGTCGGTGGATCCCGGCTAAGGTGCCGTCCGCGCGAGCTGGCCAGGCTCGGATGGGTCGACAAGGTGCGGCGCGAAGCTGGCTGTCGGTGTGCCTTGTTGCGCCATAAGCTAGCGTCACACAGATGACTGACAGTAACGGTTGTAATCCCGCCGATCGGCAGCGGTCGCCGGTGCTGATCGCAGGTGCCGGAACCCCCACGGGGCTGGCCATCGCTCGGGGCCTGCGGGACACGGGAGTCCCCATCGTGGGCGCCTCCCTCACCCCGACGGCGCCGACCTGCCGCTCCAGGCTATGGCACAGCGTCTTGCAGGTCAGCGCACCAACCACCCAAGCATGGCTAGCGACGCTGCGGGCGGCTCACGCGCGGTACGGCCCGATGGTGCTGTTTCCCGCCGACGACACGGTGGTGCGCATC
>DASVWA010000488.1:0-1723 GCA_036389855.1 Pseudonocardiaceae bacterium
AGACGACGTTGGTCACGGCGGCCGGGCCGCCAGCCGGGCTGTGGGGCTCGCGGCCGACATGCTCGCCTATTTCGCGGCCCACACCGGGCTCGATACAAAGATTTCGGACATCCCACACCCGTGAGCCCACGGTCCCGGCAAAGTCGTATTTCAGCAGGTCGTGAGGACTGTGACGGGCCGGAGGGGGTCCCATGCGTGATGTCGTAGTGCTTGAGCGATGTTGGTGGTGCCGTTGATACGGAGGATGTTGATCACGAGGTTGCGTAGGGAGGCCATGACTCGCGGTCCGTTGCCGGAACGGATTTGGGAGCGGTCTTCGTCGAAGGTGACGTCGCGGACCCAGTGGAGGCGGTTCTCGATGTGCCAGTGGCCGCGCACCCAAGTGGCCAGCTGATTTGGGGTGGTCTGCTCGGCGGCCAGGCTGGTGACCGCGTAGGCCACTTCGGTGGTCCACTTGGTGGCGTCGAGTCGGCGGGTCTTGCGGGTGATCTGAATGGCTTGCCGCGCGTGCGGGAACAGGATGCCGGTGGTCACGGTGACAGCCTTGACGGTGCGCTTCTCGACACGGCCGTGCGTCCGGTCGGTGCTGGTGTGAGCGATCGGGACCTGGTTCCAGGGCAGCGCCTTGAGCTGGGCAGACAGCCCTGGCTGGTTGCCCTTGACGGTCAGCAGATAGTGGGCGTCGCGCTGGAGCACGAGGTAGTCGGCGTGGGCTTTTTGGGTGTGCAGGGCATCAGCGGTGATCACCGCGCCCGTCAGGTCGACGCCGTCTAACAGCGGCGCGAACTCGGTGATCTCATTGGTCTTGCAGCCGACCTCGCGCTGCGCCAGCACCACGGCGTGGGCGTGATCGATGGCGGCCAGCAGATGTCGCGCCTCGACGGTGCCGTTGCCCGAGCCGCGGACCCGCTTGCCATCCACGGCGACCAGTCGGCGCCGGGTGCCACTCGGCTCGGTCCGCCCGGCTGCCCAGCAGCCAATGGCGCCGTCCAATTGGTCACCGTCTAGGCGCTGCAACGCACGGCGCATGGTCGACTCAGACGGCGCGCACCCGGCACCGAGGGCGCAAAGAACCTGCTCAGACGCACCGGCAGCCCACTCGCCGATCGCGGTGAACGACCGGCACCCCGCCATCACCGCACACACCGCAAGCGCCAGGATCGTGTTGAGCTGGTGCCGAACACCCCGGGGCCTACGAGGGTCGGGTACCGCATCAAGCACCCTCAGCACGCCATGCCCAACTCGTTGGTGGTCAACAGCGTCGACGAGGTGGTTAACGACAGGGTGGATCGGCGATGCTGACGCAGCAGGCATGGTTCCTCGTGGCGATCAACAGGTGTAGGAACCTTCATGATCATCGCGGGGGGCATGCCGGCCCAGCATTTCAGCGGTGTGTCGCACCACCGCCGCAGGTCACGACATGCTGATCACGACTTTGCCGGAGCCGTGGTCGGATTGGATGGTGGTGAGTTCGTATGACCGGTTCTGCTGAACTTGACGCGGCACGCCTGTTGCTGGCGGGGCTGGGCATCTCGCCAGAGGACCTGCTCTCAGCACCTCGGATCAGGTCACGGGTCCCCACGTTCGCCGAATACATCCCGATCGTGAGCGGGGCCGTCACGGAGGGAACACGCCGCATGTACGGCACTTACTGGAACCGTGTCCTTGAGCAGTGGGCCCAACGACGACTCGATGAGCCCACACCCTCGGAAATCAAGCAGCT
>DASVWA010000489.1:0-3815 GCA_036389855.1 Pseudonocardiaceae bacterium
TCATAAAAGCTCTTGGCCCGATTGACGTCCGTCGGAGACCGGCACCACCACGACCTCAAGCTTCTACCTGAAGCAATCGCAGAGTGTGCGGAGCGAGTGGAGCGCAACGCGGTCGTTCGAAGCGTTGATGCGGTCTTCGACAAGCTCAGGCCGCGACACGTTACGCAGAGGCTTGCGGCGCCTCAGGGTCCATCCGCTCGACCCATTGTGCCCGCCAGGCCGGCGGCTCCCACGGCTCCCCGAAGTAGATGCGCTCGCGGACTACCTTGCCGTCGCGGAACTCCATGATCCCAACGACCCTGTAGGGCCGCTCGTCGTACCGAATGGTGTACTCGTTGACCCACAGGTTGTGGCAGCCGATGGTCCGGTGCATCTGGAAGTCGAGGCGAGCCGGGTAGGCGGACCTGAAGGCGATGATGTTGGCCTTGCCGCGGATGCGCTCGCCGCCCTGGGGCCATTCCAGCACGGCGTCGTCAGCGTAGATCTCGGAAGCGCGGACGATGTCGTCGCGTGGTCCCCCGCCGGCCACTGTGATGGTGGAGGCGTCGAAGTGATCCTTAATCATCGCCCGCGCCACGGTCTCCTCCATTGCTGATCCCTGCTCGGCCGGCTCGACGCGCCCGGCCTGCTCTCGCTCGAGGTACACCGCGTACCAGCTCGGCCAGTCCGGGTCCGGGCGCCCGATCTGCTCCTCGTGCTGACCGTGCGCATCCGCCGCGCGCCGAAGCGCACTTTCCAGATCGCCGACGGAGTCAAATGTCAGTTGCATAGGGTCTCCCAAACTGCCAACGCGAGAATTGCGCTGACAATCACCGGCTTCACCGCGACGATCGCCATCACCTCGCGGCGTCCCGCCCGACCAGATCGTATGCGCGTCCCGTCACCGTCCGGAAGGGTCTGTTGCGCCGGTGGAGAGCAAGATCAGGAAGGCTTGGTCTATGCGTCGTCGCTCTCGTTGCGTGCCAGCACTGAGGTTCAGCTTCGCGGGGTTCCGCTTCCCTCCGGATGTGACCACGCTCGCAGTTCGCTGGTACTGCGCCACGGGCTCTCCTACGGAGACGTTGAAGAACTGCTGGCGGCACCGACCTGGCCCGGCTGCGCGCTCAAGGTGCCCGCCCCGCCGGGGCGCCACCGGCCCGGCCGTCCTGGACCCAACTCACCGCCGGTGCACCCGTGGAAATCCACCGCACCGTCAATGCCGTCGGCATGGTCTGCATCGGTGGCCACTACCACTCGATCGGCCAACAGTTCGCCGACCGGCGCATCACTCTGCGCCTGGAGACCACCCTCGCCCACGTCGTCGTGGACGGTGTCCTGGTCCGCACCATTGCGCTTACATCCGGGGTTCTGCTGATCCGGTGTACACACCGGATCAGGCAACGGCAGAAACGCTTGAGAACACCTCGTACTTAGTGCCTCCTGCGCCACCACTGCCGGGCTGTAAGCAGGATCCAATCCCGGAGAAACCAACCCCAGGACAACACCGCGACACACAGCAGAACTCGCTTTGCGACCCGCACAGCAACCCCCCTGCCAGCGATCTACCACCCGTAGACAGCATTGAGTATAGGACAGTGAAGTCTATGGGATTCCTCGACTATGACGTCGAGATCCGAAAGATCATCTGTTCGATCAACGCGGTCGAGTCACTCAACGCCCACTACCGACGCGCCGTGCGAGCCAGAGGGCACTTCCCGACCGAACAAGCTGCGCCCAAGTGCCTCTACCTCGTCACCCACTCGCTGGACCGACCGGACGCGACCAGGCACGCTGGCTCGCCCGATGCGTCTATGACCACCGCGACCATTTGCGCAAAATTGCCCCCGCACCAGCCGCAAGGAGGTCCACCGCCACAAAGCCTTCGATCACACCACCAACCACCAAACCGGCTAGGCACCGTTACCCATCACCCGAAGCCAAAACGGCACCTATCACGTGGAACCAGACACCGTGTCTGACTCCGACTGATGGGTGACACACCGGCTTCAAATGATGGGTAACACTGCCGTCCTCGGGTCTGCTTCGCGCGACTGCTGTCGCGTGGGCGGAGCCGGGGCTGATGCTCGTGGAGTTGAGCGTCGTGGAGCAGCGTTATCACGCTGTCATGGAGGTCGTCTCCGGCGGCATTCCCGTTGTTGAGGTTGCTGAGCGTTATGGGGTGTCGCGCAAGACGGTGCACGCCTGGCTGCGTCGCTATCGCCAGGAAGGCCTGCCGGGGCTCGGATGGTCTGGTGGTGGCGGTTGCTGGAGGGAACCGCCACACCGCGCTCACCGAGGGGGTTCGGACGTGAGCGCTGATCTATCGAGTGGGTGCCCAGATGACGGAACTACGTGATTCTCGGCAGAATGTACTTAGGTTCTGCGGCGACAGGCTCCTCCGTGAATAAGTTCGGTGTCGGGCGATGGTTTGGTCATGTTGTCCGACAGCAGGAGGGTGTCGTGGACAGGAGCGCACACCTGGCAGCTGGCCGCTGGGATCCTCGATGGCGACCCCGGGCCTTGGACAGTCGGCGCGCAGCGCACCCACGATTGATGATCGCGGTGGTGGGGTTGGTGGTGGCCCTGGTCTGCGCCCTGGCCTCTTGTAGCGCTACCTCATCGGGAACGACCGGCACGCGGGCGCAGCGGGCCTCCTACCAGGTCCTGGCCAACTATCCGCATGATGCGGCCGCCTTCACTCAGGGACTGGTCTGGGTCGATGGGCAGTTGTATGAAAGCACCGGCCTTAGGGGGGCCTCCACGCTGCGCCAGGTGGATCTGTCTTCTGGCAAAGTGGTCCAGTCCCATCAGCTTGTCGAGTCCGACTTCGGCGAGGGCCTAACCGCAGTAGGCGATCAGCTGGTGCAGTTGACCTGGAAAGGCCATCACGGCTACGTCTATGACCGCACCAGCTTGGCCCCGATCGGACGATTTGCCTACCCCGCCGAGGGCTGGGGGCTGACCTACGACGGCCAGGCGCTGATCACCAGTGACGGCAGCGCCACCTTGCGTTTCATGGACCCAATCAGCTACCAGCAGACCCGTACTCTGACGGTCACCATGGATGGCAAGCCGCTGACTCAGCTCAACGAGCTGGAATACATCCGCGGCCAAATCTGGGCCAACGTCTGGCACCGCGACATCATCGTCTGCATCGATCCCCGCACCGGGATCGTCACCTCCTACCTCGACCTCACAGGTATCCTCCCGCCCGGCCAGATCCACCCCATCTCAACGATAGGAGATCACCCAGTCGACAGCCGCTACGCCCAGGAGTTCACGAAAGAGGCCGTCCTCAACGGCATCGCCTACGACCCGACCACTGATCGCATCTTTGTCACCGGCAAATTCTGGCCCACTCTCTTCGCCCTTCGCATCGCCACTGGGCGTTAACCTCGACGTTTCCCGCCGCCGATTCGGATCTTGATCCGGTCTAATCGGCCGGTTTCGGTGGTGATTGTGCTGGATGGGTGTAGATCGCCTGATGTCGCCTGGGTGGCGCCGGGTTCCACTCCCGGGGTGCTGCTGGGTCGTCGGGACGGCGTGCCGAACTGGGGAAGGGCAGCAGCTTCTCGAATTTGCTAGGCAGTGTTACCTATGGATGACACTGGAGTGGCTGCTCGCAAGATCGCCGACCAGCTTGGGCAGGCCCAAGTATCGGTGACGCAGGACTACTACCTCGGGCGCAAGATCGCCTCGGAGGACGCGGCCCGGGTGCTGGAGATCATCGGCAGGCCTGATGCGGCAGCACTGATCATGAACGCAGACTGGGGGCACGGCACATGAGTCGCGCGGTGAACCTGGGGGTTTTCTGGGGGTGGATCTTGGTAACAAAG
>DASVWA010000490.1:0-3325 GCA_036389855.1 Pseudonocardiaceae bacterium
GCGGCGGTGGCGAAGTCGTACCGGATCCCCACCCCCGGCAGCGGTGTTTGCTCCACCTCCATCGGGCGCCCTCCTCCGTCCGCCGTCTGCTATTACCAGCTAAACGCATGGCTCGCGCCGTAGAGCCACCCACTGGCTAACATCTGTTGTGCACCTCGAGTCCACAAGCGCTGCTCCGCGTCCTCGAGTGGTGAGGGTGCCTGGTTCGGCCTGTTCGTCGAGCTGCTGCTTAGTCTCTTCAGCCCCGTGCCCGGCTCATGGGCGCCGATCGTGGTTGGGCTGGTCAGCGGCCTTGTGTTTGGTGTGGTCTTCGCCGCAGCGGGTTACGGCGCCACTCGGGGCCGGCGTGACTTCACCTCGGCCAGCCAGATCGTCGCCGGGCGCTACGACGTGCTGTGCCAGCCGCGGCACGCGGAGCAGGCCCGTGATCTGCTGGGCAAGCTGGCCCTGAGCAGTCCTACCAGCTGACTGCTGATCCGGCGGCCCACGTCGCGGGCATGAGGACGTGCCCGCAGGGGTCTTTCGTTCAGGCGCCGTGGGTCGACGCCTTTCCGCCCCCGCTGGTGAGGCGTCACCCAGTTCCGGCTGGAAGGACTGTCTCGATGACCACGACCATGGATCGCAGGTGGACGGCATCGAGCTGGAGCCCACCGACCTCGTCCGCGTGGACTTCGGCCACACTGGACTCACCGGCAACGGCAGGCCCGGCGCGGTCGATTCGTCGTCGAGCTCCGGCCAGCCGTCGGACCAGTCCACCGTGCTCTCGGTGCGCAGCATGGCGCAGGCCTCGGCGACCAGGATCTGGGTGATACTGCTTGCCCCGTATCGAGAACCGCACCCCGTCCTCTGGCCCGGAGATCACCTCATAGACACCTGGTCGGCCCTGGTGCGCACCTCCCCGTAACGGCGGCCGATGAAACGCTTCGCCGAGTAGATCGTGCCCTTCGGGTTGAGCACCGCTTGGCGCCGCGCCAGCTGACCCACCAGCCGCTCACCTGCGGTGGTGAAGGCCACCACCGACGGCGTCGTTCGTGCGCCGTTGGGGTAACCCACCCCGCGGAGAAAAACGCCGGATGCAGGCCGAGGAACGCCGGGTGGCCCCCTGCCCCGCCTCTCCTGCCTTATGACAACTGCGTCCCATCGCGGTCGCCGCTGGCGCGCGCTGTCAGCTGCTGATCGGGATCCTGCGCGGGCGGGACCTCTCGCTCTTGGGTACTCGCACCGTCAGTACCCCGTCTGACAACGACGCTGCCACCTGGTCCTCCTCCACGTCGGCGGGCAAGATCACCCGGTAGTCGAACCGGCCCACCGGTCGGGTTCGGGTCCGTAACAACCCCACCCGTTCCCGCTCCTTAACCTCACCGGTGACGGCCAGCTCTCCGCCGCCGAACTCCACCGAGACGTCCTTGCGCTTCACCCCGGGCAGCTCCAGCTCAACCAGATACGCCTCGGCGGTCTCCTCCACATCCGCCGCCGGCCGCCACGCACCAGGCCGATCCGCGTCAGCGAACGCCTCGGATAACAGCCGGCCCATCCGGTCGTGCAACTCGGTGAACTCAGCCCACGGTGACCACTCGTTCGCCGTCGGGGTCCGCTCCCGAGCCGATTGGTCCTGTTTCTCCGCCGCGTGGTTGCGGCGCAGCACCGGAAGCACCATGGCTACCTCCTCCTTGTCGTTCCGATCATCTGCATCATCAGACGTCCCGCGAGTCGGCCGCGGGGGGCCAGGGGACCTGGCCCCCACAAGTGCCGCCTGCCTACTCAATGGTTGTGAAGGGCCTCGGAAACCCACACCAGGTGCTGACCGACGAACGCAGCCCATGACAACCTGGGTCACGGCAGTCAGCATGGCTGGTCCGACTCGCCCCAATCGTGCGGCACCCGCGGCCCAACCCGCGGATCCGGCCGGGTATCAGCTGGTGAGCTGCTTAGCGCTCCCAGCGCTGACCTCAATCCTGCGAGGCTTGGCCTGCTCGGCCACGGGGACGTGCAAGGTCAGCACGCCGGCGTCGTAGTGCGCCTCGATCCGGTCAGTGTCCAGCGCCTCGCCCAGGAACAGCTGTCGCGTGAAGACCCCGTAAGGCCGCTCAGCCACCACCGTCTCGATGCCCTCGCCGTTCGCGGTGGGCCGCCGCTCGGCCTTGACGGTGAGCACGTTGCGCTCCACGTTCAGATCGATGGACTCCGGATCTATCCCGGGCAGATCAAAGTGCACCACGAACTGCTCGCCCTGCCGGTAGGCTTCCATCGGCATCACCGCCGGACGCGACCACGTGCCCTGCTGGCCGAAGACCTGCTGGGTCAGCCGGTCCAGCTCCCGGAACGGGTCGGTACGCATCAGCATCATCATCGCCTCCTCGACCAGTTGTTACTCAGTGCCCCAGCACCAAGCCAAGGCACTTCTTGTAACGACCAGTATAGGTTTGGTGTTCCCGAGATGACAAGGCCGGCGAGGGAGCCGGTGCTGACGCGTTGGTACATTGCGGCGACCTGGCACGGAAGGACCCCCGGGGGACGCACTCAACCCGAACTCGACGTGGGCCGAGCCGACGGCTGGCCCGACGACCCGTCCGATGCCGCGCCCGGCCCCGGACCGCCGCGTCGAGCCCCGATCCCGCGGTGTCGCCGGGTACTCAGCACGTCGTCCTGAGCCTGGCCCAACCGTCCACGCGCCTCGTCGCGCTCCCCGCGGGCCTGATCGCGCTCATCGCGGGCCTGGTCGCGCTCGTCGCGAACTCGATCGAGGTCATCCTGTAAGCCCAGGATCTGCGCAGCCGCAGCCAACGTGTGGCCTTGATCGAACAGCTCACGCATCCGAGCTGCCCGGACCAACTGACGCCGTGAATAGCGCCGATGCCCGCCCACCGACCGATCTGAAGGCACCACCCCGGTGGCATCCAGGCGACGCAAGAAGGCCGGTTGCACCCCCAGCAGCTCCGCTGCCTGACTCACGCTCAACGCCGGATAATCCTCGTCCTCCAGGCGATCAATCCCCATACCTTCGCCTCCGCCTGAGCCGACAACGCGATGAAGCACCGGCTTCTCCCGGAACCGCGATAATATGAAACTTCAAATCATCAATGCAAGTCCAGCTATGCACGAGGTCTCGATCGGGCCGCGCTCGGCTCATCAGAACCATCCGCCGACCGGTCGCGGGAACGCACGCCGATGAAGATCCATGCAGAGGCGCACCATCTGGGTCACCCCACGGCCAGAGCTACGCCATCGCCCACCGGAAGCCTGTCTGCCTCGGCTACGTGCGCTCACCCCATCCCGCGTGGATGACCGTGCAGGACACCGCAGGCACATGCATGGAAATGAAGGC